>JAJPKD010000257.1 GCA_021323895.1 Acidobacteriota bacterium | reverse complement strand
TTACAGCGAGTACGTCGGGCGGCTGGCGATTGGACGAATCTTCTCGGGCGAAATCTCCAAGAACCAGGAGATTGTGATCGCCGGGCACGAAGGCGCAGTCAAAAAGACCAGGGTGAAAGAGCTTTACGTTTTCGAAGGTCTGAAGCGTCAGTTAGCAGAAAGTGCCGGCGTCGGAGAGATCGTAGCGCTGGCGGGCGTCGAAGACATCAATATCGGCGAGACGATCACTTCGCCGGACAATCCTAAACCCTTGCCATCGATCGCGGTTGACGAGCCGACGATCGCAATGATCTTCAGCGTGAATAACTCGCCATTTGCCGGAACCGAAGGTCAATACGTTACTTCGCGGCAAATTAAAGAGCGTCTCGATCGCGAAGTCCTGGGCAACGTCGCGATTCGCGTCGAAGAAACCGCTTCGCCGGATCAATTCAAAGTCTCTGGCCGCGGCGAGCTCCAGCTCGCGATTTTGATCGAGATGATGCGCCGCGAAGGTTACGAGCTTCAGGTCTCCAAGCCCGAAGTCATCACGCGACGTGTGAACGGAGAGTTGCAGGAGCCGATCGAACAAGTCGTGGTTGATTGTCCCGAAGAATGCATCGGCGTGGTCACGGAAGCCATGGGCCGGCGCAAAGGTCAGATGACCAAGATGGTCAATCACGGAACGGGTCGCGTACGCATGGAATTCGAAACGCCTTCGCGCGGGCTGATTGGATTTCGCGGCGAGTTTCTGACCGAAACTAAAGGCACGGGTTTGCTGAACACGATTTTTTTGCGCTTCGATCGCTGGATGGGCGAAATGAAGGGACGCGGAACCGGCTCACTTGTTTCCGATCGCATGGGCGAATCGACGACCTACGCGCTCTTCAATTTGCAGGAACGCGGCTCGCTTTTCATTCGACCGAATACGAAAGTCTATGAAGGCATGATCATTGGCGAGAACGCGCGCGCCGTCGACCTGGACGTGAACGCCATCAAAGAAAAGAAGCTGACGAACATGCGCGCGTCGGGATCGGACGAGGCGATGCGCCTCGTGCCGGTGAAAGATCTTTCGTTGGAAGAAGCGCTCGAGTTTATTTCCGACGACGAACTGGTGGAAGTGACACCGAAAACGATCCGTCTGCGCAAGCGAGTCTTGAAAGCAAACGAGCGACCGAAGAAAGAAGGCTAACTCGGAGGCATCTTCCCCGTCTTCAACATCGACGAAGGACACAGCTCTTCAACAACGCATTCCTCGCATAACGGCCGTCTCGCTTTGCAAACTCGCCGGCCATGAAAAATCAGCAAATGCGAGAAGATGATCCAGTCTTTCTTCGGCACTAGTTACAGCAAATCGTTTTCAATCTTCACGGCATCCTTTTGCTTCGTCAGTCGCAACCGATGCGATAAGCGGCCGACGTGCGTATCTACTACGATGCCAACAGCGATTCCATAGGCGACGCCGAGCACGACGTTCGCCGTTTTGCGTGCGACGCCAGGCAGTTTCAGTAACTCCTCCATCGTCTTTGGCACCTCGCCCTGGAAATCTTCGACGAGCATTTTGCATGCGCCCTGGATCGATTTCGTTTTGTTGCGAAAGAAGCCAGTCGTCTTGATGTCCTGCTGAAGCTCGGTGTCGCGCACCTTTAGATAGTCCTCAGGCTTGCGATACTTGCGAAAGAGATCGGCGGTGACGATGTTGACGCGCTCGTCGGTGCATTGCGCGGAGAGAATCGTTGCGATCAAAAGTTCAAATGCGTTCGAATGATTCAGAGCGCAATGAGCATCCGGGTGTGCGCGCTTGAGAAGCTTGATGATCTGCTCGGTGCGATCTTTTCGTTGGGATTTGGTTTCTCGCATTCAAGTGGTGCAAATTGGCAATTTGCGCTACCTCTTCAGTTTTCCCGTCAACATCAGCGCCAGCATCTTCCAATCGCCCATGAATGACCAAAGGGGATACGTAAACGTTGCGGGACGATTCTTTTCGATAAAGAAATGGCCAATCCAGGCGCATGCATATCCGGGAATCAAAGCCAGCGGGAACAGATACCAGTGGCCGATTACTATAAAGGTCACAACGACGGCGATGGCCGCCAGCGAGCCGACGCAATGCAGCAGACGAGTCGCAGGTTTGCTGTGTTCGCCGAGGTAAAACGGCCAGAATTCTGCGAATGAGTTGAAACGTCGCTCAGCCATGACTTTGCGCGGCCATTCTAACTTGACCGTCAATCCCCGGCACAGGCAAGATCAGGCGCTATGTTTTGCAGTACCGCTTTTCTTTCGAAGTCCAGATTAATTTTTGTACTCCTTCCGGCGCTTCTGACTCTGCCCGGTTTGTCTGCTCGCGTGGCAAACGCGCAAGCATTCGAAAAAGAGCTGAGCGGCAGCGGCAAGGCATCCTTCACAATCAAGAACCGAACTGGCCGCGTCTCGGTCATCGCATCGGATAACGAAAAAGATAAGTCAAGCTTGCGGGCGACTTCGCCGACTTCCGCTGTCGACCCGAGCGACATCATCGTTTCGGGAAACGATATCACGGTGCGCGAACGGCCTTATCGAATCGATCTAACTGTGCATGTGCCCAAGCGCTCGCGCGTGAAAGTAGAAAGCGAAACCGGCATGGTCGATGTGATTGGCGATTTGGAAGTTGCCGGCGTCGTCACGAACACGGGAACGATTCACGCCGACGTTCCGACTGACGCGCTCAAGTTGAAGTTTCAATGGGAATCGAGCCGCCCGCGATTTCTCAGCGACGTCGATCTGCCGAAGGTCAAGGAAGGTCGCGCCGGCGCGTTTTCAATCAGCGGCACGATCGGGCCAGACGCAAAGCGTAAGAAAGAAAAGAAAAAGAAGCCCGAGAAGCCGGACGCGACTGAAGCTGCTACCGATGGTAATGCAAACGCGGCGGCAACAGACCCAAGCGAACCTAAACCGGAAGAGCGACAGCAACTCGTCCAACTAAATTTCATCACGCAACGCGGCGTCATTCTGCTGAATGTCGATCCCAGCATGGCGCCGAATGATTTGCGTGAGCGGCCTTTGACCGACGCGGCGAAAGCGATCGTGCGCAGCGGCGACGGCCCGTTAGCCGACGCGATCAGAAAAGTCAGCCCGCGCTACTTTGGCGATTACGCAAAGACCCTGCCGCCGCCGCAACGCGAACCGTCGCTAGTGGCGCTGCGTGCGCCCGGCGAAATGGCTACCGCCGTGACACCGCAACTGATGCGGGTCAACGCGAGCGTGACCGATCGCAATGGGCGCGCGATTTCCGGAATGCGTGACGCCGACTTTTCCGTCTATGAAGATGGCGCCGAGAGAAAGATCGTCACCGTCACCCCGTCAACTGAGCCTTTCAATCTCGTTCTGTTGCTCGACGTTTCGGGCAGTGTCGAAGAGCGGATCGACTTCATTCGCAAAGCCGCCCGTGATTTTCTCAACACGGCCAGCCCGCAGGATCGCATTTCGATCATCAGCTTCCACGATGACATCAAAATAATTTCAGATTTCACAACCGATCGACGTTTGCTTTCGAAGAAGCTGGACGAACTCGATGCAGGTGGCGCGACCGCAATGTACGATGCGCTGGGTTACACGCTGGTGGATACGCTCAGGCCCTTGCGCGGCGAGCGCACTGCCGTCGTCATCATGTCGGACGGCGATGACAACAAATCGTTCGTGCCGTTTCCGGCAATTCTCGAGGCGACAATTGAGTCAGGGGCGTTAATTTATCCGCTCTACGTTCCGTCAGGTCTGATTCCCGAAGGGAGCGTGCCTAAACCTTCAATCACAGTCGATCCGATGCGCACGAAGTATTTGACGATTACGACGCGCGCGGCGGAGGAAGGTGAAAAGTTGGCGCAGGTTTCCGGCGGCGTGTTCTATTCAATTAAACGGCTGGATGATCTGCAAAAGGCTTACGACGATATTGTCGCGCAGATGCGCACAGCCTACACGATCACCTACAGCTCGAACGCAGACAACACCGGCCATCGCCGTCTGCGCGTGCGCGCAAATCGTGACGGCGCGTCGGTACGTCTAAGCCCAGCCGTGACGGCGCCGAACTGAATTGGGTTAGCTAATTGTCGGATTAGTTCAAACAATCATTTCCAAAGGAGACAACGATGAAAAGAATTACCCTTGCTATCACGTTCTTTTTGGCTCTCAGCGTTTGTGCTTCTACTTCAGCTTCGACCAGCGCCAAAACACCTCCGCAGGAGAAGAAAACTCTGTACGCGCGGCTCGGCGGATACGATGCGATCGCACTCGTGGTTGATGACTTCATCACCCGGCTGGCGACCGACAAGCGCTTCGAAAAGTTTTTAACCGGCTTTAGCGACGATTCAAAGAAGCGCCTGCGCCAGCACATTCTCGATCAATTTTGCGCCGCGGCTGGTGGCCCATGCGTTTACACCGGACGCGAGATGCGGACTTCGCACAAGGGGTTAGGAATTACGGAAGCCGATTGGGACGCTGCGGCGAAACATCTCGTCGCCGCGCTCGATAAGTACAAAGTTCCCGCGGCGGAGAAGAACGATTTGCTGGCGTTCGTGGTAAGCCAGAAAAAGGACATCGTTGAGAAGTAGTGATCGAAAAATTAGGCCGCGGATTTTCGCGGACGAGCGCAGATAAGAAACCCAGGCACGTTTTATCTGCGTTAATCCGCGTTCATCTGCGGCCTAGCTTCTCTCAGAACCTTCCACTTCCACCAATCGAATACATGCCGGTGAGAAACGGGTTTGTGCGGCGCTCGTAACCGATCGTCGTGTTCGGGCCATGGCCCGACAGAACTTCAACGTCATCGCCCAGCGGCAGAATCTTATTGAACAGCGAATCCATCAACTGGTCGGTTGATCCTCCCGGCAGATCGGTTCTGCCAATCGAACCCGCGAACAGGCAATCGCCCACGAACACTTTCATCTCGGTCGGTTCGAACAGAACGATGTGGCCGGGCGTGTGTCCCGGGCAGTGAATCACCTTGAAACCCAGCTCGCCGACGTTGTAAGTCTGTCCATCGCTCCAATGTTCATCGACATTCGGTGGCTGCTCGTAATCAAAGCCGTACGCGGCCCATTGCGAGCGGGGAATGCCGAGCCAACCCGGCTGATTCGGAAGCTGCAGATAAATCGGTTCATCAGCCGGATGAATTATGATCTTCGCTTCGGGCTTTCGTTTCTTCAATCCAGCCACGCCGCCGACATGGTCCATGTGCGCATGCGTGCAGGCGATGGCTTGCAACTCGAATCCATGCTTGTCGATCGCCTCGACGATCGCGTCGGAATCATCACCGGGATCGATGCAGATCGCGCGCTTCGTCTTTTCGCAGCCGACGACACGCGTGTGCTGCTCGAATGCCGTAGTGGTGATTTCTTCAATAATCATGCTGGATTTCTGTTACTGATCAATCGACGAGGACGCGCGTTTCCAAAGCCTCCGCGCGTTCCAACGCGGCCAACAAGCGCAGGAATTGTGCGTAGCCGCGGCTGCGCGCATGCAACCGCTCGCGTTCTAATTCGCTCAAATCGTTTCGCAAAATCAAGTCGAGAAAATCGTAATAGTCACCCGTCGCCGCCAGCGGAAACTCGCGCGTGTAACCAGTCTGCTCGGAATCCTCCGATCGAAAGCCAGCGAGCAAATCGAAAACATTATCGGTCGTGAGATGCGCTCCGGCACGCGAAAGACGAATCGGCAAACGCAACTCGAAGAACCGCAACCCGTCGTCAGTCGTCACTCGACGCAGTTCCTTGGTGGCCTCTCCGTCGAAGGGCGATTCGGGATCGATCAGAATCTGGAGCAGGCGCGGATAGTCCGGCGCGTCAACCGTGTCGAGCGTGAGCTGAATGCGATTGGCGATAAAGTTTTCGAATTGCGCGTCAATGGGATAATTGATGCGGCCGAGACATCCGACCGCCTCGCCTTCACCCGCCACCTCGGCAGGCAGGCATGCGGGACAATCTGCGCAGACAGCAGTCTCGGTCTGGAGAATATCGATCTCGGCGCTCGACTTTTCGATCCAATCAATTTTGTCCGGTCCGGGAACGCCCTGATAGACGGTTGTCAGAATTGTGTGCAGGTTGCTCAGGCGGCCCCAATCGCGCAGATGCTTTTCGTCATAACGCGCGCGCAGACTGCAGGGATGATCGACGGCAAATTCGAGCGACATGCTTATTTACTGGTTGTGATTGATGATTTCGATTATCGAGGTGAACGGAATTTTCACGACTTCGCCATCCGCGCGTTCGACTTTCACGCTTGGAGTCGTCAACGCCTGCGTGGTCTTCATGCTGCGCACGATGCCGCGCACGCGATAGCCGTCGGTCGTGATAATTTCGATGTTTGGCTTCCAGTACAGCGGCTGTAGCGCCGCCAGGGCTTTGGTTACTTCCATTAAACTTCCTTTGGGAATCGATTTGGGGTAGCTCGACTATACTTGCTCGCTCCTGATTCGTAAACTGGAGAGTACCAGGCCATCTTGAAAAACTCGCAACTCGCAGCCTGAGGCTGGCGTATAATTTTTGCCAGTTCAAATCGCTGCTCGTTCAAACAAGAAATTCGATATGCAGCCTCAGCAAAATTTCAGCGCCGGTGACCGAGTTTGCACGCAGTGCGGCTCGCCTATGCCGAAAGAGATGCGCTTCTGTCGCTCTTGCGGCAATCGCCTGGGCGAAGGCCCGGCCGAATACACGGCCACCGTTCCGCTGCCCGGCGCAACCACATCAAGGAGCAATCCGGGCACAACGCCTTTCTATCCAAGTGTCAACGCGCCTCTGATTACCGCGGGCGCGGGTGCTTACAAATCGAAGCGATCCTCGCGTTTTGGTGGCATGACATGGATATGGATCGCCCTCGTGGCGGTCTTCGCGTTTGGCGGATTGATGAGTGGAATTAAGCGCAGCATCCCGCGGCCACCTGCCGTCAGTATTGCCCAAAGTCGATCGTACCTGGGTGTCAACGATCTCGATACGACCGATGGTGGTGTAACTTTCGGAAATGTTGAGCCGCCGGGAAGCGCCGCAGACAAAGCCGGCTTAGTTGGCGGCGACATCATCACCAGCATTGACGGTCATCCGGTCAACGAAGCCGTTGACGCCCTGGATCTGCTGGCACACACGCCGGTCGGCAAAACCGTAGAGGTCACTTATCTGCGCGACGGTGTTTTGAAGACAACGCAACTGACGACAGTTTCAAAAGAGCAAAATGATCGACTCGCGCGAGAGTTCGCTCAGCGACCTGAAGGCCGAGGCTATTTTGGATTCGAGCGCGAACGAATGACGCGCATCAACGATCCGTCATCCAAGACCTATGGCGTGCAGATCGATTATGTCGAGCGGAATAGCCCGGCCGAACTTTTTGGCATTAAGGTTGGCGATATCATCACCGACTTTGACAACATTCCGATTCGCACGCCGCATGAGTTTTTGTCACGTGTCAGGCGCGCCGTGCCGCTTTCGATCGTTCACATCACCGTTCTGCGAGAAGGTCAAAAGATGATCATACCAGTCAGGATTGGAAAAGGCTGATTTAGCGATGGGCGTGCTCGCGCATGCGATTTTCCATTTCGCGCCGCGCGTCCTCTCGATCTTCTTCCGACTCGTCAACTTCAAAAGCTTCAAACAACGCGTAAGGTTGTTCGGAAAGCAGCCGCAGTTCCCACGCTTCACGTTTATTGGTTGATGACCGCGCGAACCAAAGCGCATCAAAATCTGACTCGACAATCGTAGCTTCTCGAAACTCGTGTTGGTCCACTTCCGCCCGCTTGTCAGGCCGCACTAATACACGACGCAATTTCCAGCCGTGACGCTCGTAGTGCGAAACTATTTCCGCAGCCAATTTGCTCAAATGCATCGCCATAGTATATCGAACTACGGATGGAACTTTGCTTGTTCGCGGCACCGCGAATTAATATTCAGCTCCACCTAAGTTAATGACAGCAGCGAACCTTTCATCATCTTTCTATCAAACACTCCAGCGCGAACTAACACAGCGCGGCGCAAATCTCGCCACCATTTGCCCTGAAGGTGATGTCGTCGCACGGCGCGTACTGCATGACTACGGCGCGATGTTCATCGGCGCGAAGAATATTCTGCCGCCACCGTCGTGTGTCTTTGCCAGCGAAGAACAAGTTTTGGAATTTCAGAAGGCGGCCGGCATTGCTTCGGCAAGAATCGGCGATGCCACGATCGAACTGCAACCCGCAGCCATGGACGCGCTGCTGAAGGCCCGCACTCAGGCACATGGCGAAGGCTTGGACATCACGCCTCGCGACGGCGCCGAAGCGGCGCGCCGCAGTTACGCTGACACAGTCCGTCTTTGGAACTCGCGATTCCTTCCAGCGCTCGATCATTGGACCAAAGCTGGCAGATTGAAAATCGGAGATGCCGATCGGTTGCGTGCGCTACCTGTGCATGAGCAAGTACCGGAAGTGCTCGAACTGGAAAGGGACGGAATCTTCTTCAGCAAAGATCTGTCAAAGTCCGTGCTCTATTCGATCGCGGCGCCGGGCACTTCCCAGCACATCGCGATGCTGGCCTTTGACGCGAATGAATTTCTCGATCCGCGCGTTCGCGAAATCATGGCCCAACATGGCTGGTTTCAGACCGTGCTTAGCGACTTACCTCATTTTACTTTTCTGGGGCTGAACGAAGAGGAATTGCCAGAGCGTGGCCTAAAAGCTGTCGAAGTAAACAGTCAGAAATTCTGGATTCCAGACGTTGATTGATGGCATCCGGTCCGCCCGCGGCCTCATCTCAATTCCGGTTTCCTGATTTTGCCGGAGCGCGACCATCAGTTAACATAGCTCATTCGATTCCTGCTCAGATTTTTCATAATCTCCATCATGTTGAGAAAAGCTTTACCGGTAGTCTTGCTGGCTGTTTTTGCGGCCGGAGTTGCTGCGCAGACGACGCCCCAAACCAATTCCCCCGCGACCGGAGCGACGCAGACCCGTCCCTCGACGCCCTTCGAGTTGTCAGAATACGGAGTTGCGGTGCAACCCGATGCGCGACTCATCATCATGATGGCCGCCTTGGATGCAGCCGGTTTCGATCCGACGCCGCCGGGCAAGGAACCATCCGCGTTTCGGAAGCTTGTGCGCAAAGATCAGGCGAACCTCGATCCCGCGTTGCGCGAGCGTCTGCAGAATTTTTTCCAGCGCTACAAATTGCCACCGCCGGCCACGGCCGCAGATCAGGCCGCCCGTTATGTTTCGTTGGCCTATGCGATGGGGCAACAGCCACTGCTCGACGCGCCCGAACGTTCGGAAGATTTGCCGGGAGGCGTGCTTGAGGTGCTCGACTTTGCGCCGCTCCTGCGCGAGTTTTATCGCAAGTCTGGAATCGACGAGCGCCTGGTTTCACACATGCGCGCTTATCAGGCCGAAGGCGATCGCATGCGGCCAGCGACGGCGGAAATGGTTCGATCAGTCCTGTCGTACCTGCACACGCGACCGATTATCGTCAGCACTGAACGCGTGCGCGTGAAAAGTCCTGACAAGAAAAATTCGTCGGTGATGGTTTACTCGACGCGCGAGCACGAACGAAAGTTTTACGTTGTGCCGGACTTGCTGGCGGCCCCGGGCGCGATTAATTTTCGGGTTATCGCCGATAATTACTACGCGATTGTGCCGGAAGGCACCGATCCCGCCTCGTCAGAGTTGCGTCGTGGATTTCTGCAATTCGTGATCGATCCGCTCGTCCTGAAATTCAACAAAGAGATCGCGCAACAACGCGAACCGATCAAGCAACTGATCGCTGCGCGCACTAAAGCGGATGGCGTCACCTCGCTCGATCCCTTCGTCGTGGTGGGCCGCTCGCTCGTGATAGCTGCGGACGTTCGCTACGAAGAAGCCAATCGGCTCGCCTGGGTCACTGAGCTTCAACGCGCGCGATTGCAACAGGCGAAGAGCGACGCTGAGCGCAAAGCCATCGCGGCCGAAGCTGATAGCGCGCGCGCTTCGATTGCCGATGAAGCGATCGCGCGGCTGGCGGAAGAATATGAAAACGGCTCGCTGCTGGATTTCTTTTACGCGGATCAATTGCGGGACGTGCAGAGTTCGGGTTTTGACATCGCAAACTTTTTCGCCGAATTAACCACCGGCATCGATCCGGCAAGAGAGAGCAAGCGCATCGCGGATGCCACTGGGGCTCGCGATCGCGCGCTCGCCGCCCGCAAAGCTCATCCGCGTTATTCAACCTGGCTCATCGATCCGGGCGCGGAAGCTCGGGACGCGGCCGACAACTCGCGGAACACTAAGCTACTGAAGAACCTCACGGAGATCGAGAAGCTTCTCCAGATTCGCAATTACGAAGAAGCCGAGTCGCGCCTGAAATCGTTGTTGCAGGAGTATCCGGGCGACGCGCGGCTGTTGTTTACGCTGGGCCAAACCGCGAGTTTGTGGGCACGCGATACCACCGATGACGAACAACAAACCCAACGTTTGAATCGCGCCCTCGCGAATTACCGCCTGGCGGTCGCAGCGGCCACACCTGAAACTGATCAAGCCCTGCTTTCACACGCGCACGAATCGATGGGACGCATTCTCGCTTTTCTCGATCAGAAGCCTGAAGCGTTGAAGGAGTTCGATGCGGCAATCAATCTGGGCCGCGTTAAGGGCGGCGCCTACGACGACGCCGTGGCAGGAAAGCGGAAACTGAGTCAGCCTTGAATGCTCAGTACGGATTCAACTTATCCAACTGCTTATCAATCAGCGGAAACAAACGCTGCCGAAATTTCGCCACCAGCAAGTCAGCTTGGCGCACATCTTCTTCGAGCCTGATTCGACTTTGACTCGCCAGCGTTAACAAACTCTCCAGTCCTCTGCGCTCGCTGTCCAATGAGCGCCGGCGCGTGTCGCGCATCTCCGCCGTGCGCGTGCCGCCAATTCCGGCCATCGAACGATCGATGTTTTCGGGACGCATGTCTTCATCCATTTGCGTCAAGCGCGTTCGATAAGCAGTCTCTTTTTCGATCAATTCAATAAGTTGTTTGCGCAAAACTTCCGCGCGCTCCTCGGTGTGCGCGAGCAGATCGAGATTCGTGGCGATCTGTTTCACCTTCTCGTTGTCGTTTTGCTTCGAAGCGGGAGACAACAATTCTGACGTAATAGCTTGCAAGCGGCTGTTCAAAGTCTGGAGCGTCTTTCTCAGCAGTCCGATTTCATTGAACATGGAATCAGTCGATGATGCGGATTGCGACGACTCGGAATTTACCTGAGCAGAAACGGTGATTACAGCGGACAACATAACCGCTACCAGCACGGGCAGCGGAAGTCTGGCATGGACTCTCATCAAAGAACTCCTTTTTTGAAGTGGTAATGAGCTAAATCACGCGCGGAGTCGAGCGAAAGTTCCTTTTATCACGCGGGGAGCAGAAAGCGAATGATGGTGGGCTACTTCGGGAGTTTCAATTCCTGGCGCTGCTCAAAGAAATCTTTCCAGGGCTGGTTTAGCTTGATGAGCTGCGGCGCGTTCTGAATTGTGAAGTCTGAGATTTTCACGCCCTTTTCAATCTGTTTCCAGCTCAGCGGCATCGAAACCGTGGCGCCGGGTTTTGCGCGTGCGCTGAAAGCCGCCGCGATCGTCTTGCCGCGCGCATTTTGCATCGCATCGACATAGACCTGTTGCTTCTGCCGCTTCGCAAGGGATCGTTGAATCGTGGCAATCTTCGGCGCGCGTCGTGCGACTTCTGCCGCCAGTGCCTCAGCCACTGCGGCAACTTTTCGAAAGTCATGCTTCGGTTTCAGCGGCAGGTAGATGTGAATTCCCGACGAGCCAGAGGTTTTGGGAAATGACGGCAACCCAACTTCGTCAAGAACTTCCTTGCAGACGAGCGCAACCTCCAGAACATTTTTCCAGGGCGCCTGTTTCGGATCGAGATCGAGCATAAGATAATCCGGCTTGTCGAGATGTTTCAAAGTCGAGTGCCACGGATGCTGTTCGATCGTGCCGAGATTTACAAAATGAAGAAGCGATCCGACCGTCGTGTAAACCGAATAGTTCACTTCACGGCCTTCCTGATTCACTAGTTGCACCGTCTTTATAAAAGCCGGCGCACTCCCAGTGTCTTGCTGAAAGAACATCGGGGCTTTGATGCCTCGCGGGTAGCGCTGCAGAATGGCCGGCCGATCTTTCAAAAAGGGCATGAGATGCGAACTGATTTTCAAGTAGTAGCAAAGCAAATCAAACTTGGTCAGCTTCTCGTCCGGCCAATAAATTCGATCCAGGCTCGTGACGGAGACTCGCTGCCGATCAACTTCAACGATCAGATCGCCTTTCGGCTTTTTCAAAGACAGGAACTCGTCAGCCGAAATCGCCGACCCCTCTTTCTGCCGCGTGACTTTCACTCTTCCTGCCATTGCTGCTCCTGCCGCGGCGCTCATTCTAACATTCAACGCCTTTTCTCGAACCAAACCTGTCGCCGTCAAATCTTGTGATTTAGATCACACCAGACATGGAATCTCTCTTGACGACTCAAGTTCTTAGCCGGTACACTCGCAGTCGTTCTGAAAATGATTGTCAATATCAAAACAGGCAGAAGTCAAAAATTCAGGAAGGAAAGATTCCGAGAAATGTTGGCGTATAAGCATCTTTTGTTGTTCCTCATACTATTTTCCATTCTTGCCGTCGTCTGTCGTGCCGCTTACGGGCAGGGTTCAGCAGTAACCGGAACGATTCACGGCACTGTAATGATTGCGCCTTCGGGAACCGCGGCGCGAAACGCAGTCGTGACAGTCGCGGAGTTGAGGAAATCGGTCTTCACGGATGAAAGCGGCGCGTTTGAATTTAGGGATCTCCCTGCTGGGAAGTATGAGATCTTCGCTCATCTCGATCGCGTGCCCGATGTCGTTAAGACCGTCGAAGTGACAGGCGGCGATCAGACCCTTGACTTTCAATTGACTCTTACACCTGTTAGCGAGCAGGTAACCGTGACCGCGACTGGTTCGGCCGAGGCGATCGCCTCTTCCTATCAGTCGGTCAATTCCATCAGCGCCATCGAACTGGCGCAAAAGAATCCCGTTTCTATTGGCGAAGCATTCGAATATCAGCTTGGCGTCGCTAAACGAAGTTTCGGTCCGGGTTCCGGTCGTCCGGTCATTCGCGGATTCGACGGCGATCGCGTGCTGGTGCTGCAGGACGGCTTGCGCTTGGGTGGAATCGCCTCGCAGTCAGCGGACGAGGTGGAACCCATCGACGTGCTTTCGCTCGATCGGGTGGAAATTGGGAAAGGCCCGGCTACCCTTCTCTACGGAAGCAACGCGATTGGGGGCGTGGTTAATGGCATTTCCACTAATGACACTTATCAACGCGGCCTCTCCGGTTACCTAACAACCTTCGGCGGAACGAACAACTGGCAAGCTGGCGGCAGCACAGGCTTCAAATATGGCGTGAGGGACTTCCTGTTTTTCGGGAATGGTGGAGCACAAAAAGCTAATGACTATCACACGCCACTGGGAACGGTCTTGAATTCTTATGCTCGAGGTGGAAACGTCAGTGGTGGCGCTGGTTGGTTTCCGCGTAAGGGATGGTTGGCGTTCGGTTATTCCTTTGATCGCCGACGGCACGGGATTCCGGTAGAACCGGACGAAGTTGATTTCGAGTACCTGAATGAGCGTCGCCACAGCTTTGAAGTCAAGGGCGGTTTGCGCAACCTCAATAGCTTTATCGAAAGCGGCGATTTCGCCGCGCGATACAACGATTACAAAGTCCGCGAATTCGAGTTTGAATCAGATGAGAATGTAACCGAACTTGGTTCCGCCGCGACCAATAAGAATTTCAATTATCGCGCGAACTTTAATCATCGTCGAGAGGGAAAGTTATCCGGCACTTTCGGCTTCTCTGGTTTTACGCGCGACTTCTTGTCAATCGGCGAGGAAGCGCCTGCTCCGCACACGAAGCAACACTCGTTTGCCGCTTATGCTTTAGAGCGGATCGCTCTGGAGCGAATCGGTTTTCAATTTGGCGGGCGGATTGAGCAAAACGGCTACAACCCGGAAGGCAATTTCCGGGACCGCAATTTCGTTGGCTTCTCCGGAAGCGCCGGGATGCGCGTGCCGTTGTGGAAGGGCGGATCGTTCGTCGCTAACTATCAGCATTCGTTCCGTGCGCCCGCGCTAGAAGAGCTTTACAACCATGGGCCGCATCCGGGGATTCTCACCTTCTATATCGGCAATCCAAACTTAAGTGCGGAGCAGGGCGATGGCGTCGATCTGTCGGTGCGACACAACACGCAGCGCGTCCGCCTCGAGAGTAGCGTCTATTACTACAACATTCGTAACTTTGTCTTCACTGGGTTCACCGGCCAGACTGACCCGGACTCAAATCTTCCAATAATCAACTACGCGCAGGGAACGAGCCGGTTTGTCGGGACCGAAGCGAGCGTCGAAGCGCGAATATTGCCCGCATTATGGCTGAACGGCAAAGTCGATTACGTGCGAGCAGAACTCACCGAGCAAAATAAACCCTTGCCGCGCATTCCGCCGCTGCGCGGAACGATTGGACTCGATTGGCGTTACAAGGCCTTGAGCCTTCAACCGGAATTGATTCTGGTCAACCGGCAAGATCGTCTCTTTGATAACGAAACGCCAACTGCGGGCTACCTCACATTCAATCTCAACGCCTCGTACACATTCGTTACCAAACGAGTGGCGCATGTTCTTTCGGTTAACGGATACAATTTGAGCGACACCTTGTACCGCAATCATCTGTCATTCATCAAGAACATTGCGCCAGAGATCGGTCGCAGCGTGCGGCTCAATTACTCTTTGAGATTCTAGAGAAGCGCTGTCTGCGAAACAATTGAAGACGCAGCAAAGGAGAAGAAAAAATGTCCGAGGACAAATTCGATAAATTGGGCGCAGTCGCTTTGCTAATGAAATACTGGAAACAGAACTGGCCGGGGTCGTCCGATACACGCACTACGCGATGATGGTTTTTGGTCACAATCGCATTCCGATTGTAAATTGGCTGCGAGGCGAGGCTAACACCTGTCTGTCGCATGCGAATCAAGCAGGCGAATTGGTTACTCACTTCGGCGAGCATCCGTCATTGAAGATTGGAGCATTGCTCGAAACTCACAAACACGGAATTAATGACATCTTGCTTGAGCCCTCGAAACGGAGAAAGCAGGCCTGGCGCTCTACAAATGGTTGCTTGATTTGGCGCTCGATCGTTCTGTTCTGCTTGAAGACTATGCGCGGAAACTTATTGCGGAAGAAGAACTGCATGTCGGTGAAGTGAATAAGATGATGCGCAAACCCGGCGAGATAACGCAGTTTCGAGAGAGCGCCTCTGCTTCGCAATAAACTCGGACGCACGCCATCATCGAAATTTGGTTCGGAATAACCGCAAGGCTCTCGGATTACCTTTCCGCCGACGGCAACAACAATATCTCGCCGGACACACCGCGCGCGATTAAATTCAGTCTGACCACGCGGTTCTAGTCACAAAAAAGAGCATCCGCACCTACAATATTGACGCCGCTCGTCCGTCTTCAATGATGGGTGGACGAGGCGCTGTCACAACAGAGGCTGATGGCTGAACAGGATCAGCGGATCTCCGAAGTCGTCAAACGCGAGCAGTCGCGTCTGCGTAATTTCATTCGCCGGCGCGTGGCCGATCCGCGCGACGCCGACGACATCTTACAGGACGTGTTCTACCGGTTCGTGGAAGCGAATCGCCTGTTGATGCCAATCGATCACATCACGGGTTGGCTGTTTCGCGTGGCGCGCAATCGCATCGTTGATCTTTTTCGTGAGAAGAAGATGGCAAGTCTCGACGACAACGATGCGGAGTCGCTGAGTTTCGAAGAACTCCTGCCCGCATCCGATGCCGGCCCGGAAGAGGCTTACATGCGCAGCGTCTTGCTCGATGAACTGGCGTCGGCAATCGCCGCGTTGTCGAAGGAGCAGCGCGACGTTTTTGTCAGTCATGAATTGGAAGGCCGCAGCTTCAAGGAAATGTCCGCCGCCACCGGCGTGAGCGTAAACACGCTTCTGGCGCGCAAACGTTACGCGGTCCTGCGACTGCGCGAGCGCCTGCGGGAAGTCTATGAAGAACTGAATTAGCGAGGACAAACAGATGGACGAGAAACGACGAAAGTTGAAAAGACTAATTTGGATCGCGCCGCTGGGAATCATTGGGATGATCCTGTTCATTTCGATCGGCGGCTTGATCGTGATGCAGCTATGGAATTGGTTGCTGCCAACACTATTCGGAATCCGCATGATTGGATTCTGGGAAGCTTTGGGGATCCTGCTGCTGTCCCGAATCCTATTTGGCGGATTTGGGATGTCCGGATCGGGCAGGTCGCGAGGTCGTTCAGGTCATGTTGGCGATCGGATCGCGGATCGAATCGTGGATCGTGTTTCCGATCGCCTCGACAACATGACACCCGAAGAGCGTGAACGCTTTCGCACGCGAATGCGCGAGCGTTGGGGCGATGGCCCGACAAAAGGCGAAACTCAGCCACTCTAGCTGCGCGAAAACTCATGCTGATGTCGGCTGCACTGTCGGGACCGGCGCCGGCGGTGGAAATTCGGGATGCGGCGGTGGCGTTGAAAACTTTTCACGCCAGCGAATCTTACCGGTTGCCTGCATCACGACGAAAAGCGTCAGAATCGAGCCGATCGTAATGGCGAGACCCGTGAAACCTTTCAGGAAGAAGGCGTACGAAAACGCCACCAAATAGATAAATTGGGCGACTGCCGCCTCGCGCGTGGCGAACCGCATCCCGACCACCAGCCGCAGATACGAGACGACCAGGAACACCGAAACGGCCGAGCAAATCGCAAACGCGAGGTGAATTGAAACGTGATCGACCAGATAAGCGAGCAGCAGATGAAACGAAAAGAACGCCGCCGCCAGAAAGAAATAATTCATCGGACGCAGCTCGATACCGCGCATAGTGGTAATGATCAGCATCAAAAAGAAAAAGAAGAAGAGTGATACCGGCGCAAAGAAACTTATGCGTCCCGCGAGCGGTCCCGGTTGTAGCTTCTCAGGCATCGTCATCGCGATCTGATATCCCGACACGAGATTCTTGTAAGTCCAGTCCAACTGCCATCCATTCGCAGTCTCGGTCTTCTGGGTCGGCGACAGAGTGTTATCGGGAAAGTCGATGTCTTTGAAGTTGGTCGTCATCTTCAGAGAGAAATCGCGCACCTGCGCAACCTCTGAACTGCCGAATTGGTAACGCCAGTCGTTGAGCCCTTGTGATTTGTAGCCCACCTTCAGCAGCGCAGTCTGACCAGCCTTGATGCGGGCCGTGCCGCTGGCTCTGTTCTTTTCGTTGGTGAGCGAGACTGGAGCATCGTCCACGCTAAACACGAGATCGTCATAAATTGCCTGGTCCGTGGGAAAGTTTAGAGTGAAGCTCACGTTTTGATCTTTGTCGCTGGTATTGCGGAAGGCATACGCGCCGTCATAGCCGACCTTGTACGTGCTGTACCAAAGCAAACCTTTCTGTCGATGCTCGAGATTCAGATCGACATTAATGTGGCTGCTTTCAAGCGGCAGCACCGTCGTCACTTTCTCTTGCGTAATCGTCTCAGTTTTCTTCCCGTTTTCAGTTTTCTCTTCCTTCCTGGGCACCGTCTCTTCGAATGAAGCAGTCGGCGGCGCCTGGCTTTGGGGCGCGCCCCAGGTCGATTCCACGCGACTGCCGGACGCGCTGCCTGAGTCGTATGTCCGTTGAAAAATCGTCGCGCCCAAAATCGCCCAAGCGACCGCAGTGCACAAAAAGATGAACGTGATTGCCGCAATTCGTTTGATCATGGATGTAGTCCTCGGCCCAGTCGGAACTTTATCTGGGTAGTAATTGATTGGATTGAACATGATTATTGACCTTGGGCGGATTGTCCTGCCGATCGCGGTTCGCGGCCATGAGGGTTGCCACAGTTGAGGGTTGTGATTAGACCGGGGAGTGCCAATCACGTCTATTGTTGATATGGCTAGCCTGTGTAGATCGATTCAGCGACTCCATTTTGAGTGTGCAGCAAAACTATTGACTGAGAGTTTGAGGCTGTATTATGGTGCGGACACTTTTCGGGTCACCGGTCTTATCATCCGCAAGGAAGAGTTCTCCTTGCCTCTCTAATTCCAGCTATTTGAGAACTAATGTTTCGCGTAGGCATAGTCGGTCATCGCTATTTTTCAAACCCAGAAACAACGCTGTTCGTGGCTGAACAGTGCGCCGCGATTCTTGAGCGAGCGCGACAACAGCACCGGGACGTGGTGGCCGTTTCAGCGATCGCCGAAGGAGCGGACACGTTGTTTGCCGAAGCCGCTGTGAAATTGAAGCTGCCTCTGGAAATTGTCCGGCCATTTGAAACCTATGCCGACGACTTTGTTTCCGGGCCGGCAAAGGGACGATATCTCAGCCTACAAGAGTCGGCGCGCAAAGAGGTTCGGCTGAATTATGAAGCTCGCTCGGATCTTGCTTATAAAGCAGCGATGGATTGGGTGATTCAGCAATCTGATCTCGTGATTATCGTTTGGGACGGCAAACCCGCGCAGGGCTCCGGCGGAACGGGTGATGCGGTAAAAAGGATTACGTCTGAGAATCGACCTTGGGTACACGTTGACGTCGAGCAACTCAAAGTAAGCTTTCATCGATCAGCGCGGATACTAGAATAAGTTTCATGACTAACAAGCGACATGGCACGGAGCAGGGACGTGGTCTCAGGCAGCCGATCATCATCTTTCTGGTCCTCCTGACTTGCATCGCGATCGTGGTCCTCGTTTACCAGACACAAAAGATCACGATCCAGGGATCGCTGCCGCCGATTACGGGGGCCAGCTCGAAAGAGCAATACGAGATCGCAAAATTCGCGGCTGAAATTCAACAGATTCGCAGCGACACCAGTGGAAGTTTGTTCTGGCTCAAGATGATTGCCCTCTTTGTGACGGTCGGCGGCGCCGTGGGTGGCTACTTGCTCGGGCAGAGTGAAAACACGCGGAAGCGGTTGGCCTTTGAAGAGAAGAAGAATGAGGAGCAATTCGGTTTCGACAAGCGCAAGAATATTGACGCGGCTTATCAACGGATTGTGAAAGAGCTGTCCGACAAGTCTCCTTTGCTGCGCGCTGCAGCGGCCGTAAAGCTGGGCGCGATTCTCAAGTCATTTCCCTCCGAGTGGACCGTAAGCGATGCCAGACGCGAAGAATTAGTTGAGCTTACAAACCAGGTCCTGAGCGCCTCGCTATCGATTGAAGAAAATGAAAAGGTCCTGAAGACGCTCACCATTGCGTTGGTGATGGACATCCCCGCGACCGCGAAAAAAGCCGGCGAAAAGGTCCTGGCCAATGCGCGGGGCTTGGATTTGTCGAGAGCAAAAGCCGCCGATGCGTATTGGGCCAAGACGGACTTCACTTACGCAGACTTCTATCATGCGGATCTATCTGCGGCTTCGTTTAGAAATTCAGTCTTGCAAGGCGCGCAATTCCGGCAGGCTAACTTGAGCGGCGCGGTGCTGGCGGGCGCTGATTGCAAAGATGCTAATTTCAAACTCGCGGATTTGAGTGGCGTCGATTTTAGTGATGCGGATCTTCGCAAGGCTAATTTCGAGGTGGCGACGATTCACGGAACCAACTTCGCAGGCGCAAAGATCCGCGGCACGATTTTGACGGGCATCGATGCTGCCGATAACCCGGGAGCGAACGTACATATCTCCGAGGCTGGCGATGGATCGAAGACAATGAAAGTTTCAGAGTGGCTGAATCAATCAAGAAAGACCTAAGAGGATCAAACGATGGAAGGCTCATCAACACCAACCGCAACGGGTGCCCGCACGATGGCCCAAACTGCCGTTTCGATGGAGCGGCTCGAAGATCAATTGCAGTATTACGACAAGAAGGCCAGCCGTAACGAACGCATGTTCAAGCGACTCAAGAAAGCCACTCTAACAATTTCCGTAATGATACCTTTGAGCGCAGTCTTCTCGGCCAAATACGGAGCTATTACGGGAATAATTGCGGGCACACTCGGCGCGATGATCGCATTGTTGGAAGGATTACAGCAGCTCAACCAGTACCAGCAAAACTGGATCAGTTACCGATCGACGGCCGAAGCCTTGAAGCACGAGAAGTTTCTTTTCTTAAGCAGCGCCGGTCCTTATGCGAATCCGGCCGAGCCGCAGAAGACCGCGACGGTGCAGTTGGCTGAACGGGTCGAGTCTTTGGTTTCGCAGGAGCACTCGAAATGGGCGCAGATGCAAGACACAACAAAGATGCCGCCAGCCCCGGTCAAAACTGAGCCCAAGCAGCCGTGACAGAGAACAAATTGAAATCCTCACGCCTGACGCGCCAGGATGAAGTCGGCCAGGGAGTGTAGAAGCGTTGTGTCGCAACCGATCGCAGTCAGCGCGCTGCAAGTAGCTCGATGCGCGGCATCGATTCGTTCGCGCGTCTTTTCCAATCCATAAACAGCCGGATAAGTCGCTTTACTCGACTTGGCATCCTTGCCCGGCGTCTTTCCCAAATCTTCCGCGGTTGCCGTCACGTCCAACAAATCGTCCGTGATTTGAAAGAGAAGTCCGAGGTCGGTCGCGTATTCAGTAATTGCCGCGAGTTCACTTTCGCTCGTGCCCGCGATCAGCGCGCCGCAGCGGGCTGAAGCACGAATCAACGCGCCGGTCTTCAGACGATGAATGCTTTCGGGTTCTGCGCCAGTCACAGCGCGCGATTCAGCCGCGAGATCGAGCGCCTGTCCGCCAACCATTCCTTCGGGTGTGCCGGAAGCGCGAGATACTTCCGCAATCAATCTGACGCGAAGCGCGGCGTCGAGTTGTTCGTCTTCAGCAATCGTCTGAAAGGCCAACGCTTGCAACGCGTCGCCGGCCAAAATCGCAGTTGCTTCATCGAACTTCACATGACAAGTCGCTCGCCCACGCCGCAAGTCGTCGTCGTCCATCGAAGGTAGATCGTCGTGAATCAACGAATAGGCGTGAATCATTTCCAGCGCGCACGCGGTGTGAATCAAGCTTTCCGGGCCGGCGCCGAATGTCTGACCAACAGCAAGTAGCAGCGCGGGACGAAACCTTTTTCCGCCCGCGAAGACACTCCAACGAATCGCCTCGTGTACACGGCACGGTTCTTGGGAGACTTTGGGAATTAGACGATCGAGTTCGGAATCGATTAGCGCGCGGCAGGAGGCCAGAAATTCGCGGGCATCTTTTGCGACGGGTTCTTTGGCCACAGAGGACACAGGGGAATTCAGACTATTCGTTATCAGCAACTTCGCCGGCTTCGAGCGGTTTCATGGTTGGCCGTCCCTGGTTGTCGCGGATCAAAATTTCGATGCGACGCTCGGCTTGATTAAGGCGCTCCTGGCATTCACGCGAAAGCTTCACGCCCTGCTCAAACAACTCGAGACTCTTCTCCAACGGCAACTCGCCTTGCTCGAGTTCACGAACGATGCGTTCGAGTTCTTCCAGAGACGATTCAAAAGATTTCGTTTTGGGTGTGCTCATCTCGGCAAATTTCGGACGGCTGCATTCGTTAAGACCTTCGTCAGGTTATCATCCTGCACGCCAACGATTCGCCAACGTTCGCCGTCGCGCTGCATTGTAAGCTGAATCTTCTCGTTTTGAATATTAAGGTTGGCTTGGGCGACGTTCTCCTGTTGCTTGATATCAACGACCCAGCCGATCGCCAACGCGATCACCAGGAAGGGTTTACCGGCGGCGCGCTCGCTAATGCGTTTTGCTTCCGCGTGGACTTCATTCTGCAACGTCTGTTTCACCTTCGCCGAAACAGACGGGCTCAGCGCCTCAATCTGCCCCAAGTTAGGCAAAGGCAAATCACCTAACGCTGGTCCGGGACGCGTCTGGGCGACAAATGTTTTCAGAATGGCGTCGTAATCCAACATGCTGTCCACGGTCTCGACATCATTTCGTTGAGCCGCGTCCGCAAAAACAGCCAGCGCGTAAGCGGGCCCGCTCTGATAATTTCGCCACCAAAAATATCCGCCCGCCGCCAGCCCGCCAACGACGACTACCAGGATGATTCCGATCAAAAGAAGGACGCGCCCAAAGCCGCCGCGGGATCCATTCTGACGCGCCGCGCGCGGCTTGTTCTGATCAAGATTGATGACGATGCGATTTCTTTGCGTTTTCATGCTACCAAGCTATCGTCAAAACCACGCTAGATCGACAAGGTGATCTGGCCTGTTACTCCGTTGTAGAAGAGCGTGCAGTGCTGCAGGTAGTCACGACCAATAAGAGCGACGATTCCTTGGGGAGTGAGATTAGCTCCAAGGGCACGAGGTACGTTAACTTTGATTGGCGAGCCGACAATCTCCATCTCGATTGGATAAACGTTCGCTTGCGTGTCAGCATGCGAGGCAGATGTCATTTGGACGACATCAATCACAGGTAACCCCAAGCCGCGCGCCAGAGAGTCATCTATACAAGTAGTGGATGCACCAGTGTCAACTAAAGCCAAACCGGACACTGGCTTCGGAACGGATTGCCCCTGCTGAACAACTTGCTCCGCAAAGCTTTGCGCCACGCCAATTATTACTTGAACCCGAGGACCGTTCTGCAGAAGCGCTATACTGGGCGGGACTTGAACTGTTTTGCCATCGGGTGTTTGACCCTTGGCATCATACTGGACGTGAAGAATCGGCACGGAGTATCCCCAATGTGAGAGCTGGAATGTTTACTTCTTCTTCTTCCGTAACGGTCACCTGACGCACAAGAAAGGGTGTTAAGCCAAAACGCCGCGCTCCCTCTGCAAGTGCCTCTTCGATGGTATTAAATGCTCCGATAAGTTCGTCGTCCCTGATGACAACAAATTGACCCATGTGCCGAGAAACTAACTCGGCGCGATGCTCAGCGAAGTATTGACGTTCCGTATCTAGCATTGGTCAAACGAAGTGTCTCTAAGACACAAGAAGTATGCGTTTGTTGATTACCGGGTGTCAACGGGTTTGCTCCGACTCAACGCGAGGGGCGGCAGCTAATTTTCGGTCTCAATTCTTTCGACTCGACAGTCGAGCACACCTTTCCAAAGCCTCAGCCGCAGTTCATCCCCAGCGTTAACTGCTTTCGCTTCGCGGATGATTTGCCCGCGCTGGTCCTGCGCGATCGCATATCCGCGTTCCAGGACTCTCAAAGGCGACATGGCGTCGAGCGCGGCGACAGCTTTCGCAAAATATTGTTTCGCGTTTTCGAGACGAGCCATGATCGCATTGTCGCGCAATCGGCTCAACGAACCGAACCGTGTCTGACCAGCGGCGGCGACTGCGCGAAGTTGCAATGGTGAAAGGCTGTGGACCGCAGCATTCATGCGGCGTTGAATCTCGACGAATGAGGATTTGATCGAAGTTTGCAGTCGATGATCGGCTGAGTCAACGCGAACGATTGCCTCGTGCAGTTGCGCCGCCACTGCGTCAAAGGCAGTCGATTGCGCCAACTCGTGAATCTGATTGCGCGCGCCGGCAATCCGATATTGAATCGATCGCGCGAACGTGGCCTTCAACGCAGCGAGACGGGCGCACAATTCTGCTTCATGCGCGGCGACAATTTCCGCCGCCGCCGAGGGTGTGGGCGCGCGCAGATCGGCGACAAAGTCAGCAATCGTGAAATCAGTCTCGTGGCCAACCGCGGAAATAACCGGAATCGCCGAATTGCGAATCGCGCGGGCCACTGCTTCTTCATTAAAAGCCCAGAAGTCTTCAATCGATCCGCCACCGCGCCCCACGATCATGACGTCAATTGCTGCCTCACGATTTCCTTCGCGCAGCGCGCGCTGATGATGTTCGTTGAGAAAGCGGATCGCGCGAACAATTTCGTGGGATGCGCCTTCGCCTTGCACACGTGCAGACGCGAGCAGAACGTGAACCGTGCGCGTGCGGCGCGAAATGACATTAACGATATCGCGAATCGCCGCGCCCGTGGCTGAGGTAACTACGCCAACCCGCCGCGGAAAGATCGGGATGGCGCGTTTCAATTCCGGCGCAAACAATCCTTCAGCTTGCAATCGCTGCTTTGTTTGCTCAAAAGCGAGCTGCAGGGCGCCTGCGCCGACCGGCTCGACGTACTCAACAACCAGTTGGTACTCGCCCTTCTGCTCGTAAACGCTCAGACGCCCCCGGGCGCGCACCTGCATGCCATCTTCGAGCCGAAACCGAATTCGCTGGTTGCTGCTGCGATAACACGCGCACTTCAACTGCGCAAACTCGTCTTTGAGCGTGAAGTACCAATGACCGGAACTCTGCGCGCGATAATTTGAAATTTCGCCTTCGACCCAAACAGTGAAGAAACGCTTTTCCAGTTCCCCGCGAATTTGCGCCGTCAGCTCAGACACGCTGAGCGGCGTGCGTTCCGTTTGATCGAAAAGTGATGCGAGAAGTGGTTGCGACACTGGCTTAGTTGTTCGTTTGCGATGCTAACACAGCCGTTAGAATCCCGGCGCCAATAGATTCGTCATCTTCGCCGGGTTCTTGATCATTTGTCTCGCCATCCAGCGATCCGATTTGGCGAGCAGCTCACGGCCCTGGTCGCCACCGATTAGTTCGCCCAATCGGCGACGAGTAACCGCGGCGTACAATTGCATGTTTGAAGCTTCGAAATTCTGCAAGGCATCCTCTAAGTGCTTAACTGCCCTGGCTTCGTCTCCGCGTTTCTTCGCGACCCCGGCGCGAATGAGCGTCGCCATCGGCGTCGCGTAAGCCATGTTCTCGCGCTCGATTTTCGTCGCCAGCTTTTCCGCGAGTTGCAGACGACGTTGCTTTTGATCCCCGACGGCACTCGCCAAGGCCAAACGGGCGCGCACCTGAGTCGCGTCGATCCGCAAACCCTGGATGCGCAGGAGCAGAGATTTTTCGATCGGCTTAAGCTGGCCTTCGACGTGCTTCCACGCGACTTCGTAATCGCCTGTGTACAATTCAATTTGCGCCAGCGCTACCAGCGACGTGTAGTGCTGCAAATGAAAACCGCGGCGCGGCCAGGTGGTCATCGCCGCGATCACTTCGTCGCGCGCGCGCGTCGGATCGTCCGCGGCCAGCCAGATCATATTCAAGCGCGTGCGCAGATCGGTTGCGGCAAACAAGTTTCCCTGATCTAACGCCGCAGACAGAAGCTGTGGCACACGCCGCGACACTTCCACCATGTCACCGAGGTACAACAACGCCGCCAGCATAAAACGATTCGCGATCGCTAACTCCCAGGTCACCCCTGTGCATTCATCACGTAGGATCTCCGCGGCGCGTTCGCAAAGTTCGGCAGCCTGCTTCCAATTCCCGAGCAGGTAAGCGCTCAAGCCGCGCGCCCAGATTGCCAAGCCTCGCGCCTGTGGATTGCCGGCGCGCTGGGCCAACTCCTCGGTTTTTTCCATAAGCCGGGCGACATGCTCACGCTCAGGACCGCCCCGCGCCGCCGCCTGACTTACTTCAAACGCCATTGCGCGCGCGACCCGCGAAATCTCGCCCGCGGGCAGCGCCAACAGCAGATGTAAACTCTGAAAATCCGCGCCGCGAATTAGATCAACCACGCCTAAGCCCGCGGCCACAGCCCAGCACGTATCGATGCGCAGCAAATCGGTTTCAGGAATCGAAGCGGCATCACGTTCGGTGAATCCGAAGCCCCGCAGTCGAATCCACAATCGACGCAAAACGAGAGACAGCAGCGCGCGCTTCGGGCCACGCGCCAGTTTCAACCCCACACTCTCTAGGACGATCCGAAAGACTTCGAGTCCTTCATCGATGTGGCCACCCATCAGGAGTTGCGCGCCGGCGCGTTGCCGCAACTCGAGAGCGCGACGCGACGAAGTCAATTTCGCCGCATCGAGAAATTCATCGGCGGCTTCAGCCGGACGCCCCGCATTCGCGAGTGCATCGCCCAAGCCAATCTTCAATTCGACCAGGCTTGGCGCCTCGGGTTTCAATTCAATGGCGCGCCGGAAGTAGAGCGCCGCGCGATCGAACGCCAGCGCCGTCGCGGCTTTTTTCGCGGCAGCTTCGGCATGCAACGCCGCGCGATCGGTTTCGCCCGCGCCGAGATAGTCCTGATACAAGCTTCCCGGATCGTCGAGCCCGCGCGCTTCGATCGCTTGGGCCAGGCGGCGATGAATCTGTTTGCGCTCGCCTTCATCAAGCAACGACGCCAGCGTCTCGCCGATTCGATCGTGATAGACCTCGACGCCATATTCTGTGCCGCTGCTCCGTACGAATTGCGCCCCGCGCAGAGTCGTCAGCAGCGACGGCCCATCGCCGGCGACGCCAGCCGCACTCAGCGCGATGGCTTCATTAACCGGACGGCGCGCGACGGCAAGTACGTTGAGAAATTCGCGCGCGCCCGCCGGCAACTGCTTAATGCGTTCTTCGAGCATCGTGGCCAAAGACACGCCGGTCGTTGCCGCCCGCTCGTTCATCATGCCGTAATGCGTGAGTTGTTCCAGCAGAAACGGACTGCCGCCGGCCTCATTGACGATCGATTCGATCAGCGGTTCGGCGTCAAGCTTTGCCGCCGCCAGCAGCGATCGGGTTAACTCGCGCGCTTCGCCTCCGGGCAATGGACCAATGAAAACTTCGCGGCAGGTATCAGTGCCGGTCTGCATGAGAAGCTGTTTTAGAAAAGGCTTCTCTTCAGTGTCTTCGGATCGAAAACCGGCGATGAGCAAAAGCGGCGGAGCATCGGGCGGGCGCAGCAAGTCTTCGAGCAGAAAAATGCTGTCCGCGTCGGCCCACTGCAAATCGTCGATGCAAATCACCAGCGGCTGGCGCAGCGCGACGCGCGTCAGTAACTCACGCAGCGCGCCGAAAGCTTTACGCCGCAACGTAAACAAATCGATCGATTCCGGATGGCGGCTGCGGGCTTCGAAGATCGCATCCACCTGAAGCATGACCGGAAATACCCGGGCGAGAGCGGCGCGATCGCGCGGCATGAAAGCTTCGGCCTTGGCGCGGCGCAGAGTTGCGAGGTGTTTGCTCAGGCTATCGACGACGCCATCCAGCGCTTTGTAAAGCACTGACTCGCGTTCGTAGCAGCGCCCTTGCAGAACGACAGCATTGCGCGTGTTCTTTTTCAGTTGATCGAGAAAGATGCGAGCCAAAGTCGTTTTGCCCATGCCGGAAACACCGTGCATGAAGACCGTGACGCACTGATTTTCGCGCGTCGCCCGAAACGCATCATGGAGTTCCGCCATCTGCCGCTCGCGCCCGATGAAGGACACTTGCGCCGGCGCAAGCTGCAACCTTGGAACTTCAGATCGATGCGCGCCGAGACTCCGCAACACTTCGCGACCGGTTGGTCGTGCTTCCGGATCGCGACGCAGGAGGCGCAGGCAAAGCTCGTTTAGATCGCGCGGGACGTGCGGATTGATCTCGCGCGGCTGGATTGGATCGCGCGTTTGCTTGCGCAGCATCACTTCAAAAAATCGACCGCGAAACGGCAGTCGTCCGGTCAACGCCTGATAAAGAATTACCCCGACGCTGTACCAGTCGCTCGCTTTGGAAATCGGAGACTGCGCGCCTTGTTCCGGCGACATGTAATCCGGCGTGCCGGCCAGCAGCGTCTCATGCATCTCAGGATTGATATCTTCAACCAACCCAAAGTCGAGCAACACCACGCGACCTTCATCCGTCACGAGCACGTTCGAAGGTTTGATGTCACGATGCAGTTTGCCCAACTCATGCAGGCGATTTACGCCTTCAGCCAGTTGCCGCAGCGCCGGCCGCAAACGCTTTTCGTCCAATTGGTAAGCGGCCAGCGAAGCTTCTTCATCCGAAGCCACGCGAGGTTGGGATTCGAACGAGAAAACTGAACTATCGAAAATCTCAGTTTCAGCTTCTGAGTCGGTGGCCTTCGACGAGCGGGCTGCGCGCGGCAGGGTGTGATCAGTGTCGAGCGCTTCGACTGAGCCGGGCCGGACATATTGGATAAAGGTCACGCCCTTCACGAGTTCCATCGTGAAGAACCAGCTCTGGCCTTCGGACATCAACTCGTACAATGTGACCAGATTCGGATGCGATACATCAGCCAGCGTGCGGAACTCTCGTTTGAATCTATAAATGTGCGCGGCTTCGGAAAGGGTCAGCGTTTTCAGCGCAACGACTTTGTCCATTTTTCGATCGTGCGCTTCGTACACGACGCCCATGCCACCGGTGCCCAGGCGGCGCAATAACGTGAATCGTTCAGTACCGACGAATTCTCTGGCAGGCTTTACCACGCAGGAACCCCTTGATGCTGCAAATTACTTATTTTGCGCGGTGCGTTCGCGATTCTGTTGACAGATGAGCAATTGTGCCTTACATGATTTGCACGATCAAATTTTTCTTAGCTCCGAGGACTAATTATGGATTGGCGCGTACTGCTGACAACTTTTGGAATAATTTTCTTGGCCGAGATGGGAGACAAAACCCAAATTGCGGCGATGACCATGGCGGCTGAGAAGAAGCGTCCATGGGAAGTGTTCATCGCGGCGTCGCTGGCTCTGGCCGCGGTGTCGGCGATCGGAGTTGTTGTCAGCAGCGTCCTCGGCAACTACTTGCCGCTCGAATGGATTAAGCGCGTAGCGGGCGCCGCTTTCATCGTGATTGGCGTTTTGATATTGATCGGTAAGTTCTGACAGGAGCGCCCATATCCTGCGGGCGGTTAGCAGGCATCTTGCCTGCCTGGGAAATCGATGCCACAGACTCGACACACTGAGAAACACTTCACCGCCGGCGAAACTGTTCGCGACATCGTGATTGGAATGTCCGATGGATTGACAGTGCCATTCGCTTTGGCCGCCGGATTGACCGGAGCAATTAATAGCGCCGGCATCATCGTGACGGCTGGGCTCGCGGAAATTGCGGCGGGTTCCATCGCGATGGGCCTGGGCGGATATCTCGCCGCCAAGAGCGACGCGGAGCACTACGCTAAAGAACGCGAGCGCGAAAAGCGTGAAGTCAAAGAAATACCCGAAGAAGAGATGAAGGAAGTCGAGCAGGTTTTCACTTCCTACGGCCTCAGCAAGGAAGAGAGCGCGCCAATCGTCGAAGCGCTCTCGAAGCATCCGCAGAAATGGGTCGATTTCATGATGCGTTTCGAACTCGGTTTAGAAAAGCCCGATCCGAAACGCGCCCTGGTTAGCGCTCTGACGATCGCACTCTCTTACGTAGCTGGAGGTCTGATTCCGCTGGCTCCCTACATCGCTTCACTGTATGTGAAAAATGTGAGCGTGACGGCGGCCCTGCTTTTTTCAGTTGGATGCACGTTGCTCGCACTATTAGTGTTTGGCTTTATCAAGGGACGCTTCACCGGCACGCGTCCGCTGCGCAGCGCTTTGCAGACGGCCCTGATTGGCAGCGTGGCGGCGGGCGCGGCGTTTCTGATTGCGCGGGCGATTTCGTGAGCAGCATGCCATGCACTTTGAAATCCTGGGAAGAATCATGACGTTGAAACGATCGCGGCCGGGCCAAGGGTCAGGATTCGTGCGATCTTGCGCAAACGTTACGGAGGAAGCCGCTGGCGCAAGTTGAAGCGAGTTGCCACCGTGCGACTCTTCGATGGTACGATTAGGTTAGCCGAACTACATTGGTTCGAAGCGCACGGCATCGGCAAGCGCAAGATGAGAATCAAGCGGTATCTTGATTAAGAATATGAACAAGAAGAGTGGCGACGAATCGAAGTTTGTGGTTTGTATCACTTCGGATGACCCGGATTTGCTGACTCCAAGGCGGATTTATCAGGTCTTGCCGGATAAGAGTGCTGCGAAATCGAATTACATCCGCGTTATCGACAATGAAGGTGAGGATTATCTCTATCCCGCCGATTATTTTATCGCCCTTCGACCCCCGCGCCGCGTCGAGCAAGCTCTGCTGACAGCGGCATAACCGCATGAACCTGCACGTCGGCACCAGCGGCTACAGCTATAAGGAGTGGAAGGGAAATTTCTATCCTGAAGACTTGCCGGCGAAAGAGATGCTCTCGTATTACTCGCGCCGCCTCCCCGCCGTCGAAATCAACAACACGTTCTATCGCCTGCCCCAGCCCACGATGGTTGAGAACTGGCGCGTTCAAGTCCCGGAAAACTTTCGCTTCTCCGTCAAAGCCACCCAGCGCATTACCCACATCAAGCGTTTGAAGAACTGCGCGGACGAAACCAAATATTTGATCGAGACTGCTGCGCTGTTGGGTGAACGTCTGGGCGTGATCCTGTTTCAACTTCCGCCAAATTCGAAGAAGGACGCTGAGAGGCTGCGCGATTTCCTTGGGCTCCTTCCCAATGACAAGCGCGCGGCGTTCGAGTTTCGTCACGAGAGTTGGTTCAACGACGAAGTGTTCGGTTTGCTGCGAAGCAAGAACTGCGCGTGTGTCGTTTCAGACACCGACGAAAAGCCGCTAACGGAAATCGTCAGCACCGCCGATTGGGGATACTTGCGTCTGCGGAAAACCAATTACGAAGCGAGTGATCTGGTTGCGTGGATGAAACGCGTGCAGGATCAAAAATGGAACGACGCCTTCATCTTCTTCAAACATGAAGACGAGGGCGTTGGGCCAAAACTGGCGAAAGAATTTCTAGCGCTGGCAGAAAGTAACCTGCAAACATAATCGTGCGCTCCGCGAAGATCACGAAGCGCACGATTCACTAAACCAGATTTCAACTGCGGAGAAGTTTACGGATCCTGTCCGAACTTCACCTTCACACCGGCGCCGACGCGAATGTTGTCCTGACGCTCGCTATTGAACCAGGTCGGCAAGTAATCAACCTGAATCGCGCGAATGTCGAGGTGCTCTCCGGCGTGAATGTCCAGACCACCGCCGAGGGCCATCGCAAAAGCGGTATCAGCTCTGCGTCGTGGCGAAAGCGTGTCGTCAAAGCTCGCGCGCATGTGTGTCACGCCAGCCAGGCCATGCACGAACGGCGCAACGCCGCCAAGCCGCCAGTTGTAACGTGGACCGATCATCAGGTCATACCGCTTCACGCGTGCATCGAACTGCCGCCCGGTTTTCGTATCCATGAAGCCATCGTTATTGAAGGTGAGACCGAAGGCCGTCACGATACCAACGTGCCGGGTGAGGTTCTGATTGAACTCAGCATTGAACCCGTTGAAGCTCTGCTTCTCGCTGCCGAATAATACGGTCTTGCCATTGAAAGCCGCGTTGCCGTTCTTGTCCCACGTGGCAGCGTTATTGTCGGCGCGTTCATAGGCGTAACCAACGTAAAATTCGTACTTCGAGGGTTCGCGATTTTGGGCGAATGCCGCCGGCGCGCAAATCAATGCCACCAGGAGCAAGAGAAAAGATCTCGTCATTGAGGAAAAGCCTCCTTGTAAAGTCACTGGTCGAAGAAATACGTTTTACGGCTACATTAATACTACCAATCGGGACAATTTCCCAGATTTTCGGCGCGATTGCTTGTTTGTTAAGGGTAGAGCGCGAGGCCTCGACTCGCAGGAAAACGATTTTCTCCCGCACTATGCTCAAAATGGGCCGATTACTTCCATTAATGATTCTGGCGCTGACGGTTAGCATTGCCGCGCAGGCACCCGGCGATCCGGTTCGAGAAGCGCAACGCCTGACCCGCGTGGCGCAAACCGCCGAAGCCCAAAACCGTTATGAAGACGCGATCAAGGCTTACGAAACGATCGCGATCATCGCTAAAGGTTCGCCGCGGATAGCTGCGGCAGCGATGCTCAACGCGGGAAACATCTACATGGCGAGCGGCCGATTCGCGCAGGCGGCGAATGCCTACAAGCAATCGCTCGCTTTCGACCCCGACTCTGCCGAAGCGCAAAATAATCTGGGTGAAGCGCTCGGCGAATTGAAGCAATACAAAATCGCGCTCGGCGCCTTTCAGCAAGCCGTCGCCCTAGACGGCAGTTACGTGAAGGCGCGCTACAACATGGGCGTGACCTACGACCGTCTGGGTCAGATGAAGTACGCCGAGTTCGTCTATCGAATTTTAATTCGCGACCATCCTGACTTTCCGCTTGCCTATGACAGCCTCGCGGTCGCGCTTTCGAAATCAGGACGCGCGCGCGAAGCCATCGCCTTTCATCAGAAAGCCATCAGCCTCAATCCGAAAGATCCTTCGTTCTATTTCAACTCAGCGATTAGTTATTTGATGTTGGGAGATGTGAAGAACGCGCGCGAGCAACAGCAACAACTTGCGAAATTGGATCCGCTGGCCGCGCAACGCCTCGCCACGATCATCGCGAAGCCGCAAAAGTAAAAGCACAAGCCACAAAAAGGCTCAAAAAGAAATTGCAAAAACGCGCTCGCCCTTTGTGCTTTTTGTGCCTTCTTGCGGCTAGTGCTCTGCTTTTAGAAATTTCCCTGACAGGCTTCGTGACTGCAATCGCAATCGAGTTCAATCGTCTTGCCCGCACCTTCGCATGAGGCACTGCAATACTTTCCATCTTCCGCGGGTGGACAAGTGCATGCCGGATTCGCGCATTTCTTTTCGTCAGCCATTGTTTCCTCCTGGCTCAAATCTTGAGAATGATTTACGGCGCGCGCAGCTTAACATAAATCGTCAATCGATTGGTATTGCAGAGTTGCTGCGCAGCGTTGCTTCTGGTTAACATTCTGGCAAGAAATTATCTTCTCGAAAAATTCAGGGGGAATGATGGAAGGACAAACCGCTTTGGCGAAGGAAGTTCCGCCGCCAATTCAGATGCTGCAAATTATTTCCGGTTTTTGGGTCGCGCGATGCGTTTACATCGTGGCGAAACTTGGCATCGCCGATCTGTTGAAGGACGGCAGCAAAACCGCTGAAGAGTTAGCTGCCGCGACCGAGGCACACGCGCCGTCTCTGTTTCGCGTACTGCGCGCGCTGGTACCGTTTGGAATTTTGAGTTACGAGGACGGGCGCTTCGGCACGACGCCATTGTCTGAAACTCTGCGCACCGACCAGCCCGGATCGCTACGCTGGTTCACCATGACTGAACTCGGCGAGGAGCATTATCCGGCCTGGGGCGAACTGCTCTACAGCGTGAAAACCGGCGGCATCGCGTTCGACAAAGCTTTCGGTGAACCGTGCTGGGAATTCTTCCGAAAGAATCCTGAGAATGCGCAGATCTTCAACAACGCGATGAGCGGCTTGACCGCGCAAGCGAACGAAGCGCTGCATGCTGCTTACCAGTTCACTGGAATCAAAAAGATCATGGACGTGGGCGGTGGACACGGCGGATTGATCACCGGAATTCTCGAGCGCAATCCGACGATGCGCGGCATCCTGTTCGATGCGCCACAAGTGATCGAAGGGGCAAAGGAAATTGTCGCGAACTCTGACGTTGCGGAACGTTGTGAGATGGTCGGCGGAAACTTTTTCGAATCCGTTCCGGAAGGCGCCGATGCGACCATTATGAAATGGATCATTCACGATTGGAATGATGATCAATCTGTTGCGATTTTGAAGAACTGCCATCGCTCGCTGCCGGAAAATGGAAAGTTGATCCTCGTCGAAGCCGTGGTGCCGGAAACGAACGAGCCGCACTTCGGCAAGTTCATTGATCTCAACATGCTGGTGATGACCGGCGGCCGCGAACGGACCGAAACCGAGTTTCGCGAGCTTTACGAGAAGTCAGGCTTCCGCGTGACTCGGATTGTGCCGACCGAATCTCCGTTCAGCGTGATTGAAGGCGTTAAGGTTTAGCTGATTTCCGCTAACGAAGTCGCGGCTGTGTCTAACGCCTTATCGAGGGCGTCCGCGTTTTTTCCCCCGCCTTGCGCCAGGTCAGGTTTGCCGCCGCCGCGCCCGTCGATCATTTCGCACGCCGCGCGCATCAGCGCGTTCATGTTGCCCGAGGCATCAGCCGATCGCGCGAAGACCAGACGCGCCGTGCCGCTATCGCGCGATACAAGTAACGCCACCACGTTTGGATGAGCGACTATTGCCAGCGCGAGATGTTTCAGTGAGTCGGCGTCGCGATCTTGAAAGCTCTTCGTGATGAATCGTGGCCCGCCCGCTACTGCAGCCGGTTCTGACAAACGCAACAGGTCTTCGGCTTCGACGCGACACGCAATCTGATCCAGTTCGCGAACCCGACGTGCGAGAATCTTATTCTCATCAATCAGCTTCGCGACCAGCGCCGGCGAGTCGTCACGTCCTGCGCTGAATAACGTCGCGACATCAACGGCGGTCTGGTTGGCCTTGCGGAAATCGCGTAACACGCGAATGCCGGCCATGAACTGAATCCGCGTCAGGCCCTTCGCGCGCTCCCAACTGCGCACCGCAATGACGCCAACTTCTCCAGTTGATCGCGCGTGCGTGCCGCCGCACGGCGTGAGATCGAAATCGTTGACTTCAACTACGCGCAACTCGCCTACGCGCGCGGGCTCTTTGCGCAAAGGCAAACTGGCGGCGTCCTCTGACATGACCGAACTAATCTGAATCGGACGGCTCTCCCAAATGATTTGATTCGCGAGATCCACTGCCTGTTCGACACGCTCGTTCGTAGGATCGGCGAGTTCGACATCGATCTCGCATTCATGCTCAAGCACGCGGAAGCTTTTTGTCGGCGCATCGAACAGCTTCACGAAAGCCGCCGAAAGGATGTGCTGGCCAGTGTGCTGCTGGATATGATCGAGCCGCCGCAGCCAATCAATCTTTCCGTGAACCGTGTCGCCGATTTCGGGTGTAGGCCCCTGGATGACGTGGAGCACGCCTTCATCTTCCGCATCGATGCAATCGACGACGCGAGCTTCGCCGAGCGTGCCGGTGTCGTTTGGTTGCCCGCCGCCCGTCGGATAAAACGCAGTGCGATCGAGCACGACCGCGACCGCGCCATCATCGCGCTCATCCAAGTCAACCACGCGCGCGTCAAATTCCAGCAGCCGCGAATCGTTGTAGTAAAGTCTTTCAGTTGCGCTCATCGCTTGCGATGTTATCAAATGCCGCTGCGAATTATCTAAATCAACCTATTCGGGTAACTCGATGAAGACATTCAGAATTTGGTTCACGCGTTGTGCCACCCATGCCGCGCTGGTCGTTGCGTGTTCGATCGTTGCACTTGGCCAGAACGGATCGCTCAACATCCGTTATCACCTGGCGATGTCACACCCAACCACGCATCTTTTCGAAGTGACGATTGAAGTGGCATTGCCCGATGACGCGAATCTGCGTTCGCTCGATTTTCAGATGCCAAGGTGGTCACCCGGTCGTTACGCGGTTTTCGATTTCGCTAAGAACGTCCAGGAGGTGAAAGCCCGCGAGGCTTGCCCGGCCGGTCTCGATTGCACGCTGCCGGATTCGAACGTCACGCGTATCGACGATCAGACCTGGCGCGTGGACATTCCCAGGAACCGTCATGCAGGCATGTCGCTGATGTTCAGCTACAAAGTCTTCGCCAACGATCTCTCCGGCACGTTCTCGCAGCTCGATGCGCGGCACGCGAATATCAACGGCGGTTGCGTCTTCATGTATGTCGTCAACCACAAACAGGATCCGGCAGGCCTTTCGATCTACGCGCCGAAAGGCTGGCGCGTAGTCAACGGCCGCATGGACAAGAACGATCAGACTGAATTTCAGTTTCCGAACTGGGACATCCTGACAGATACGCCCACTGAGATTTCTCCTGATTGGACCGACGACGCTTTCAATGTTGATGGCAAGACCTACCACGTCGTCGTGCATTCCATGGGTCCTGAAGGCGGCAAGCGGCCGGTGCTCGTGCGCGACCTCGAAAAAATTGTGCGCGCGGAAACTGCGATGTGGGGACCGCCGGAATTCGACTCGTACACATTCTTGTTTCACTTCGCGAATGACGGTCACTCTGGCGACGGCATGGAACATCTGACCTCAACTCAAATCATTCAGCCCGGCGCGCTCGCCGACGCTAACACCTATGCCGAGACGCTCGACGCCGCGGCTCATGAGTTCTTTCACGTCTGGAACGTCAAACGCCTGCGCCCGATCGAGCTGGGCCCTTGGGATTTCACCCGGCCGGCGAACACGCGCGGCCTTTGGATCGCGGAAGGCATCACGAATTACTACGGCCAGCTAATGCAGCGGCGCGCCGGATTGTGGGACGACAAGAAATTTTACGAAGCGCTGCTGGGACAGATTACCGAAATCGAAAACGCGCCCGGCGGTAAATTGATGAGCGCCGAAGAATCATCGCTCGCCGCGCCGTTCATCGATGATGCGGTGCATGCACAACAGACGAATCTTGCAAACACGTCGGTCAGCTACTACCCGAAAGGCGAGACAGTTGCTGTCGTGCTCGATCTACTGATTCGCGGGAAGACCGGAGGGCGGGCCTCACTCGATGATGTCATGCGCCGCATGTACGACGAGTTTTATTTGAAGAGCCCAACTGCGAGTTACTATCTCCGCGGTCGCGGATACACGTCAGAAGACTTCACGAAAGTTGTTTCAGAAGTCGCCGGCACAGACATGAGCGACTTCTTCCGTCGCTATGTTCGCGGCGTTGAGACTCTGCCGTACGAAGAAGCGTTCGCACCTGTAGTTTTGCGCTTCATTAAGCAGCCGCGCGCGCCGGTAACGTTGGGAGTCAGTGCGGACGGAGGCGAGGATACGACTTTCAAGATCGCAACTCTGCGTCCTGATTCACCGGCAGCCATTGCCGGACTGCAAATCGGTGACGTCATCACTTCGTTTGGCGGAAGCAAGTTGACGTCAGCGAATTTTTTGAAGGTGCTCGGGCGCTACAAACCAAACGACCGCGTGGAGGTAAGCTTTACTCGCGATGGCCGCCCGATGATTACGGTAGTCATTCTAGCGCCGCCCCAGGTGTTTGATTATCGGATTGAAGAAAATCCCGCAGCTACGAACGAAGCGAAGGCGTTGCGAGCCGCGTGGTTGAGCGGCAAGTAAAACATCAAAGATTCGCGAAACGTGTCAGTTACCGCGAGCTATAGCGGAGCAAGTGCAACTCGCAAGGCAAACTACCTCATTTACCAGGATGCCCTCTTGATCGGGTCGCTATCGCTCTCGTACTGACACTGGTGCACAATCTATGGGTTATTTCTGCAATCGTGCAGCGATTACTTTCGCCGCCGTCGCCCCTGCGCCTACCGCGCCAGCGATCGTCGGTGCCAGCGGATTAGCCGCGTCGCCAATCGCGAACACATTTGCGACGCTCGTCTCTTGTTGCGAGCCGACGATGACGTAACCTTGCTCATCAAGTTCCAGCTGTCCGCGAATGAAATCGGTGTTTGGTTCCCAACCAATCCTGATCAGCACGCTTTGCACGGCCATTTGAAAAGGCTTGATGGCTTGCGCGCGTTCGATCTCGACGGCTTCAACCTGCTCGTCTCCGATGATGCGAAGCACGCGCGATTCGGGAAAGACCGTGATGCAGTGATTCGTGTTCAGTTGTTCCGTGAACTCGCGGCGCGCGCGCATCTTCTTGCCGCGATGAACGAGCGTCACCGTCGGACAGACTTCTGCGAGTAGCAGAGCATTTTCCGCCGCGGCATCACCGCCGCCGATGACGCAGACATCTTTGCCGGCGAATTGATCGCGATCGCGTGTCGCTGATTCGATGAGGCCACGCCCTTCGAATTCGGTTTCACCAGGAATGCCGAGGCGTCGCCGCCGTAAACCCGTGGCGATGATGATGGCAATTGATTGAAGCTGTTCGCCGCTTTTCAGTGCGACGCGTTTCGCTTTCAAATCGACGTTGTCAATTTCGACATTCGTCCACATATCGAAATCGCAATCCTTCGTCTGCTCGACAAACAGGTCGCGCAGCTCACGACCATTTCCCGCCTGCGCACCAAGGTAGTTTTCGATTCGGTTATGAACAGAAAGAAGCTGACCGCCGACCTCTTCGGCTTGTTCCAGCACGAGCGTGTCGAGGCCCAACTCGTCACACCAACGCGCCGCGGAAAGACCGCCGGGACCAGCTCCAATGATCACAACATCGTGCATGCTCAGTTAAGGACTTGGTGGCTGATAGAGATTGGGAATCGCTGCGATCACAGAGTCTGGCAATGGCTTCAATTTGAGTTGCTCAATTAGAAACTGAATTCGATCGCGGCGCGCAGCGGCATTGAGCGCGTGCGGCGCTTCATAGAATTTGACTTGCTTGGGCTCGCTTACTACCTCGGCATGTTGCCTGGCTCGATCCGGCGTCAGGAACGGTTCCTGATTGGCAAACTGAACAAAGACAAAAGCCGGCGCCGCGTGCGAAACGTACTTGCCTTGATCAGTCCAGGAGTATTTGGCGATAAAGGCGTCGAACTTTTCCGGCCCGACTTTCTGCCGATAATCCTGAAGTTCTTTCGTTCTCAGATCGACCTGATCCGACAACGAGCTGGCCATCAAAACATAAGCCTTGAATCGGCGATCGACTCCGGCCAGGAAAGCTCCGACCATGGCATGATAACTGTGGCCGACATACGCCATGCGTTTTGGATCGACATCTTTGCGCGCCAGCAACACATCGACGGCACGACGCATATCGACTACCGTGTGAACGAGATTGACGACCTGCTGATCGTTCAGCGGCTCTTTACTTTCGAGATAACCGGGTCTGGCGACGGGTCCGTCCGGCAAGAGTGAAACTACGCCCGTCGGCGCCAGCGCGATCGCTTCATCGAGAAACTCTTTGCGATTGCGCATCGAAGAATTCTCCCAATACCAGTGTCCCCAGACCACGGCGGCGAACGGCCCTCGACCTTTCGGCACTACCAGATATGCTGTCACCACACCACCTTTCGGACTGTCGTAAGTGATGTCGTAAACGGTTGCCGTCGCTCGTCGTTGAAAGCTGATCTGTTTGAAATTGAGCGGCGCTTTCTGATCGTAATCAAAGTGCCGAAGCATATCGGCGTCCTGGCCGAGCGATATAATCGGAGCCAATGTGAGCATAATGGTCAGGATGGCGAGTTGAAGAACGCGACGAATGCTCATGTTGTTGCCTTCACTTCACGGAATTCGCGATTGACAATATCACAGCGCCGATGCGACGCTGAATCGCTCCAGCAATTCAATCCGCGAAAGGAGAATCACGATGCGTCTGACTGAGATGGTTTCGTGCTCTGGTTGAGCGGCCAAGCTCGCGCCTGGCGTTCTCGCTCAAGTGTTGAGCGGGCTTGAGAGACAACCTGATGATCCGAATCTGCTGGTCGGTTTCGACAAAGCGGACGACGCCGGAGTGTATCGCCTGCGCGACGATCTGGCGATTGTTCAGACGCTCGATTTCTTCACGCCGATCGTCGATGATCCGTTTGACTACGGCCGCATCGCTGCACTCAATTCGATCAATGATGTGTGGGCCATGGGCGGCACGCCGGTCACGGCGATGGCGATCACCTGCTTTCCCAAGAAGGGCGTGGATTTCTCCATCCTTCAGGAGATCATGCGCGGCGGTTTGTCAGTGCTTACGGAAAACAAGGTCGTGCTCGTCGGCGGTCACAGCGTCGATAACGAACAGATCATGTTCGGCTATTCAGTTACCGGAGTAATCGATCCGAATCACGTCGCGACGAGTGCAGGCGCGCAACCGGGCGACGCGATCATTCTCACCAAGCCGATCGGGACGGGCGTGATCTCGACGGGAATCAAACGCGCAAAGGCTTCTCCGGAAGTTGTCGCCGAATCTGTTGCAACGATGATGACTTCGGGAAAGTATGCTGCCGAAGCGATCCAGAAGTTCGACGTGAAAGGCGCCACCGATGTCACCGGATTTGCTCTGTTGGGCCACGCGTGGGAGATGGCTTGCGCCAGTAATGTGACGATCGAGATTGATTCGGCGAAGGTGCCTTTGATTAACGGCGCGCTCGAACTCGCGGCTGCGGGCATGCTGACGGGCGCAGATAAGACGAATCGCGAATACGTTGGTGAAGATGTTTCGCTGACCGACGGCCTCGATCCTAATTTGGTGAAGTTATTTTATGATCCGCAGACGGCGGGCGGGTTGTTGTTGGCGATTCCGGATGAGAAAGCGAATGATTTACTGAGCGAGTTGCGGCTGAACTACTCGCGAGCTCAGATTATTGGACGAGCGACGAATCGTACTTCAACTAGAATATTGGTTGCGTGAAGGTACAGACGCACCCAGCCAGCGAAGCGGGCGGCAGAGTTTAGCCCCCAGGCGTAAGCCCGGGGATCGAGTTCGCAAAAAAGATAAAGCCCGCGAAGCGGGCGACAGAATCTGCGCGCCCCTTCAGGGCGCGACGGATTCCTTGGTTATGTTACCAGGGGCGGCGCGCTTCGCGCTTGCCCCTGGCTATTCAATTTCGCGCCTGCGGCGCTTCGTGCTAGGTTCTCATCCATGTCGTCGCCTGTGAAAGCTGTCGTCGATTCAAAAGCAAAATCGCTTGCAGATTTCTACAAATCCGTCCGCGCGCGCACGCTGGAGATCGTCGCGCCGCTGGAGATCGAAGACTATGTGATTCAAACGGCGGAGTTCATGTCGCCGCCGCGCTGGCACATCGGCCATACGTCGTGGTTCTTCGAAACTGTTCTGCAAAAATATCAGTCAGGATACAAAACTTACCGCGAAGATTTTCTTTTCTTCTTCAATTCTTACTACGAAGGATTCGGCCCACGCATTGAACGGCCGAAGCGCGGCACGCGTTCCCGACCGACTGTCGCTGAGACGAAAAAGTATCGCGCGCACATTGACGAGCAGATGAAGCGATTCATCGAGGATGTTTCGTCACGCGATGATGCGGATGAGATTCTTTCAATCGTGCGGCTTGGTCTTGAGCACGAGATGCAGCATCAGGAACTGCTCGTTTACGACATCAAGCATTTGCTGTGCGATCAATTTGACGCGCCGATCAAATCAGCGCCGCGATCGGTTGAACGCGTTAGCGGCATGGTTGAGATTGAAGGCGGATTGTTTGAGTTGGGTGTCAGCAGCGCGACCGTGAGGGAGGGCGCGGCAGAAAGCGGCGTCAAGCCGCCGCACTCCA
>JAJPKD010000016.1 GCA_021323895.1 Acidobacteriota bacterium | reverse complement strand
TGTCCACACGCATCTGCGCGGCGAAGAATTGACGCGCGACGATCTGACCGACCTGGCATTGTTGCGTTTGGATTTGATGGCGGCCATTGAGGTCGAGGCACGCAGTGGTTTGCCGGGCGTCGTGCGTTCTGCTCATCTGCTGCCGACGACTGCACCAGAGCTCAGCACGAATGGAAACGGAAAAAGTTTTGCTTTTCTCGATCCGGCGATTCCTTCGCAACTCGACGTGGATTTTCTTGCATTGATCGAAGCGCTTGAAAGCGAGATGGCGCGCAACCGGCGCACGGCACGTCGCGCGTCGAACGTTGATCGGGCAATTCTGGTAAACGTTTCGACTGGACTGCGGTCGGATGCCGAAGACTCGATCGCCGAATTGCGCGAGTTGGCGCAATCGGCCGGCGTTGAGGTTCTGGATGAAATGATTCAGCGCCGGCCCTCAATCGATCCGCGCACTGTGCTCGGCAAGGGCAAGTTGGACGACTTGCTGATTCGCGCGATGCAACTCGGCGCCGATGCAATCATTTTTGATCGAGAGTTACAGGCAGCGCAGGTGCGTTCGATTTCGGACGCGACTGATTTCAAGGTTATCGATCGTTCGCAACTTATCCTCGACATTTTTGCCCAGCGCGCGCAATCGCACGAAGGCAAGATTCAAGTCGAGCTCGCGCAACTCAAGTACATTCTGCCGCGCCTTGTCATCGGACAAAACTCAGCGTTTTCGCGGCTGGCGGGTGGAATCGGCGGACGAGGGCCCGGCGAAACGAAACTCGAAACCGATCGACGCCGCGTGCGCGATCGCATTCACCGTCTGGAAAAGGAACTCGCCGACCAATCAAAGCGTCGCGAGCAACGACGCAAGGAACGACGCCGGCATGACGTGCCGACGATCTCGATTGTTGGCTACACCAACGCCGGTAAATCCACTCTGCTGAACGCGCTCACGCAGAGCGAAGTGCTGGCGGAATCGCGCATGTTCGCAACTCTTGACCCAACGACGCGGAGATTGCGGTTGCCGCGCGAGCGCGAAGTGATCATCAACGACACCGTTGGCTTCATTCGCGATCTACCTGCAGATCTGCTCGAAGCTTTTCGCTCGACCTTGGAAGAAATCGAAGGCAGCCGGTTGTTGATTCACGTGGTGGATGGCGCCAATCCACGCTGGCGACAGCAGATTGTCTCAGTCGATCGCACGCTGGCTGAACTTAAGTTCGATCGCATTCCGCGCTTGCTGGTCTTTAATAAGATCGACTTGATCGACGAAGCTGATTTGGAAGCAATTATCCGATCGACGGCTCTCGAGTCAGGTCAGGAGCCCGTCACGATATCGGCGAATGACCGCAGAACGCTGACCCCTCTGCTTGGACGCATTGAAGAAGCGTTGCCTGGCGGATTTTCCGGTATAGAAAATCGATGAGTCCCCGTCCCCGATTTGCCTCGCGATTGGATACCGTTCGTAATGCGGTAGTCGGCGTCTTGCTGCGCCCGCTCCGCTGGTTCTCGCCCCAGACGCAATTTGTGCTTGGCTTCGCGTTCCTCGTGATCTTGACGACTCTACTGCTCAGCAGATGGCCCTTTCGTCTGCGCGAATTGAGTCTATTGCTGTTCGTGACGACCGCTTTCTACATCGTTTGGCGAGTCGTCTCTTATCGAGCATCGATCGTGGATCTGTTCATTTCCGGACCGCGCGCATTCGCGTTGGTTGGCTCGGCGATTCTTTTTCAAACAGCCGTGATGCGCAGTGCTTACTTGATCGCCACCGCCGTAGCATCACAAAGCACTCGCGCCCCTTTCAACGACGTTTCAGTTTGGAGTCTCGCAATACCCTTCGCGGCTGCGGCGCTTCTCATTACGATGCTGCTTGATCGCCAACTAAGTCTCCTGGTCGCGGTCGTGACTGCGCTTTTCGCCGGACTACTCGCGCCGAATGGAATTTTGCTGGGCCTGTTTGCATTCATCAGCTGCGCGGTTGCGGTTTATGGCGTCGGGCGATATCGCGAACGCCAATCAGTCACGCTCGCCGGGCTAATCGTCGCCGCCGTCAATTGCGTAACCGCAATCGCGTTGACTGCACTCACTCAACATCCGATTCGACTCTCGTCGCTTATGCTGGCAGCCTCGTTTGGTGTCGGTGGCGGTTTGCTGACGATTGTCTTCGCATCGGGCGGCGTTCCGATCAATGAATCGCTCTTTGGTGTGCTGACCGACATGCGCTTGCTCGAGTTATCAAACGCGGACTTGCCGGTGCTGAGCCAACTTGCGCTGCGTGCGCCGGGGACGAATCAACATTCGCACGCCGTCGGCCAGCTTGCTGAGGACGCCTGCCGCGCGATTGGCGCGAACTCTTTGCTTGGCCGCGTAGGCGCTCTCTATCACGACATCGGCAAGGTGGCCGCGCCGGACCATTTTGTTGAGAACCAAACCGGCGACAATCCCCACGATCGCCTGAAGCCGATTCAGAGCGCGAAAATCATCACGAGTCATGTCACCTACGGATTGAGACTAGCGAAAGAAGTTGGTTTACCGAAGCGAGTCGCGGATTTTATTCCGCAGCATCATGGAACGCGTACGCTGCATTTCTTCATGCGAAAAGCCGAGGCGCAGGCGAATGGCGCCAGGATCGACGAGAGTGAATTCCGATATCCTGGTCCGAAGCCGCAGTTCAAAGAGGCGGCCATTCTAATGCTCGTCGATTCGGCCGAAGCTGCGGCCCGCTCGCTGGCCCAGCCCAATCTGCAAAACATTCGCACGATTGTCTCGAAGATTTTTGAAGCGGTAGTGAGTGATGGTCAGCTCGACGAATCGAAACTGACGCTGAGAGATTTAGGCGAGGTCCGCGAAGCCATCATTAATTCGCTGGCCGCGATCTATCATCCACGGATTGACTACCCCGATTTCAATGCGCCCCCTTCTGGAAGACCAAAGGACATGTCGCCTCATATTACCTACGAACGTGCAGCCGACGTTCCCATCAATCGATCGGGTGAAGTAGAAGAAGAAGCTGTGTCACGACCCGAACAGTTGAATCGCCGATAAGTCTATTCAGATTCTTCCCAGAAGTTTCCGATAAGTGGTGGGCAAATCTTCGGGCAACACTCGAGTGTCGGCGACGGTTGACATGAAGTTTGTGTCGCCGCCCCAGCGCGGCAGAATGTGCATGTGAATGTGGTCCGCAATGCCAGCGCCGGCAACGCGTCCCTGATTCATTCCGATATTAAAGCCTTGCGGCTGATATGCACCGCGCAGCGCTGCTTCACAGCGCTTGACCAGATCAATCATCTCATCGGTCGTCGCTTTGGGCGCAGAATGAAGCTCACCGATGTGCGCAAACGGCGCCACCATCAAGTGGCCACTGATGTAGGGATATCGATTGAGGATTACGAAGTTGCTGCTGCCGCGAAACAGGACAAAATTCTTTTCGTCGTCCGCCGAATTTTTTTGCGCTTCGCAGAAGATACACGCGCCGTCAAATTTTTCAGGACTGGTACTGGCGATGTATTCGTGCCTCCAGGGGCTCCAGAGTCTTTCCACAACTTAATCAAGTTCACCCGCGACAGTTCTCACGGCCGCTCGTTAATGAGTTCTTTCAACTCTTTGCCGGCTTTGAAGTATGGGACACGCTTAGCGGGAATGTTTACGGGCTCGCCAGTCTTGGGATTTCGCCCGCGACGGGCTCCGCGTTCGCGGACGCGAAAACTCCCGAAGCCGCGCAGCTCAATTTTTTGACCCTGATTCAAACTGTCGATGATGCTTTCGAAAACGATTTCCACTAGTCGCTCAGCATCTTTTTTCGTCAACTCAGCAGCGTTGGCGACGTCGTTAACAAGATCGGCTTTAGTCATGCAGTCACCTCGCCAAGGGAATGGCCCGCCTCGTATTAGTCCTTGGACTAACCCTTCATTAATGTCTGCGTGCAAGACAGGAAGTTTTTGACTACATTAGCAGAACCGGGAGAAGTCGGCAAGACTAAAGTATTGTGCAGACAATATCTTACAGCCACAGCCAGCTATCAGTATGCGAATATTTCGAAGATAGCAGAAAGGGCAGAAAAAGGCGGCTAAAATCTTTAGCCGCCATTTTCGTCGCTAGTTTTCGTGGGATAAAAATCAGCCAGCTCACCTAACGAGGCCATGCCTCCGCCAGCTTCTGAGGTGTAGATCTTCGTTTCAACGATAGGGTCCTCATGAGCCGCGGCGCGCGCGGACAATCCGATCTTTTTGTTCTCGGCATCGATGCGAAGAATCCGGAACTCCATTTCCTGGCCAAGCTGCACCGCGTCTTCCGGTTTGGCGACGCGGTCTTCAGATAACTCTGAAATGTGGCAGAGTCCCTCGAGGTTATCGCCCAACTCGACGAACGCGCCGAAGCTCGCGAAACGCGCAATCTTGCCTTTCACCAGATCGCCAGGTTTGTGGCTGACTACGAAATCATCCCAGGCGTTCGGTTCGAGATCTTTGATCGAAAGCGACATCCGCCGGTTTTCGGGATCGATGCCAGTGATGATCGCTTCGACCTGTTGGCCTTTCTTCAAAACCTCTCCGGGATGCTTGATCCGCCGCGACCACGAAATGTCGGAAACGTGGACGAGTCCATCGATGCCGTCCTCGATTTCGATAAAGGCGCCGAAGTCAGTCAGGTTTCGGACGCGTCCCTGAACTCTCGCACCAACCTGATAACGGTCACCCAGAGTTTGCCACGGGTTTTCCTGGACCTGTTTCATGCCGAGGCTGATGCGGCGCGCTTTCGGATCGACGCCGAGCACCTCAACTTCTACCGTGTCGCCCGGATTAACAAGCTTGCTCGGATGCTTGACGCGTTTGGACCAGCTCATTTCGGAGACATGGACCAGACCTTCGACACCGGGTTCAAGCTCGACGAACGCGCCATAATCGGTCACGCTCGCGATTTTTCCAGTCATTCGCGTGCCCGGCGGAAAGCGCTCTTCGATCGTCTCCCACGGATCGGGTAGCAGTTGCTTATAACCAAGCGACACGCGTTCACGCCCGCGATCAAAGCGAAGAACTTTCACCTGCACAGTATCGCCGACCTTGAATGCCTCGGCTGGATTCTGCAAACGCCCCCATGACATATCAGTCACGTGAAGCAAGCCATCGATTCCGCCGAGATCGACAAACGCACCATAGTCAGTCAAATTCTTAATCTGACCTTCGACGATAATGTCTTCTTCAATCTGATTCAGGGTTTCGCCCTTGCGGCCGGCGTCACGCTCTTCCAGCACGTCTTTGCGAGACAGAACGACGTTCGACCTTTTGCGATTGAGTTTGATTACTTTCGTTTCGATTTCGCGCCCGCGCAACGAATCGAGATTGCGGATCGGGCGAACGTCCACCTGCGATCCCGGAAGAAAAGCTGCGATGCCATCGACATCGACGCGCAGCCCGCCTTTGATGCGGTCGATAACCTTTCCCTTGATCGGCGTTCCTTCATTGAAGGCCTTCTCTAAATCATCCCAGGCGCGCAATCTGACGGCATCAGCTCGCGACAGCACCGGAAAGCCTTCGCCCGTTTCCATGTTCTTTACGAGCACGTCAACTTCGTCGCCGCGCTTCACCGTCACCTGCCCGTTCTCCATGAACTCGGCTTGATTGACGATGCCTTCTGACTTGTATCCAAAATCGATTACGACACCGCGTTCGGTAATTCCGACGACCGTGCCACGCACGACTTCGCCTTCCTGAAGCGTGGACTGCTCCTGCTCGAATTTATCGAGCAAGCTGCCAAAATCTTCTCCTGCCGGTTTCGATTCTTCCTCGTCGTCGCGAGGTTCGGTGACTGCCGGTGGGTTTGCCACAGCGTCCCCGCTCGGCGCTGTCATTTGAGTAGTCGAGTTATCGGTTGCGGTTTGATTCTCAGTCGCGGGTTGGTTAGCGTCGGCTTCGCCGACAGTGGTTAAAGGTTGTTCCGTGGACATTTACACTCCCTAATCATTTTGCGTACGCGCTCAGGCAAGGGCGCGCTCATCCGACGAGCGAAAAACACGATCGCGAGCATTTCCGCGAAGTTACTGTTGCGATGATGAGCCGGAGAAGTGTTTGAGAGGTGCGAGCCTTAAGGAGTTTGAAAAGAAGGTTACTGTTTCGTTTCCGTCGTGCCCGTAGTCTCCCGCCTTGGTCCGACTATCACCGATCGCTTGATCGGATTGTCTCGGAATTTACACGCCGCTAAGACTGAGTGTCAAGGCGGGTGACTACGTTTCACTCTTCAAAACTGCAACAAATTTCTAACGCCGATCATTCATTGAGGACTCAATGCCGCGCGGCACCACGTAAACACCGGCTGAATGTGAACCGACAAACAAGGTATTCTGATCGTGCGGATCGAGCGCCAAAGCCCAAATCCGCAGACTTGGCAAGCGATGCTCTCGGCCATCGATACGCACCCAGGTTGAACCAGAATCGCTCGAGTGATACACACCGCCACCGTACTCTCCGTTTTGATAAGCATTCCCCACAAAGACTTCGTTCGGATTCCGTGGATTGATCAGAATGCTCGTGAAATCGCCGAACGGAAGATTACCGCCACGGCGCGCCCAGGTGTTGCCGCCATCCTGCGACATATAAAAAGCCTGCTTCGTGCCGACATAGATGTATGACGGTCGCGTCGAATCCTGAACGATAACATTCACCGGAGACGAAGCTGGGACGCCGGCAACTTGCTGCCAACTCTCTCCCGCGTCACGCGACATAAGCACACCCGACGTAGTGGTCCCGACCAAGATCATCGAGGGACTCTGCGATATTGCCGAGATGCAAGTGGTGCGCACATCGATCCCGCGACCGTATGGCAGACGATCCCACCCTTGAACCGGATCGGATGTTCTGAAGAGCCCGGCATTCGTTGCAGCGAAGATTTGTGTTCCGTTGCGTCCAGAGATCGAAGTCAGCGCATTCACCGGCTCCGTCAGCGAGGCCACATGCGGCAACGAATTCGCCGAACTGGAAGTATCGATACCCAGCGCCGCGAGCGTTGCTTCATCAAGCTGGCCCGAGACTGCTAAATAGCGATCAGCTTGAAATCGCTTCACTGCCGCCACAGTTCGCGGCCCCAGTTGACCGTCGGGCGTGCCGATCTCATATCCGGCGCGCTCGAGCGCCTGTTGCGCTCGACGCACGATGTCGTCGCTCGGTTTTGGCGCGGTGCCTTTCTGTGGGGGGGCCGCCGTCGTCGTAGTGCGCCGTGAAGGCGACTGGGCAACTGTTCGTCTTACACTGTTACGACGCGCTGGCGCGCGTTTCTTTGCCGGCGGCGTCGCTTGCTTGCGAGCAGTCACGGGCGCCCATGATGTCCCGCGATCCGCGGATCGATAAACTCCCAGATTCGTCCCAAGGTAGATCACGTTGGCGTCCCGCTCGTCTTGCAATATCGCATAGCCGATGAGACGCGGCGGCATGTTTCGCATCGAAGGCTGCCACGAACTGCCGCTGTCGTTGCTGACGAAAAAGAATCCGCCGCCGGTCGTGGTATTGATCGTCGTAGCGTAAACGCGATTTCCGTTTTCGCGATCAGGCATGATGGCGTTTACAAAACGCCCACTGAAACCATTGTTGCTCGGAATAAAATTCTTCCCGCCGTCGGTGGAAATCATCACCCCGTAATTGTTCGTGCCAATATAGACCGTGCCAGGGTTCTTCGGATGTACCGCGATCGAATTGATCTCCAACTGACGCGACGTAGTTACCATCCACGAGTTATTGTCACCACCTTTTTCGGCTCGCCAAAAGCCTTCGGTGGTGCCCGCAAAAACCAAACCGGGGATCGAGGGATGTTGCATAATCGCGCGGGTGCGTCGCGATTGTGAGGGAATGCCCTGCACCTTCTGCCACTTCTCGCCGGCATCACGTGTCTCATAGATTCCGCTGCAAGCCGAAGCGATGATATGGCTCGCGTTTCGCGGGTCGCTGTTGATAGCAAAGATGTCTGAGTCGTCGATGATCCCGTTTTTGATGATTCTCCAGGACTGACCACCATCGGTACTCTTGTATGGCAGATACCAGGTGCCCGCGTAAATCACGTTGGCGTTGTTGGGATCGATGGCCAGAGACTCGACATCGATCAGTCCCGAGGTCCGGCTGGTCGGCAGCGCAAACCAACTCTCACCTGAATCGTTCGAGCGAAAAATTCCGGTTATGGTCCCGGCCAGCAGAATATTTGGATTCGACTCGGACTGAGTCAATGAATGTAAAGCCTCGTTCCGCAGTTCGGGCGATTCACGCCAGGTAAGACCACCGTCAACGGACTTAAAGAATCCACCCGCGTCTTAGTGTCGGTGTGTGGCGACATAAAGAGTTTTTGAATTCCTTGGATCGACGATGATGTGATCGACGAACAACCGAGGCCGATTGAAATTGACCAACATGCGCCAGTTATGCGCACCATCCGTCGATGTGTAGATCTGCCCATCAAGCGTCCCAAAATAAAAGCGATTCGGATCATTCGGATCCACCACTAAGCCGCGGACGTCGCCACCGGTTGGACCTGTGATTCGCCATTCGGCCGAATACGGCGTGCCTGACGAAGAGGCGTCAACCGCTAGGACGCGCGTCGAAATTGAAGTGGTTAATTGGAATGCGAAACTAAGACCGAGGGTAAGAGCGAAAAAGCGAAACAATCGAAATTTCATTACTTCAAAATTCTCCCAAGACTACTAAACGTTCGAATCGAGACTGGGGGCGATTGCATTATACCCTTTTTGAGCAATCCTTTTCGATGCCTGTTGCTGCGTAAGGTTGCAACCAGTGCAGCGGAAGCGATTTAGGTGCAAATACGAAACGAGCGGCGCTTCCTTGCGGAAACACCGCTCGCTTGTGAAGAAGGTCGCTACTCACCGAGAGCAGCGAACGTTTTTAAGAAGAGTCTTACTCTTCGCCTCGGCCTCTGCGGCCACGACGACGAGTTGTCGGTTTCTTCTTGCAATCCGGACAAGTCGTCGAAGCACCAGCCGCATCTCCGGACGGAGCTGCCGCTCCCTGAGGTTGTATCCACAGTTGGACGGTCAACTCAGGCGTGCATCCGCCGTTGACAACCACGATACGCGAAGCGTCGATGCCGCGAGTATTGACCAAGTAATCCTTGGCACGATTCGCGCGCGTCTCACCTTCAGCATCACAGGTGCCGTAACCGATGATGTAGCCAGTTGCACCGGGCTCGTTCTGGAGTTGCACCGCAAAGTTGTCGAGTCTGGCCTTTTCATCGTTGAAGCGGATGTTGCCATACTCGTCGAACTTACGCGACACCGGCGGATTACCAGCAATTGAGAAAGTGCACGACGCCGTTCTATTACAGCTTGGATCGGCGCCCACAACCTCAACACTCGCCGTAATGTTGTTACCGGCCTGTCCAGTTGTATCGACCGTGATCGTCGAGGTTCCCTGACCACTCGTGATGGTTCCCGCGGACACCGTCCAGTTATAGCTGGAGATTGCCGGCGTACCTGCCTGGCTAACATTCAGCGAAACCGTGGCCGGCGTACCAGCCTTAACGACATCAGTCGGACAACTGATATTGAATGACGGACAGACAACGTTCGGTACGCAATCGGTACAAGCTGCGATTGTCACTGTCGTGGTTGCTGCCGTGATACAGCCGCAGCCATCATCAACTTCAACCGAAGCGGTGTAGGTGCCCGGACCGACGCCACTCAAATCCCAACTCACGTTGGCGCCGTCACCCGTCACGCGACCGCCGGTGACTGAATACGTATAAAGCAACGTATCGCCATCCGGATCGCTCGCTGTTGTAGTTAATTGAACAGAAGTGCTGGCCGAAGTCGGGCAAGAACCACCGCTCGAATGCATATCTGGCGGGCACGGCAACGTGATTGTGCTTGTTGACGCAGCCAGTGACGCGGTCGGCGGCTGATTCGGCAACACAGCCGGCTCTCGCTTGTTGCGATGTCCAATCCACAACTGAGCGCCAAATCCATACGGGTCGCTCGAGGGCTGGAAGCCCAGGGGCACACCCGCGGACGTTGAAATTACTGAAGTGCCGGGCACGACAACCAAACCGCGATTCACCACATTTACGTTCGTGATTTGGTTAATCGCAGTGTTGACGTCAACGCCATTGAAGTTCTTCAAGCGCTGGTCATTTAACTGTCTGCGGAACCATGCGCCGACACCCCACCAGCGGGCCGGATAAATCTTGGCGCCGACGAGGAACTCAACCGGATTATTCGGGAAGGCGTTAGGCGTGTGGCCGCCGACATATTGCGTCGAGCGGAATTCGCCAATGCCCTGGAACCAACGATTGATCGGGAAATCGAAGCCGACGCCGGCGATGATTTCATCCGGCCGATCCAAAAGCGTTGAGTTACCATTCTTCGGGTTGCTATTCAGCCAGTATCCGACGTTCGCTGAAAGGTTCACTGAACGGCTCAGACGTCCATCAACGGCCAGCGTCAAGCCAAAGTCGCCGATGTTACCACCGGGACTGGCTCCGCGCTGAAGTTGGTTAAAGCCACTAGCACCGTCTGCTTTGTCGGCATACCATCGATACATCGGAAGAACTGCCACACCGAGTGGATTGCGCGGCCCGGTAATTCTCCACTTTGCTCCCGCCACGAAATTGGTAAAGCTCGACTCGCCGTAGAGACGATTCACAAACGGCGCATCAGGTAAATAGGAGGGCGACGTAGTCCAGGTAACCGGCACCACAATCGGATTCAACGTGGTTGGCGAACCCGGCGGCCGGCAGTTGCCTGTCAATGCAGTGCAGGGCAGCGTGGTCGTTGCTAACACGATACCCGGGAGAATGCTCCCAACCGGAGAGCCAACACCGGGAAAGCGATCGGCCGCGCCAAAACTATTTCCGACCGCAGTAGGCGGACCAAGCGTCGCGCTAAAACCAGGGAAACCAAACTGACCACCTTGCACTCCCGGTCCCATGCCAAAGTTCGGACCCGCGCCCCCGGTAAAGGGAAACGCGACGAAGGGCTGACCAGCATTGTAATAGACGCTATATATGCTCGTCGTTGGCACACAATTCGGACAGAATGGCGGCCTAAACACTGCCGTTCCTGCTATTGTCCCCACATTCGGACCTGAGGGCGCCAAAATAATCGCCGGCCCACTACCAAGTAGTCCTGCGCCAAAATAGCCCTGAGAGTTCGGCAAATAGAAACTGGACAGGTTCTGCGGATTGTTAACCTTGATTCCACGATAAGCGTTGGTCTTGAAAAACAGCTCAAGGTGATCATTCAGGCCCACGTTAAAGCTCACGGGCCAGTCGGTGATGTCCACGTTACCCGGATCGCGATCGAAATTACTGAACGCAAAACTGAACGTGTACTCTCCCCGTCTCAAGGTCTGGCCGTCGTAGATTGTAAACAGACCGGTCGGACCTCCCTCGGGCCCGCCAGTGCCGACCGACGGCGACAGATTTCTGGGATCATTTTCCCCTCTCGGCGTTTGCGCCATTGCACCCACCGACAAAACAAAAATTGCGAGCGCACAAAAGAGCACTCTATTCGCGAGTCTCATCGCGTTCCTCCTGCGATTAGTGAGTAAAGATTCTACGCGACCGGCCAGAGAAGATAATCGCGCGGTAAAAGTTTTTTCGATTTGCATGCGTACTCGAAGTATCTCGCCGCCCACTTATCTTCTGGATACGGACGCTCGAACTACCAGCGTCAACGATAACGTCAACATGCAGCCGCCGCTCCGGCACTTGTAGATCTGGTAGACCGGCGCAACCAAGAGGGCCTACTCAAATTCCACTGGACCTCTGCTAAGTTCTTAATACCTTTTGATCTAGCGCTTCTTTATAAGCAAACCAAGCGCTCATGTCAACAAGATTTCAAGGTCTTGCAGCGCAATGACCCCACTGAGGAGTGAAAGGCCACTGCTGCAAGCGGTAAATACGCCCGAAGCCTACCATTGCCATAGCCGGAAATCAAGACTTTTTCACGACTTACGGCGACTTTGTTTATGTTTTTTCGGTCACGCATAGATGCCTCGCATCCGCGTGTCATAGGCTACCCGGTCGATGGCGAGCATGTAGGCAGCCGTCCTCGTATCCACCGAGTGGGCGTCGGCGTACCGGCATAAATCATTAAAGCTAGCGACCATGGTATCTTGTAATCGCTCATTCACAACGTCCTCACGCCAAAAATATCCCATCCGATCCTGCACCCATTCAAAATAGGAAACCGTCACGCCTCCCGCGTTCGCCAGGATGTCAGGGATAACAAAGATACCTTTCTTATAAAGAATCTCGTCAGCAGCCGCCGTGGTTGGCCCATTCGCGCCTTCAGCCAGAACTTTGCATTTTAGGCGCTCGGCATTCGTCGAAGTAATCTGATTCTCAGTCGCCGCCGGCATAAGCACTTCGCAATCCAACTCGAGCAGTTCGGCGTTTGTTACGCGCTCGGCATCCTGATAGCCATCGAAAGAACGCGTGCTCTGCAAATACTTCAACGCCGCGGGTATATCCAATCCTGCCGGATTGTGAATTCCACCGTTAATCTCCGAGAGACCAACCACTTTGAAGCCCGCCTCGTGCAATAGCAGAGCTGCTATACCTCCGACGTTTCCACTTCCCTGGACGACAACGCGAGTTTGCGATGGCTCCATTTTAAATCTCTTAGCGGCCTCAATGATCACTATCAGCAGACCTCTGCCGGTTGCCTCGCGGCGGCCGCGCGATCCGCCCAGGTCGATCGGCTTGCCTGTCACCACCGCATTAACCGTATGTCGCGCGTGCATCGAGTACGTGTCCATGATCCACGCCATCGTCTGCTCATTAGTATTCATGTCAGGCGCGGGCACGTCTTTCTCTGGACCAATGAAATCCAAAAGTTCAGACGCGTAGCGTCGGGTCATTCGTTCGAGTTCGCCAAGGGACATCTGGGTCGGATCACAAACTATGCCGCCCTTCGCCCCTCCGAATGGAACATTCACAACCGCGCACTTCCACGTCATCCACGCGGCTAAGGCGCGCACTTCGTCGATATTCACATCTGGAGAATAGCGAATCCCGCCCTTCGCCGGACCCCGCGCAAAGTTATGCTGAACCCGATATCCTTCAAACACCTGGATGCGGCCTGAGTCCATTCGCGTCGGGATATAAACTTTCAACTCGCGATTTGGCACCCGCATCACCGCATACAAGTCGGGGTCAATGTTGAGCAATTGCGCGGCCCGATCGAATCGGGACATCATTGATTCAAATGGATTGTCTTCTTTGATTTCTCGAATATCGTCAACGAGAGCTGTAGTCATAACTTGGTCTCCAAGTTTCTTACGGATCTGAAAGCTAGGCGCGGATTATTTAGAGCGCAAAATGTTATCCCTTTTGTTTTGAAGCCGCAACGTTTCGCAACCGGAAGTCGTTGATGACGCAACGCTGCGCGCGATGTTAACATCGAACGTCCATTGGAAATCGCCGTTCGGCGCTCTCATTCCTTTTGAAACGATTTGATGTCAGCACTTCGATCGCATTCATATTTCAGTTTCGCGTTAGGCCTGATTCTGATCGCTGTCTGCTGGCAAGTATCACTCGCGCAAGCGGACGATCTGACCAACGGTGAAACCGATCCGGTAAAGCTTTTCGATCGGGGCCAGGACGCGCACGCTAAAGGCGATTACCAGAAAGCGATCGCGCTCTATGAAGCTGCGATCAAACTAAAACCTGAGTTCCCCGAAGCTGAATTTCAAAGAGCTATGGCGCTGCTCTTCACAAATCACAAACGCGAGGCCATCGAAGGATTCAAGCGTGCCGTCGAGTTGCGCCCCGATTGGGCTATGGCTTATGCGAAGTTAGGCAGCCAACTCGCTTTCCCCGGAGATTCCGATCGCGAAGCCGAACCCATCCTGCGCAAAGCGATCGAACTCGACAATCAAAATCTGGAAGCGCTCGTGGCGCTCGCGGTCTTGCGTCAGCGAGCAAAGGGCTTCACGGAAGCCGTCAAGTTCATGCGCGATGCGACATCTCTTAAGGACGCCACTTCGCAAACATGGCGCCGGCGCGCTTACATCGAATATGCGTCCGGCGATGTTAAGTCTGCCGTGACCAGCATCACACGCGCCATCGAGATTGAGCCGCGCCTGACCACATTTCATTACGATCGTGCGCGTTTTCTTCTTGAGCTAAATGATCGTGCCGGCGCGCTCGCGGATCTGGATGCGCTGAAAATCGGATCATTCCAGGACGCGACGTTCGTCATCGATGTCGCCCAACTCTACGCGCGCGCGGGTCGTTCTGATGAAAGTTTGCGTTTACTTGATTCGCTAAGCGAGAGCGATCGAAAGCGGCCGGAAGTGATCGCGTTGCGTGCCGATATCGCCGGCGATGCGGGCGCGAGCGTCGAAGAGCGCGCCGCGTTGGAGCAATTGCTGGCAAAAGATCTAAACAACCTGAGCTTGCTTGAGCGCCTGGGTGGCGCTTATCGCCGCGTTGATCCAGCAAAATCAGTTGCTTATTATGCCCGCGCGCTGCAAATCGATCCGAAGAACGCAAAATATGCGACCGGTTATGCGGCGGCACTAATTCAACTGCGGCGCTTTGACGAAGCCGAGTCAGTCCTGCGCAAAGTGCTGAACGCCGAGCCGGACAATTACACGGCGCACGCCAATCTGGCGCTTGCGCTTTACGAACTCAAACGGTTTGCCGAAGCCGTTCCAGAATATGAATGGCTGGCCGCGGTAAAGCCCGAAATTGCAGCGACGTACTTTTTCATTGCCACGGCGCATGATAATCTCGGCGAGTACGTCGAGGCCCTGAATGCGTATCAGAAGTTTTTGTCGCACGCTGACCCGGTAAACAACAAATTAGAAGTTGAAAAAGTGAATCTGCGTCTCCCCACATTGCGCGCGCAAATTCAACGCGGCCAGGGAAAACGAAAGAACCCTTAGACTCTGCTCCGCAGTTAGTGGCGAAAATGCTAAGCCTGCTTCGTCATTGTTCGACAATCTTCTCGCTCTCATTACTGATCTGTGTTCTTTCGGAAGCTGGGCAATCCCAACAACCAAAGATTCCGCAAATGCCGGCGCCGCCGCCGATGCGCTTCGTCTCTCGCTCAGAGCGATCGGAGTTAGATTCAACGAAAGAGCCCAAAGCGCGATTGCGGGCGACATTGAGTCTCGCCGAAGGACATCTGCTACGCGCCGAAACGCTGACGAGCGAAAAGAAATTTGAAGACGCGTCGAAAGAAGTCGGTGAGTATCTCGGTCTGGTCGGTGACATGCTCACCTTCGCAAAGACTTTGCCTCAGGACAAAGGCAGCACGCGCGATCTCTATCGCCATTTTGAAATCTCCGTAAGGGCGCATATTCCCCGGCTGGCTGTCATTCGTCGCGACACACCGGCCGAATACGCGCTGAACATCAGGGACGCTGAAGAGTACATAAAGGACACCCGCTCGGAAGCGTTGGATTCTTTTTATGGTCATTCGGTGCTGCGCGAGCCTGAACCTGAAAAGAAATCGACAGGTCCAAGTTCGGCTTCGGACGCATTGAAGCGTCCCTGAGACTCGTCAATCATGAAATCAAGAAGCAACTCGCGACTGTTCCGATCCCTCATCGTCATCGCTGCTCTTTTTTCGTGTTCGTCGCCGGCTCAGGCGCAACGGGATCACTTCACTGATGCGGAAACGGATCTCATCCGGTTCTACCAGGAACTCGACAAGCGAATTGAAGTTATGATCAAAGCCGCCGATCGTCGTTTCGCGATCATTAATGGCACGACGCAGCCTTCAACTAAGAAGCTGGTGAAGGACGAACCGGACTGGGGTGAAGTTCCGAAAGGCACGCGCGCGGAGTTGCTCGGCGATGTTGCCGGCATTTTGGATGAAGCGATTACAAATATCGATGATGTGTCGCGACGGGATGAGAAGAATCCGATGATTTCGCGTTCGCTGAGAAAGCTGACGGCGGCAGCGAGTGGCTACCTGCTTCACCTGAACGCGCTCAAAAGCAAGACGACCGACGCGGATGAGATCGCCGCGATTGAGCGTGTTGGCGAGAACTCGAATCAAATCCTGGAAGCCGGCGGCAAGTTACCCGCAGCCCCAGCGGAAGATCCCAAAAAGAAAAAGAAACCGTAAAGAACAGCAGGGGGGTAGGCAAAAAGCAGATGGCAGCAAAGAAATCCCTGCCTTCTGACTTCTGCTTTCTGCCGTCTGCTTACTGCCTTCCGCTCTTCAGCACCTCACCGGCTCGACCAATTGCTTCCGTAATTCGCTGCGCAGCTTCTTTGGCATCGGCAACGCGACCATCTTCAATTGCTTGTCGCAGGTCGGGCAGCGGCAGCGCGGCGTAGCCGGTGTAGAAACCCGGCGCATAAATCTCGTGCTTAAACCAGGCACGTCCGCGGAGACCACGTTCGTCGATGAAGGCGCGTTCGGCCTGCATCAACGCGTCATTGAGCCGCGCCAGCCGATCTGAATTTGAATTTTGTTTTTCCAGATCGATTCGTCGCTTCTGAATCTTCTCAGCTTCGTCAGCCAAGTTGTCGATCGCTTTTAGCATTGGCTTCGCATCGAATGCGTCGCCGCGCTTCTTCTGATTGGCCAGCCTGGCCGTCTCGTTCACAAAAGCGCGAAGTTGCTCCGCGTAATCCGTGTAGTCCATCGGCAGCGCTGCCGCACCCGCCAATCGCAACGCCACCGTTCCCCAGATCTGCGCTGACGCCACGTGATATTGAAATGTCGGATCGCCAAAGTGCGCCATCCAATAGAACGAATCGTACGCTGAGTGATACACGCCATAGTCACCGCCAAAGCTCATGTCGAGGGACGGCACGCCGAGGTGCTGCAGGAACGGCGTGTAATCCGATCCTGATCCCAGCGCGCCGATGCGCGGTGTCGCGATCGGCTTTTCGTTCCCCTTCTCGTCATAACGATCGGAGTCCGGCGCGCTTTCCCAGGCGCGAGCGCGCCACGCATCGTAAACACTCTTGCCTGTCTTTGGATCGCGAACGTCGCGCGCAGCGTCGTAAATCAGTCTCCACATCGACGGCACCGACGATGCGCCGAAGTTCGCTCCCGACACCGCCGCATCCATGTTCAGGTAAGCAACCGCGTTGCTTTTCAAATCCGCCGCGAACTCCTCGACCCATTCAGTTGATCCAATCAAGCCCTGTTCTTCCGCGTCCCAACTACACATCACGATCGATCGTCGCGGCTTCCATCCAGTCTTGATCAATTGTCCGAGGCCGCGACCGACTTCGATCATTGCGGTAGTGCCACTGTTCGGATCGACTGCGCCAAAGACCCACGCGTCACGATGATTGCCGAGCACTACCCAACGATCCTTTTCGTTTGATCCATCGACTCGCGTGATCACATCCCAGATCGTTTTCGTGAGAAACTCGATGTCCGTTTTCAAATGCACGCGCACTTCGTTTGTGCCACCAGCGTGATACGCGAACGGCAGCGCCCCCTGAAATCCTTTTGGTCGTAATGGGCCACGCATAGGTTCCAGCAGGCGGCGTGCATCGCCGTACGAAATTGGTTGGACCGGAATGCGCGGGAGATTTGTCGCTTCTTCCTTCCTGATGCGCGGCGTGCCCGGAACCGCGGGCGTGCCCGGCGTCAGCGGGTCACCGTGATAGATGAAGAGAAACTGTACCGAGCCGCGCTGCGCAGAACTGTCCGGCCGCCACGGCCCCTTCGGGTACACGTCGCCTTGCGCGTAACCATCGTCAGCGGGATCGGAATAAATTAGAAGGCCGACGGCGCCGTTGTCTTCAGCAACTTTCGCTTTCACTCCGCGAAAAGAATTTCCGTAACGAGCGATCGCGATCTTGCCCTTCACATCGACGCCGGCTTTTCGCAACGCGTCATAGTCATTCGGCAAACCATAATTGACATAGACGAGCGGCGCGGTGATGTCGCCGCTCGCGCCATAGCCGTTGTAAAGCGGCACAATCTTTCGACTAGATGAGGTTGGGTCTTGCGCCACCACATCTTCGCGAACTTGCAAACGCTCGCGGCGCGGTGCGACTAACTCGACGATGCTCGGCGTGCGCGGATACGGCAGCAGCACTTGGTATTCTTTCAGATCAGATTGGAGACCGAAGCTGCGCATTTGATCGCGCACGTAAACTGCGGTCGCATAGTCTTCCGGCGAACCCGCAATGTGTGCTTCTGAGGTAAGCCGCCGTAACTCTTCACGCGCGGTCGCTGGTTGTGGTACCGCGCGGAACTGCTCTTCGATGCGGCGCTGCTCTTGTGAACCGTTTACGGAGAAACCATCGAGCTTTTGCGCAAACGTTATCGGCTGAATAATAAGGAGGAGAAAAAGTGCCAACACTACGGCACGTGTCAACGTTGTCATTCCGCAGCTCCAATTTCTAAGGCCCAGAGGGCCGGGATTCAATAGCCATGCCCGTGAGGGCGTGGTCCAGCATAATCAAGCATCTCGAGGCTCGAAGTGCCGACATTGATTATCGTCTTCGTCCCCGCTGAATGTCGCACCTCCGCCGCCCATGTTTCTGTCCTTCGTACTCCACGCCCTCACGGGAGTGGCTACTCAATGGCGGCGCTTCGCGCCTGTTGTCGATTGGTTGAACTATCTCTCACAGCTTCACGTAAAATGCGCTGGGGAGAAAACTACAGAATGGAAAGCCGCTATTATCCCGGCGTCGAAGCCGATACGATCAAATTAATGACTGAGCTTCGCACTCTTTTCGACGAGGATTACGACGTTCAGACTGAGCAAGTCTCATCCACTTCCGTGCTGCAAGCGCGCAAGTCTAGCACGTTACGCGACATCACCGGACACTCGGCCGCGCTCACGATAAAGGTCACTCCAGAAACCGGTGGCACGCGCGTCGAGATCGGGATGCAGAAGTGGTTCGACAAGGCTGCGGTCGCGGCGGTCGCTTGGGTGCTGGCCGGGCCGCTCATTGCTTTGCCCGCGCTGGGCGCTTACTGGCAATACAAGTTGACGGACGACGCGTGGAAGATTATCGAAGCGCACATCGCGCGCAAAGCCGGCGGCTATGTACCGCCGATGCCGGGGCGCTGCGGAACGTGTGGCGCAGCAGCTACCGCGGGCGCAGCTTTCTGTTCATCGTGTGGCGCGAACCTGCGCGCCGGGTTATCGTGTCCGCATTGCAACGCCGTGCAGAAGGATCCGGCGGCGAGATTTTGTGATTCGTGCGGGAAGAGTCTGACAATTTAGCCGCGGATGCACACAGAATAAGCGCGGATCAGAAAATAGTCATTGCCTGAATCCGTGCTATCCGCGTTAATCTGCGGCCAATTGTGCTAGTCATGTCGCAATGCCCTTACCGGATCGATTCGCGAAGCGAAATCGCCCGTTGACTTGCCACAGCATTCATCATATCGTCACGCCGTCCATAAAAGTGTAATTAGTCATACCGAGCTGCCAGAAATACCTTCTATAGGCTGTAGTACCGAAAAGCTCGCAAGAATGTTGCGACGCTGATTCCGGTTTGCGTCCTCTTCGGTTCCAGCAATTAGCGTTGGCCGAAAGACATCGACCACAACTCCAAACTCGTTTCAAAACCCCCTGGAGGTGGGTTCGCTTATGAAGAAATCCCTCGTGCTTTTTGCTCTAGCCCTTTTGGTTTCGATTTGCTCGCCGGCGTTTGCGCAAACGCCTGAACAAATGGGACCACCGCCCGTGTTACTGATCGTTCGCGAAGATATCAAGGCGGGCAAAATGCCTGCGCACAGCAAGCATTCGGCTGGTTACGCCGCGGCCTTCGCGAAGCTGCAAACATCGAATCACCGGATCGCTTTAGTGCCGGTGGCCGGCAACGAAAACGAAGTCGTGTACATCACGGGTGCCGGTTCGTTCGCCGAGCTCGAAAAGATGCAACGAGACACTGACAAGACTATGTCGGGCGTCACTGGCGCAATGAAAGCCCAACTCGATCGCCTCAACAACGAACAGCCTGACCTTCACTCGGCCATGCGCGATTTGCTAACCGTGTACCGCGCGGAATTGAGTTTCAATCCCGGGGTCAATATCGCGCAGATGCGCTATTTCACAATCACCACGGTGCGCATCCGTCCCGGCCACGACGCGCAGTATGCCGACTACGTCAGGTCGATCGTCAATGTGGCGCGTGACAAAGCCAAACTCGACAATTATCACGTGGCCTGTTTTCAGGCCATCTCAGGAGCGCCCGGCGGGACGTATCTATTTTTCCGGCCGATGAAATCGCTTGCCGAAATGGACCAGAACGTTGGCGCGAAAGTACGCGCGGCGATGAGCGATGACATGAAGAAGAATGCCGACAAGACCAGCGCCGATGCTGTGATTAGTAGTGAGTCCGCCACCTACGCGTTCGACCCGAGCATGAGTTACGTGGCAAAGGAGATGGCCGCGCAAGATCCAGGCTTCTGGAATCCCAAACCGGCACCGATGCCAAAGCCGAGGAAGAAGACGGCGAAGCCCGCTGCGCCTGCTCCCAAGCCGTAGTGGAAAACAACTTGGCCGCGGATTGACGCAGATAAGCGCGGATAGGAACAGCCGAACACTTGGTTCTTGTCAGCGACTATCCGCGTTTATCCGCGGCCAATGTCTTCTTAATCATGCCTCAACGCCCGCACCGGGTCGATACGCGCCGCGCGTGCCGCCGGATATAGCGCGGCGAGAATTGAAACGCTTAACGCAAACAGAATGGCGCCGAGCCAGAGCCACGGCGGCAAGTGAAAGAAGTCCACGAACGAAGCTCCCTGCGGTTTCAGAATGAATCTATAGGCCAGCCGGTTCGAGATCGCGTCGATGCCCCATGCCGCCAGCGATCCGATGACGCCACCACTCACGCCAATCACCGCCGCTTCAAAAAAGAAGATGAGTTTGATCTCGCGGTCCTCGGCGCCGATCGCCTTCATGATGCCAATCTCGCGCGTGCGTTCGAGTATCGACATGATCATTGTGTTGGCAATTCCGAAACTGGCTACCAGCAAAGAAATCCCACCGAGCAGTCCTAGAACTGAGTTGATAATTAGAAACACTGTGCGAATCTGGTCCAACTGATCGACGATCGAAAAACTTCCCAACCCAAGTTCCTTCAGGCGATCTCTGACGCTGGTTAACGCCACCGGATCGTTCACGCGAACTACAGCCGAGAAGTATCCGGGATTCTGATCTTCACCGATGCCTCCGCTTTCGCGGGCCAGGGCCATCAATACTCTCGCTTGTTCGTTCTGGTGCTCGTCGGACCATCGCTTGGCCGCAGCCAGCGGAATGTAAATGTCAGCAGTCGGCATCAAGCCGCGCGACGGACCGGGGCGACCGTCTTGTTTCGGCTCAGCCAGCACGCCAACGATGCGCAAAGTACGAGCGACTGTGACCGATCCTTTTGGCTGGTCGCGGTTATCCGCGTCGCCTAACGGCAGGCCAAAGAAGCTTGGGCCCTCATCGCTCGTTTCGTCGCTCTTTCCCTTTTCATTGTTCGCGACCAGGAACTCCAACGTCTTTCCGATCGCATCGGCCGGAGAGGCGAACCCCGCAGCGCGCGTGGTCTCCTCGCTAACGATCGCTTCGTCTGCCGTCGCGGATGAGATCATCTGTCCCGCGGCAAAATCTTTGAATCGAGAAGACGAGTTAGGCACAGTCGCGCCAGCCACCGAGTGCCCGAACACCTTTGCATTCGCACGACACTCGACGACGAAACCGATGTACGGTTCGACATACGAGACGCCCGGAATCTTGGCAATCTCAGCGATCGCCGCGTCGTCGAGGATTCGCGTCGGCGCCACGTTCGTCGGTAAGCGCGGCCCTTGATTATCTCCCGTCGCACGGCGCGCACCCGATGGACGATCGAGATTGCCGGCCGCTGCGGCCAGGCTTTTCCCGAACACGGTCATCTCGTTAAAGAGGTCCAACGCCTTAAATCGCGAAAGCAGGTTCCTCTGCAAACCTAGTCCGAATGAAACCATTGTCACGATGACCGCGACGCCGACGATCACGCCCATCGAAGTCAGCGTCGCGCGCAGCCGTGCCTCGCGCAGGTTTCGGAAGGCCAGTTTAAGTAGATCGAGAAATGGCATAGAGATAAGACGCGCCGCCGCGAGCCAGATTAGCGTACTTCGAACAGATGCGAGAAATCAGCGCAGATCGGCGAACCTAAATATTCCGCGCGAGCACCCACACACCCGCACCGATGCACAGCAACGAGAGCGCGCCCACGATAAGCATTGGGAGTCTTTCGGGCTCATTAAACATGAAGACGGTCGAAGCCAAATAAAGAAACGGTAGAACCAAGCCGGCCAGGATCATTTCGACCGCCGCCATACGATTCGCGGATTTACGACGCCGGGCTTTTTCTTCTTCGCTCATCTGCCTGCCTGGCAGTTTGAATTTCTGAAGCCAGGCAACCTCTGGACGCGCGATCGCCAGCCGGTTCAGCACGAAAAATACGGCGATTACACCAAGCAGGATCGCCTTCAACCAATTCGGGAAAAATTTGTCCATTTTTCCTTGCTCCAGCCTCCAGAAGTCTAACTGCTTCCATGCAACTCGACTACAGATTTTTGTATCTAAGTTTTGTCCCGGCCATTTGAATCAGCGAGATCCTAAACCCTCAAGAGAATCGGCACGACGGCCCCTCGACCTCACTTGAACCAGCGGTCTTGCGTAACTGAAAAAACCCTGTTAGAAATTTTGAAGTATTCAAGGAGTAAACCCCAGATGTTCCCACTTAAGAAATCGTACGCAAAACTGACGGTCATGGCAGCCCTCGTGTTCGCCTTCGCTGCGGCCGCTGTTGCCAAGACCCATTCGGACGCCAAATTTTCAAACGTAAAGATCGGCAATTTCGGCCAGATGGACGACCGCTTTTATCGCGGTGGACGGCCGAAGCAGAAGGATTTCGCCAGCCTGAAAGCGCTCGGCATTAATACCGTCATCGACCTGACCGACAACACGCCGGAAGAGCGCGGCTTCGTCGAAGCCGCGGGCATGAAATATGTCAACATCGCCATTCCTGACAAGCATGACCCATCGGATGCGCAGATTGCTGAATTCCTAAAAGTCGTCAACGATCCGGCGACCGGCAAGTTCTACGTGCACTGCGCCGGCGGCCGTCATCGCACGGGTGTGATGGGAGCGATTTACCGCTTCAATAATTACCACTGGAATTTCGACCAGGTTTACCAGGAAATGCTCGACTTTGATTTCTACACCTCGAATGGCCATGGCGGCCAGAAGACGTTCGTCGAAAATTATGCGCAGCGGATGCTGAACAGCTCAGCGGCTGCCGTCACCGCTACCTCGCAGAAAAATTAATTGAACTCCCGAATCTGACTGATCCGATTTGCGAATTCAGAGGCCGCCGCGAAAGAGGCGGCCTTCTTGTTTTCCGCGCGAGCCTTGCATTCGTCTAACAACATTCTTTTCGTTCTGTCTCAGGCGTAACAACCTCGCCGCGGTTTGCTAGCATACTTCTGCGAATCCCTCTTTCGGCCCTCTTGGTTTTAGAACTCGACCATTGTCGCTCACGCGGCGCGGTCTCGACCTTCTCTTCCCGGACAGGAGCTTTACCGTGAAATCAATGAATCGAAATCGTTGGCTGATCGTCGTGGCCAGCGTCATCATCGTGGGTCTTTCGCTCGAAACCTTCTCAACCGCAAAGTATCGCAAGAAGAAACAGCACGCCGACAAGAACGCGGTGCTGTGGCGCGACCCGGGCAATATTCGCAATCGCGATTTGTACTATGGCCCGGGCTCGAAAGATCGCGCGCCGGTGCCGCCGTTTCGCTTCATCAAAGAAGTGAAGGAAGGCGGTATGCCCAAGTTTGAAGTTGAGGATGCGCGCGGCACCAAATGGCGCGTCAAGCTCGGGCCCGAGGCGCAGGCCGAAACTGCGGCCACGCGTTTGGTGTGGGCGGCCGGCTACAACGCGGAAGAGTCCTACTATCTCGATCGCGCGCGCATCGACGGCATGAAGAAACTTTCGCGGGGCCAGAAGTATGTGCAGGGCGACAGCGTGCTTGGCGCGCGTTTCGAGCCGCGCCGCAAAGACATCGAGCGCGGCAAGAATTGGGATTGGAACAACAATCCATTCAAGAACACGCGCGAGCTGAACGGCCTGAAGACCATGATGGTGATGCTCAACAACTGGGACACGTTCAAGAAAAACAATCGCGTGCTACGCAATAAGGAATCGGGCGAGTCGATTTACACCGTGACGGATCTCGGCGCGACATTTGGCCAGGCCGGAGGAATCGGCGGTCGTCGCTCAAAGAGCGATGTGCGCGACTTTGAACGCGATCGTTATGTGCGCAAGGTCGATAAGAAGGGCAACGTGAAGTTTGACTACAATCTGAAGCCGAAAGGGTTGGGGTTGCTGAGCGTCGTCTATCCGCCCTACTATTTTCGACAACGCAAAGCGACGAACGACATGCAGAAAATTCCCGCCGAACACGCGGCTTGGATCGGAGGCGTGCTCAGCCAGTTATCAGATAATCAACTGCGCGATAGCTTCCGCGCCGCCGGCTATGACCGCGCGACGACGGAACGCTACGTGCGCGCCATGCGCGGACGGATCAATGAATTGAATCGTCTGGACCAGCCACAGGTGGCAACGCGAGCGAGAAGAGTGCGGTAGGGGAGCGCAGGCATCTTGCCTGCGGGTCGCGCGCATCCGTGCGCGCTCCCGAGTCTTCACGCCAACGGCGTGAATTAGCCAGGGGCAAAGCGTGCAGCGCGCCGCCCCTGGATCACGAAAACATATTTGATTGAGCGGCGAGGCTAAGCCTCGCCGCAAATTGCTTTTAGAGGTCGCACCGGAAAGCCTCAGGCTTTCCGCCCGGTGCTGCGGCAAAGCCGCTCACACCGTCAACACTTCACGCGAGTCAACCGCGTCGCCCCTGAACTGCAACTCATACAACTTCGAATACAGGCCGCCTCTGGCAAGCAGCTCTTCGTGAGTTCCCTGCTCAACGATGCGACCTTGATCAATGACAAAGATCACGTTCGCGCGGCTCACGGTGGCGAGCCGGTGCGCGATCACAATCGAAGTCTTCCCTTCCATCAGGTTTTCCAGCGCATCGAAGACTAGTTTTTCGGACGCGGCGTCGAGTCCCGCCGATGGCTCATCCAGAATCAAAATCGGCGAATTGCGAATGATGGCCCGCGCGATGGTCACGCGCTGCCGTTGACCACCCGACAGAGTCACGCCGCGCTCGCCAATCATCGTGTCATAGCCGTCGGGCATTCGCTCAATAAATTCATCGGCGTTCGCGAGTTGCGCGGCTCGCACAATCTCTTCATGCGTCGCGTTCGGTTTGCCGTACGCAATGTTCTCAGCGACGGTCGCGCGGAAGAGCAGCGTCTCCTGCAAAACAAAACTGATCTGCTCGCGCAGTGACTTCTGTTTGAATTGCCTGATGTCCGTGCCGTCGATTTTGATTACGCCGGAGTTTGGTTCGTAGAAGCGCGGCAGTAAGCTCGCGATCGTGGTCTTGCCGGCGCCAGTGGGGCCAACGAGCGCGACTAATTGGCCAGGCTCGATCTGCAAACTCACATCGTGAAGCACTCGTTGATTCTCATCATATGAAAAGCTGACGTGATCGAATTCGATCTTGCCTTTGAAGCGCGGCGCAGGTTTCGCTCCCGGAAGATCGCGCACCTGCTGCTCGTTTTCCAGCACCTCGCGGATGCGCTCCCAGCCGACGGAAGCGTTAGAGATCGTGTCCGTCATCTTCGACAATTCGCGCATGGGCTTGTACATCTTTCCGAGATACAGCAGAAAGACAAGTAGCTCACCGGAGGTCAGCTCGCCCGTCAGCACTAAACGCGCGCCGTACCACAACACCAGACAAGTGCCGGCGGCCACGATGATCTCGACCAATGGCGGCAGCTTCGCTTTGACATTGCGCGCCTCCAACGCGAGCTCGACGCTTTCCAAACTCTCGCGTTCAAATCTTTTCTGTTCATAGTCTTCGCGCGCGAACGCCTTGACGACGCGAATCGACGACAGCACCTCTTCAAGCACGTTGACGACTTCGCCCTCTTGCCGGCGCTTGGCGCGCGAGGTGGTTTTTATCCGGCGCGTGTAGTGATAGACCACGAGAAAGAGTCCCGGCGCGACCATCAATGCAATCAGCGTAAAGACCCAATTCAGATACAGCATCACCAGCATCATGCCGACGAGCGTCAGAACGTTGACCAGCATGCCCAGCAGCACGTTTGAGACGAGACTTTGCACTGCATCAATGTCGCTCGTGACGCGACTGATGAGATCGCCGGTGCGTTTTCGATCGTGATAAGAAAGCGAAAGCTTCTGAATGTGGCTGTAGAGAACGCGCCGCAGATCATGCATCACCCACTGCCCGACGCTGGTCGTGAGATATTTTTCGAAGTACGAACTAATCGCGCCGAATACGGCAATCATGATGACCGCGAGGACCGCGAAATTGAGAATGGAAAACTTATCTGTGCCGATTACGCCGACCGCGCTCGCCAGCCAATCCGGCATGCGCTTCGATCCAAACACGTGATCGAAGACAATTTTCAGCGGCCACGGATCGAGCAGATCGGTAACGCTCTCGCCAATGACAGCGAGGAATGCGAGCGAAAGTGTAGGCCAGTGAGGATAAAGAACGTCGGTGATGCGGATTTTCTTCTGCATACGAATCGTGTCAGTACCGCGAGCGATAACGAGCGGATCACAGAGTCAGCTCCGTCAACGACGACCTCTCGAAATCATTTTGATCAAGGTTCTCATGTGATCCTCTCGCTATCGCTCGCGGTACTGACACGCTCACCCCGGCAGATTCGCCAGCTCATTAATCCGATCTTTAACTTCGGCAATCAGCATTTGCGTCTCTTCAGGCGTGAAATCAGCGGCGCGAAACGCATCTTCCAACTGCTTGTCACTCAACTGCGCGAGCAACCCGCCGATCCACTTCGCGTCGGCCAGCGTTACCTGATTGAAGAGATCGCTTTGCTTTCCGTGATAACCGAACTTCACGCGCCCGCGATCTTCGCCTTCGACGAATTTGGTCTTGATGTATTTCTCGGGCTCGTTGCGGCTGTGCGAAATAGGACCGCCGGTCTTGCCAAACGTCGCACCGAGATCGCTGACTACGTAACGCGATTCACTTGCGCCATCCGCGTTCGTCGTTTGCAGCACGACATTGTTTGTCGTTTTCAAATCCCAATTGTTGAGCAGGGCCATCATCACCAGCAAACCATTTAGCTCCCGCTTGCCGGCGAACGGATTCGATTTCCAGTCCCAGTTATCGCCACGTTTCACGCCTTCGCCGCGCGCCTCAAAGCGCACGTCGGCAAAGCCATCGCCTTCGCAGCGTTTCACTTCCTTGCGCGGTTTCGGCGCGCCGTCGATGTGCGCGCACGGCGCGAGATAGACCGTCTCAGTCACATAACCAACCGCCCAAATCAGACGGTTCGCGGCGGTCTCAGGCCGCGCCTCGTTACCAAGCTTTGCTACCCATTTATGACCTGCTCCATCGCGCACGTCCCACTTGACCGAGTAGCCTGTGCTCTTCTCCGCTTCAAAGGTGACGTGCGACAAATCAGGTTTGTTCTCTTCCCCGCCGGAGCCGAGAAATAAATCGCGTGAAGTGATATCGGTCGGCTCGCGCCACAACACCGCTTCGCCCGTGACCACACTGGCGCGTTCTTCTTTGTCTTTCTTCTTGTCTTGTGAGAACGCCAGCGGCACTAACACGAGCAGCGCCAACCACGCCACAAACGGAATCACATTTTGAAAAGTTTTGGATCTAATCATCGACACCCCCAAATATTCGTCTAAGAATTTATCTGCCGTCCTTGGAAGAAGGTTTGACTGTCGAACAGCTCCTCTTCGCCGGCGCGCACACGTCGATATGAACCATCCGCCTGCAATTCGCGCGCGTTCACGTTGTCCTTCAAATACGCATCGAGCACTTCTTCCCTCAAATATTTCCGCAGTTGCGGGTTCTCGACCGGCACCACCACTTCGACGCGCCGATTGAGGTTGCGCAGCATCCAGTCGGCACTGCCGATGTAGGTTTCTTCGTCGCCACCGTTCGCGAAATAGAAAATGCGGCTGTGTTCCAGGAACCGGCCGACGATGCTGCGCACGCGAATATTTTCCGACATGCCCGGCACGCCCGGGCGCAGCATGCAGATGCCGCGCACGATCAAATCGATCTGCACCCCCGCATTTGAGGCGGCGTAGAGCGCTTCGATAATTTGCGGGTCGGCGAGCCGGTTGAGCTTCGCCATGATGCGAGCTTCGCGGCCCGATTTTGCATGTTCAGTCTCGCGATTGATGCGATCGGTCAGCTTCTCGCGCAGGTTCACCGGCGAGATCAGCAGCTTGCGATAATCTTTCTGATGCGAGTAACCCGTCAGGTAATTAAAGAATTCACTCGCGTCCGCGCCAATATCCTGATCGGTCGTAAACAAACCAAAGTCGGTGTACGTGCAGGACGCCGTCGGATTGTAGTTGCCGGTGGCGATGTGCACGTATCGATTCAGAGAATCGCCCTCGCGACGCACGACCAGCGTCAACTTGCAGTGCGTCTTCAGCCCCAGCAGACCGTAAACAACGTGCACGCCCGCATGTTCGAGCCGCTGCGCCCAATGAATGTTTTTCTCTTCGTCAAAGCGCGCCTTCAGTTCGATCACGGCAGTGACTTGCTTGCCTTGCTCGGCAGCTTCGATCAGAGCCTCGGCGATGTCGGATTGCTGGCCGGTGCGATAGAGACAAATCTTGATCGCCAGCACGTTCTGGTCGCGCGCCGCAGTGCGAATGAAATTAGTCACCGTCGAATAAGAGGTGTACGGGTGATGAAGCAGAATGTCGCGACGGCTGATCGCTTCAAACGGAGCTTCGCGGCTCTTCAACTCGTCAGGAACGATCGCGCGAATCGGACGGAACTTAAGGTCCGGGCGATTGAGTTCGCAGAGCGTCAGCAAATCCGAAATGTTCAGTGGTCCATCAACGCGGTAAACATCATCCGCAGTGAGCCCAAGTTCCTGCGTCAGATAATTCACCATCTCCCACGGCATTGCCGCGTCAACCTCCAGGCGCACCGGCGCGCCGAATCTGCGCTTGCGCAGCTCGCGTTCTAACGCGCGCAAGAGGTCTTCGGCTTCCTCTTCGCGAATGTCGATGTCCGCATCGCGCGTGACGCGGAACGCGTACGCGCGTCCGGCATCCAGGCCCGGGAACAGCGACGGAAGGTTTGCCGAAATCAGGTCGCTCAGGAGGACGTAACGCGTCTTGCTTCGATCGATTTGAATCAGGCCCGGAAGAACGGGCGGAACTTTGACTCGAACAAATCGGGTCTCGCTTTCGCTCGACGATTCAGCCGAGTTCGAAACCATCAAGCCGAGATTGAGGCTCAGTCCCGAGATGTAAGGAAAAGGATGCGCCGGATCCACGCCCAGCGGCGTCAACACCGGAAATACGCGCTCTGTGAAGTATTGGTCGAGCGTCGCTCGCTCTGTTTCGTTTAATGATTCATAGGTCGCGATCTCGATTCGTCGTTCCGCCAACGCGGGCAGAATGTGCTCCTTGAGCGCATGCGCTGCATCGCCGATCATCGGCGCCAGACGCTCGCGAATTTCCTTCAGTTGCTCTTCAGCAGTCATGCCGTCCGGCGACGGATGCAACCAGCCTTGTTCGAACTCTTCCTTCAAACCCGAAACACGCACCATGAAGAACTCGTCCACAATGCTTGAGAAAATTGCGAGAAACCTGAGCCGCTCAAGCAGTGGGTTACGATCGTCGATGGCTTCTTCCAAAACCTGACGAAAGAATTCGATGAGGCTGAGTTCGCGATTTAGCAGTCGCTTCTCCGGAACAGCCGGCGCTTCCGGCGTGAACAATTTCGCCGGCGCGGGTCCGCCGCCACTCAATCGATTAGTCAGTTCGGTGGTTGAAATCATGATTGTTTTATA
>JAJPKD010000099.1 GCA_021323895.1 Acidobacteriota bacterium | reverse complement strand
TTCAACCGCCCGACGCGGAAGCCCATCCGCTTGAGAGCTTCTGCAAATTCGATCGAAGCGGGTTCGCCGGCGCGCCCGCCTTGGTATGTTTGCTTGCCCGTGTGAATCCGGCCGTTGAGAAAAGTGCCGGTGGCGATAACGATCGACCTGGCGCCAATACGTCTCGCATCCTGAAGTTCGATTCCTATCGCTCGCTTTTCTTCAATTATGAGATTGGTGACAACGCCCTGACGTAGGCTCAAGTTTGGAGTTGCTTCGAGAGTCTTCCTCATCTCGATGCGATACAAGGCGCGATCGGCCTGTGCGCGGGGCGCGCGGACGGCTGGCCCACGAGACCGGTTGAGCAGACGAAATTGGATTCCGGTGCGGTCGATGACTCGACCCATGATGCCGCCGAGCGCATCGATCTCGCGGACCAGATGACCCTTTCCGATGCCGCCGATGGCTGGGTTGCAGGACATCTGACCGATCAGGTCTAAATTGATCGTGACCAGCGCGGTATTGGCGCCAAGACGAGCTGCTGCAGAAGCGGCTTCACACCCCGCGTGGCCAGCACCGATGACAATGACATCAAAAACTTCGTCGAATACCATGTACGTCAGTCCCCAACTATCGATTCACTACTTGCCGATACAGAACGTGGAAAAGATCTTTCCCAAGATCTCGTCTGAAGTCGTCTCGCCAGTAATCTCACCCAAGTAACGAAGCGCGTTATGCAAACCCACAAGGATCAGTTCCTCGCTGGTTCGAGTCTGCAAGAGCTGCTCGGACGAAATGATCGCATCGATTGTGCGCAGAAGTAAATCATGGTGCCGCGCATTCGTAATCATCAACCCTTCGGCCGAGTGATTGCTGTTCATGAAGGGTCTAAGAATCGCCGCGCGCAAGTCATGAAGGCCGTCTTCGGTAACCGCTGAAAGGGTTACGATCGTCGTGGGGGTGTCCAACGCCGAGAATGCATTCTCGTTTCTATTTAGATTGAACGTCGGCAAGTCGCTTTTGTTAACTGCGATGATGTGGCGGCGCCCAGTGACTTCAGACAAGACACCGCGATCTTCTTCAGTTAAGGGCTCGGATCCATCGATCACCACAATCAGTAGATCAGAATCTGCCGCTTCGCGCTTCGTACGATCGACGCCGATCGATTCGATCTCATCGCCAGCGACACGCAGGCCGGCGGTATCGGTCAACACAACCGGCACACCGTCTAACCCAATCGACTCAGTAATCGTATCTCGGGTGGTCCCCGGAAAATCAGTAACAATAGCGCGCCCGTGTCCCAGTAACATATTGAACAGACTGGACTTACCGGTATTTGGTCGGCCGATAAGCGCGACGCGAATCCCATCTCTGAGCAGTTTGCCCCGGCTGAATGTGCTGGCAAGTTTCTCCAAGCTCGATCTCAACTCGGCAAGAGAACGCAGGACTTGCGCAACTTCAAGATGCGGAAGATCGTCCTCGACAAACTCGAGTGACGATTCAAGCCTTACGATGATCTGCAGCAATTGATCTTTGACGGGTTGCAGGCGATCAGACAGTTCACCTTTCATCTGTCGCGTTGCTTGTCGCAATGCGGAATCAGTCTGCGCATCGATCAAATCTCGAATCGCTTCAGCTTCGGTCAGATTCATTCGACCGTTCGCGACCGCTCGAAGAGAGAACTCGCCGGGATCGGCCATGCGTGCGTCTAGTTGCAGTGCGGCATCAACGATAGCGCGCAACAAAATCGGCGAACCGTGACAATGCAACTCAACCACATCTTCGCCGGTGAAAGAATGAGGAGCTTTGAAGTAACAAACGAGTGCCTGGTCAAGCGTCCCTCCCGTGGTTGGATCAATCAAGCTCTTCAGCGTGAGAAGGTTCGGCTCTGGATCAAATGACTCCGACGCGATCAGCTTGCGCAGAATGGTTTGGGACGCGGGACCGCTCAAACGAATAACGCCGATGCCACTTCGTCCCGGAGGCGTGGAAACAGCAACGATTGTATCGTTCGGAACGTTCACGGCAATGCCTTGGGGAACTGCTGAGGAAATTACTTCTACGAAGTTTTCAAAGCGACGCGGAGGCGACGTCCGTTTCCTTCGCCAACAGACTCGGTAATCAAATCTTCTTCTTCCGCCAGGGAAAGATGAATAACGCGTCGCTCGCTCGCTTCCATTGGACCAAAGACAAATGCGGCGGACGTCGCCCGAACCTGGCGCGCCGCGTGTTCAGCCATGGCCCGCAATTCAGCTTCGCGCGCTGAACGGTAATTGTTGGCATCGCAGACGATGCGCTGGCCTTTGGGCAAGTCGCGGCCGTAAGCTTGATTCAGAATTTGTGGCAGCGCATCAAGCAACTCGCCACCTTGATTCAGCAGGAGAGCGCTATCATCGCCTTCGATAGAGATCAAACAGCCCAATTCGTTTTCGGACGCCGCCGCCCGCACATCAAATCCGGCACTTTCGAAAATGGAATTGAGCAGTTGCTCAGACTTGCTGCAGATTTCGTTCATTTTTCAGGTGAGAGATTGTACCGCAAAGGTGGCGACGATGACCAAGCCACCTGCGGCTATGAACCGGATAGGAGCGGAGCTTAAGTCTTGTTGCGAACGTAAACTTCGCCGCGACGAGTTAAGCCGGCCTTCTGCGCGAGCGTATAAAGCACAGAGTCGAGTACGTCTTTGTTCTCGAGACGAAAGCTCGTTATCCCTGAGACGTTGCTGTCAGGATCGCTGTACTGGAGCGTGAGGTATCGGACTTTCGTTTTGATCATTCCGATTGGCAAACCGAAATAGGGAACGACGCTACCGATCGATGCGGCTTTGGGCCGAACGGCTTGTGTGTCGGCGTAGGCACCGGTGATTGCTTTGTAAGGAATCGGGAAAAGTTCCTTCTGCTTATCGCTACGGAATACCAGCCGTTCGTTTGTATCCTCAAAATTGAGCGTCCCTTCGGTCTTGTGCGTGTAGCCGAAGACGCCGCCTTCATATTTTGCTTTGACTGTGGCGGGAGCAGTTGGAGGCGCGGGCATGCTCGACGAATCGGTCGTCGCATCCTGTGTCGCGGTGCGAGGTCGCTGGGCCAGAATGCCAAGAGCCAGTGTCAAAATCACGGCAATCACCATGAGTGTTTTGAAAGTCTTGAGCATGGGGTAAAGCCTCCGTAATCAGTTGAATTCGAGCGAATGTGAAATCAAAGACGCGTGAAAACGCGCCTGAGTTGCCAATCAGCGGCGCGCCTTGGTCAATTGTCCGTCGGCGAAAGTGTAACGCGTGGTTCGCAAAACCCCCTGCTGAAACGTGTACGCTATGCCATCTTTCGGATTGCGGAAGATCAAGGATGACTGCGTTTCATCTCGCGTGAACGATCGATTCTCTGCGAGTTTCAGCGACGCGGGCGTGTCCGATGAATGATCATGATTCAGAACAATCTCAAGCACCGTGCCCGCGAGTTCGGGGCGAAGTTTTTTCGACGCGACGAACTTTTCATTCACGAAACTAACCTGTACTGAACCGCCCATCACCGCAAAGCGCATCGTCCCCTCGGCGCCTTCGCTCAATGGTTGGCCCAAAATCTTAATCACGTCGGCGCGCCGCGACTTAAACGGTTCAATACCGTTCCACGTTGCCGCATTTGCTTTTGACGAGACCAGAAGCGTCGCGCAAATGACCACGGACGATGCGATGATGCGATTCAGTTGATTCATCGCGACGATGCTAATCGAGCCTCACGATTTTGCAAAGGGTCGCACCCGCTCAAGTGCTTCTTTGAAATCGGCATCATCCGGTGCGACCGTAAGTGCCTTCTGATAAGTCGTGAACGCTTTCGCGTATTGCTTCGTCTTTTCGTAGTCATACCCAAGTTCGCGGTATGAGTTCACGTCGTTCGGCGTCTTGGCCACAGCGCGTTCTAAGGTGGCAATTGCTTTGGGAAAATTGTTGGCGCGTGAGTAAGACAAGCCCAGCAGATAGAGCGTGATCCCCGAAACATTTTCACTCGCCGCCGCCTTTTCCAGAACAGTCGCCGCGCGGGCGTATTGCTGCGAACCAATCAAAGCCCGCGCGTAAAGACCGAGCGTCTCTTCATCCGATCGCAGACGAGTCAAGACTTCTCCGGTGCGCACCGCGCCGAGATAATCTGCGCTGGCTTTCGATTCATCGGTCGCCGAAGTCGCGCGACGCAGGTAAGCCGAAGTCAGCAGAAACCAGGCCGAAGCAAGCTTTGGATCGTTGGTCGTCGCGCGATTCAAAGTCGAAATCGCGGTGTCGAGATCTTTCTTCGTCAAGGCAATCTGGCCCAGGTAAAGCAGCGATGCTGAATCTTTCGGATTCGCTTTAACTGCCGCGTTGAAAGTTTTCTCTGCGTCCTCGGCTTTGCCGGTCTTGTACTCAGCCAGGCCGCGATAGTAAAGGAACAGCGGATCGGGAGTGGCGCCGCGCCGCGTCGTGATCGACACCAACAGGGGCAACGCGCGATCGAATTTCTCCGCCAGCGTGTAACTCTCGGCGAGCGCATCAACGGTGTGCGAGTCTTCCTGGTTTGCCCGCTTTTGCAGGTCGAGCGCTTTCTGCAAATCGTCCGCGGCGTCGTTGTACTCCTTCAGGTAGAACTCAGAAAACCCGGCGAGCTTCCAGGCTTCCGCATTGCCCGGATCGTTCGCAGCAATTTCCTTAGCTTCTTTCGCGGCGGCCGCGTACTGCTTTTGCTGGAAAAGTTGATACGCATGATTCGTGTCGAGCGACACAGGCGCCGAGCCCACGGGCTTCGACGGTTTCACGTCGAGCAGCGGCGCGTTGTTATTCGCGACCGGCGAAGGCTTCGGCTCGGGTCCCAGCAACGAATCCGG
>JAJPKD010000276.1 GCA_021323895.1 Acidobacteriota bacterium | reverse complement strand
ATTCTGCGCGAATCTTCTGCACGCCCACCTCGTCGATGATTTGCAGGCCCGGCAGCACGGAATAGAGCGCGGGAATGCCGGGTGTGCCTTGCGCGAAGCGACGCACTGAACTGTCGTAACGCATTGGCGGGTTGGCGAAATCAAAGGGCGCGGCGTGCGCCACCCAACCGGTCAAACGTGGCTGAAGTTTGTTTTGCAAATTGGGACGCACGTAAAGATATCCACATGCCGGTCCGCCACACAGCCACTTGATCGTGCCGCCGATCATGAAATCGACTTGCCATTCGCGCGCCTTCAACTCCATCGCTCCGGCGGATTGATAGACATCGAGCAACACCAGCGCGCCGTGCTGTCGCGCCTTTTCGATGATTGGTTCGACCTCGATTCGATATGAACTGCGAAACGAGACGTGCGAGAGCGCGACCAGCGCAGTCGCGTCGTCGATCGCGTCGAGAATTCTTTCCGTTGGAATTGCGATGCCATCATCGGAGGCAACGGTTTCGACGCGCGCGCCCATCGGCGTTTGCGCGTCGAGGATGTACCGCATCGACGGAAAGTCGAGCGCGCTCGCAACGATCTTGCTTCGCTTGGTCGAAGTGAAATCGAAACACGAGAGCACGCTGGAGAGCGCAATCGATGCATTCGGTTGATTCTGATCCGAGCCTGCGTCGCCACCGAGAATCTTCGCGACGTGATCGCCGACCTGCGCGGACATCTCCCACCAACTCGTGGCCCAGGCGTCCTCGCTCGTGTGATGTTCCCACGCATCGTAATAGGCCAGCATCGATTCGCGCGCCGCGCGCGGCACGGGACCGAGGCTGTGGCTCAGCAGGTGAATGCCGGAAGCGAGCGTGGGAAAGAGTTCGCGACGGCGGTTGATTTGGGTGGCAGGTTTCATGTTTCAGAAGCGCACTGAAGGTGCGCAATACAATAGCCAGGGGCAACGCCCCTGGTGTCGTTCCATGAAAATCTAAGCGCCGAAGGCGCGAAATAAAATTGCTCCATCCAAAAACCTATTTCGCGCTTTAAGCGCTCCGGCCTTCGTTGCGCGAGTAACCTGGGGCGTTGCCCCAGGCTATTGCATCTCGCGCCTTCTGCGCTCTCAAGCCCTAAACTGACTAAGCATTCTCTCCAATCCGCTCGCATCGATCTTCAATCCCTCCAGCACTCGTTCAGCTTCTTCACCAATCGGCGGATCGATTGATTCTTCTCGAATGTGCCTCAGGATCTCAGCAGCGACAAACGCTTTCGTCATCTTGGGAACGTTCGCGCCCTTGCTCATGTCGCTCTCAAACGTCGTCGGCATAACGGTCATAACGCGGACGCCTTTGTCCGACAGGTATGCCCGCAACGCTTGGCCGAGCGACAGCAGCGCAGCCTTGCTCGCACAGTAAGTTCCGACGATTGGCAAATTGATTTTCGCAAACGCGGTGGCGACGTTCACGATCATTCCTTCGCCGCGTTCAATCATCGCCGTCGCCAGCGCCCGCGTCATCAACAACGCGCCGAAGTAATTCACATTCATTTCGTCAATCGCCGCCGCCAAATCCATCGAGACAGGATCCCCATACCCCGCGACGCCCGCGTTGTTGATAAGGATATCGATTGGGCCCAGGCGGCCCGCGGCTTCGATATCTCTGTGATTAGTTACGTCGAGTTGAATCGGTGTAATCAGAGCGCCAGCCGCGTCAGCATCTCGCTTCAGCATTTCGGCATCTGCGGCCTTGCGCGTGCCGGCGAACACTTCACTCGCTCCCGCTTCGGCGAACGCGAATGCCAAAGTGCGACCGAGACCGCGGCTGGCGCCGGTGATAAGAACTCGTCTGCCCTCGATGTTCAAGTCAACCTCGCTGATTCCCGCTCACGCGGATGGTACTGACTGTTTCGGTCGCATCACGCGCGCCAGCGCATACAGCCCCGCGCCGACCAAACTCCAGGCAATCGCCAACTCAACGCTTGTCAATGAATGTTCGCTTAGACGCTGACTAAAGCTGGTCGCTTGAAGCGTCTTGAGGTCGCGTGAAATCTGCATGGCGATCAAGCCGCCCATCGAAATTACCGATACCCAGGCAGCCACGCGCTGCAGCCATCGCGGCATTGAGATCGTGATTTGAGAATTCAATCCGGGATTCATGCGCGGCAACATCAGAAACGCGACGCTGTGAATGAAGTAAAGTAGCACCAGCGCGAAGACAGCGATGTTCAGCGCCAATGAGAGTTGCTTGCTCACGATCAAGACTAGACAAGCGAGCATGTTGAGTGTCAGCGCGACAATCGGCGTTGCCGTGCGCCGATTTACTGAACCGAGCACCGGTGGCGCCAGACCATCCTCCACAAAGATCAAAGCGAGGCGCGACGGCACTATCAAGGTGGGATTGAGCGACGTTGTGATGGCCATAATCGCGCCAAGCGTGACGAACCTTGCCCCGCCCCACGGCAAATACTTCATCGCGACGTCCGTCATCGGCGCTGCGCTCGATTGAATTTGCGCCAACGGCAGCACACCGAACGCGACTATCGACATTGCTACAAATATCGCGGCGGTGAAAATGATGCCGCGCAAGAACACCAGCGGCAGCTTGCGCGTGCTGTCTTTGGTTTCTCCTGCGGTCTGCGCCAACGATTCAAAGCCCGCATACGAAAAGAACAGCGGCGCGAAGCTCGCCGCCAAACCGCTCCATCCATGCGTGAAGAAGGGCGTGTAGTTGGCGGTGTGAATCGCGAACAATCCGGGAATCACCAGCACCATGATCGCGAGGCCGAGCAGCACACACATCACCACCTGGATTCGTCCAAACCAACGCACACCGACTACGTGAATCAAATAGAAGAAGAGCAAACTGCCCACCGCAAGCGTCTGATGAGCAAACTCACCACTGATACGACGGCCGCTCAGTTCGATTATGTAATCAGCCAGCGCGCTGGCGAGATATGCGCCCGCGCCGACGTACGCAATTATCTTCAGCCATGAGCCAACGTAAGCGATGCCAAAGCCACCGAACGTGCGCGAGATGTGCAGGTATTCCCCGCCGGGCTCGCGGCCAAGCGGCGTCGAGATGTATGCGGCGTAGGGAATCGACGTCGCTAGGATCGCCGGCATCAGCAGGATGTAACAGAGGATGACGCTCGGGCCAGTGATGGCACCGGCGTCGCTGGTGACCTTGAAGATGCCTGCGCCGACAAGAATTCCGATCAGCGCGGCGTACGATTCGACCGTGCCGAGGTCGCGCCGAAGACGCGAGACAACATCATGAGATGAGTTATTTTCTGAAGTCACGCTTGACCCAGCTTGCCCTCCCTGACGGTCGGGCTTCTGACACTCTATCGGTTCATCAATTCATTCGCGGGCAAAATCGGATTCAAAACTTTCTCCGCAGTCTCAACGCCGGCAACTGGCAGATTCGCAGAGTCAATCAATCCGAGCTGTGCCAGCACTGACGCCTGATCCCAATAGATGTGTTCGTGCGCGAGCTTGCCATCGCGAAAATGCACGACCACGATCAGTGGAATCTTCACGTGTTTGCCGGTAGGTTCGACGCCCGGCAGCATCCAATCCATCTTGATCGTGTGCGTAAATTCGAAAACCATCTCATCGACCACGCGATCGACACCGATCGTACGTGACACCGGTGTCATTGAAGTATCGGGCGGCATCTGTGGAATGAACCGCTGGGAATAGAACTCGCGGAGTTGACCGTGACCTACGCCGCCCGTCATCACTGGCACGTGATTGACGTAAGCATCCGGCACCATCGTCTTCAAAGTATCTTCCGTGTCACGCGTGGCGAATTCGTATTTGACGTGCTCGTCCCATTTCTCTGACAGAATCTTCTGCACATTCGCAAAACCTTCGCCCGCGAGATGCCGAACAAAGAATTCGAGCGTCCGAAGGTTTGCTCGTTCGGCGGCGTCCGTGTCGTAGTGCTCGCCACCAATTCGTCCGAACGCATGATCGTTCTCAGGATAATCGTGAATAGTAACCAGCGGATTCGCATCGAGTGTCGCGTGAATTTGTTGCTGCGCCTCGGGTGGACAGAATTTATCTTGGCCCGCGATGTGCAACATCAAAGGCGTAGACAGATTGCTCGCTTCATTCAGAGCTTTCTCGATGCCCACGCCGTAATAACCAACGGCGCAATCGGGCTTGAATCTGACGGACAGCAGCCACGCGAGTTTGCCCCCCAAACAAAATCCAACCGCGCCGACACGGTCGTTACCCGCCGGGTGCTGGCGCAGAAAATCCATCGCCGCCGCTGAATCCTCGACGGCTTTGGCTTCATCGAGACCTTGATAGAGCTGAAACGCTTTCTGCCACTCCGCTTCTGCTTTGTCGGTCATGTCAACACCGCGTTCCTGTCGCCAAAACAGATCGGGACAGATGGCTACGAAGCCATGCGCTGCATACCAGTCGCATACATCGCGCATGAATTGATTCACGCCGAAAATTTCCTGAAGCACGACGATGCCGGGACCATAACCGCTGGCCGGTAAAGCTAGATAAGAGGCGAACTCATCGCCGTCGAACGATTTGATCGTAATCATAGCCATTTCAGATTTTGAAGATTTGAAAGCGGCGCTAGAGTACCGACTTTAGCCGAGTTTTTCTACTATCTTGCGAAAAGATTGAGGAAGCTTGAGCGGCTAGCGGTTGAGGCGCGCCCATTCTTTTCCCGCCGGACACATCTCGCGATAGTTGCACATGCGGCAGTGCGTTGCCGGCAACGGCGGAAAGCGATCAGCGTCAAGCGTGCCATCGACCATGGCGATTGTGGTCATCGCCTCATCGATGGCTTTGGCTGATGCAGCTTGCTCGAGGAGCGAGTCAGACAAGCTGACTTCCTCGTTAGGATCGATGAAGTGCAGGGTAGCGCGCAGCGAATTAATCTCGGCGGAATCTGATCCCAACAACTCGCGCAAGGCCAAAGCATAAGCTTGCATTTGCAACTGGTAATCGTGGGCGGTGGACTGAATCTGTTCTGCCAGCGACGGCGCGACAACAACTGACTCAACCTCTTCGATGACTTCTTCGACGGCGATAGCTTCGAAATCAAACGCTGCTTGTCCCGGTGAAAGATCGATGTTAGCAGTCTTCCGCGTTGCGCTCGCGGTCGATCGCGATGCCACAGCTTTAACTCGCGATTTGGCATTCCCGGGGGCGGTAAATCGATTGGTTTTGAAGTCGATGATCTCGACATCGACGCCATCGCGGTTTGCCGACGGTGTAATCAGCAGCTTGTCAATTGTGCCGGTCAAGATTCCGAATGGCCTGCGCAGGCGAAAGCGCAATTCGCTCCAAAGCCCTGGCGAACCTTGCGGTAGCATAGACTTCAGTCTGTGTTCGTCATTCAAGCGTGAAGCTTTGTGCGCATCGCTTACTCGCCGGTAAACGTCGCTCTTCAAATAATTTTGCGCCAGCGGCAGCAGCGTGCGCACCGCCTCGGTTCCATCAATATCGAAAGTGCGGCCAGCGAGTTCAGACTGACGCTGCGCCAGGATATCTTCAAAACTCGTCCGCAGGCGCGTCTCCGGATCGTCGCCTTCCGCATAGGTTTCGCAGAAGCGATGGATGACCGCGCCTTTCAAAGTCGCGGTGAGATTTGCCGGCGGCTCGGGCGCTTCGGCATCGTTCCAAACGTTGCGCTCGTCTTTGCCAGGCGTCCGCAACATGCGCTCGAAGTAATACTGCCGCGCGCATCGCTGGAAATTGATCAGTTGCGTGACTGTGAATCGACGCCAACCTGAGCCGAGTTCCGGTTCGATCGGCTGAAGCAGCGGAAATGTTTCTGCGAATGATTTAGCGGAAGCGCTTCCGACACTCTCGTCGGCTGGTGGCTGCAATCGCAGGATCGTTGCCTTTTTCTCAGGCGACTGGCGTTCGATGCTGACGCGAATCTGTGCATCGCCGAATCGCGCGAGGCCACTGGGAGAATGCGCCTCGAGCCCAAGCGCTTGCCAAATCCACGGGAGCCACAGCTCGCTGTCAGTCGTCGAAATATTCTCGAGCTTTCGGTTCTCGACCGCGCCGGAAAAGATCAGGCGATCCTCGGCGCGCGTCGCGGCCACGTAAAGAATGCGCATGCTTTCGAACTCTTCACGCCAACGATTTCGTTGCTGGAGTTCGTTGAAGAGCGCGCCTCTGACCGATCGACCGCGGCCGTCGGGCACGCGCACCGACAGGCCTTTGTGGCGATCAAGAATGAAGGCGACATTCTCTTTGCGGTTCGGCTCGCGCTGAAGATCGGGAACGATCACAACCGGAAATTCCAGGCCCTTAGCCTGGTGGATCGTCATCAGGCGCACCACGTTGGCGGTCTCGTCCATCTGTCCTTCGCCTTCGCGACCGCCGACGGCCTCAAACTCTTCGACAAAGTGAACAAAGTCGCGAATCAATTGGCCGGACTTCTCGAACTGCTCGGCCAAGCGGAAGAGTTTCTCGACGTTGGCGACGCGTTGCGCGCCGTCAAAGTTCGCAGCGATTACCGGCATGAATTCGGACACCATCACCGCGTATCGCAAAAGATCCGCGATGCCATAGCGATTGCGCCGCTCGATCAAATCTTCGAGCAGAGCTTGGATCCGATCCAAGGCTTCATGCTCCGAGGTTTCGATGAATTGAATCTCGCGATGGTGACGCACGGCGCGCCAAAGGTTGCGCCGGTGCAGGCGATTCGCTGAGCTTTCTCGATCAATCCACGGCGCGCAGCGCAACGCGAACAATCCATTGTCGGAGATCCCGCCGAGCGGTGACCGCAGAATCGCGGCAAGCGCGAGTTCGTCAGTCGTGTTATCGAGGAACCGCAGGAGCTGAATCAGATCGGTGATCTCTTCGCGTTGATAAAATCCTTTGCCCTGGACGGTGAGATACGGAATGCTCGCGCGGCGCAACGCGCTTTCGTAAGTCCACACGCCGGTGAAGGCGCGCAGCAGAATGGCGATGTCGCCGTATTTGAAGTCGCTGCCATCGACCAACTCTGCGACGCGCGCGGCCACCTGTTCGGCGTCTCGTTCGTGCGGCGTCAGGACGCGGCCCTCTGACGGGTCGTCTTGCTCATCGCGATCACGAACGGCGCTAACCATGAATTCAACCAACGGCGGCTCGTGTTCGGCATCACGCAGCGGCTCACTCGGTTCGTGCGCAACATAGCCAAGCTGTGACAGCGCATCCGCCGGCACATCCGATCGCGGTTGAAAAATTTTTGCGAACAGGAAATTGAACGCGTCGATCAGCGGTTTCTGGCTGCGGAAATTCAAGTTAAGCGGCTGCTGCATGCCGCCGGCCGCTTCGATCGCGGCGCTCATTTCGCTGAACACATCGACATCCGCGCCGCGAAAGCCATAAACCGACTGTTTGCGATCGCCGACGATGAACAGATTCGCGCCACTGCCGAGCGCGATCTTTCTCAAAATGTCGCGCTGCAGACCGTTTGTGTCCTGAAACTCATCAACAAGAAAATATCGATAACGCTCCGTCACGCGCGCCAGCACTTCCGGTCGATCGAGCAGGCGCAAAGCACGCAATTGCAAGTCATCGAAGTCGAGCACCGAAAGCCTTTGCTTTTCGAGGTCAAGTCGTCGATCGATCTCGCGCAGCAACTTCAACAATGCCAGGGAATATTCCTTCGCCAACAGAGCGAATCCAATCGATGACAGCTTGCCGCGCAGGCAATCGCCGCGGCCGGGTTTCTCTCCAAAAAGCAACGGATCGATCTTTTCGATGATGGGATGCGTTCCTTTTTGCGGCCGCGCGTCCCAGAAGTCTTCGATGCCCTGCGTGTAACGAGCAATCGTGTTTTCGGTCGGCGGTTGCGCGAGAATCGCGCGTAGCGCCGGCCAATCTTCGATCGCCTTGGCGCGTTTGCGATCCGCAGCCGGCGACAACCGGACTGAGAAAAATTCGGCCATTGCCGCATCAAGTTCCTTCAGCGCGCGATCGTAATTTGCGCGGGCCGCATGATTCGCGGCAGTCAGCTTTTCGATTGAGTCGATCTACAAGCCTTCACCGCGATATTTCCGATGCAATTCGACCAACGCGTTCGCGAGCGCCGGACGACCGACACCCTGAGTGAAGTTAACGATCGCGTCGTTGCCATGATGAATTGCATCGGCGAGCGCCTCTTCGACCACCGCCTCGAGCAACATCGCCGCCTGATGCTCATCGAGCAGGACGAACTGCGGATCGATGTCGGCTTCGACGGGAAACTCGCGCAGCAGCCGCGAACAGAAACCGTGAATCGTCGTGATGACGCCGCCTTCCAGCGTGCGCTTGTGACGCAACCAGGTCTGGCGTTCTTTCTCGTTTGAGGTGCGCAGCAACGCGTCGATGCGGTCGCGCACGCGCTGCCGCATTTCGTTCGCCGCGCGATTGGTGAAAGTGATCGCGACGATGTTATCGACCGAAACTTTTTTGGAGCGGAGGATTTCCAGATAGCGCTCGACCAGGACAAACGTTTTGCCCGCTCCCGGTCCAGCGGTCACGGACAAGGGCCTATCCAGAGTGTGCGCAGCGATCTTCTGTTCGGGTTTGAGCTCGCGCAGTTGAGTGGTCGAAGTCTGTCGATCCATGACTCATTACATGATTCCGGATTGCAAAATCCTATCGTACTCGTCGTGTGGTCCAATCCAGAACCATTCAACAGTATCGCCTTTCATTAATCCTAGAGCACGATACCGCAGGCCTACGCGCACGGACCAGACTTGACCGATCTTCTTGAAGCGAAGCGAACTATGATGCGGATCTTGCGCCCAAGTCTTATACGTTCTTCGCGCAAGCTGTTTGATATTGGGAGGCAGCCGAGAGTAGCACTCCCAAAACTCACTCGTTGTCGAGGACTTCATCGAGTGGCTTAGTACGTCCCGCCGCAATGTCGGCTTCTGCCTGTGCAATTAGATGATCTAGGCGCCCTGCCTTTATGTCTTCTTCGATCTGCGCATCCCAGGCATCGGCCTGCATTTCCTCTAGCCAGTCAGCCAAACGACGTTGGTCAGCTGCGGAGAGTTTCTCGATCTCGGCTTGAATTTCAGAGACGCTGCTCATGACTGAAGACTACAACGCCGCTCTGATCTTGTCACGTGTGAATTGAACGACTTTATTCGATATCCCAGCCAACACCCTCCATACAAAAAAAGTCGGCCATGTTGTCAGTTGGGAAAATGGTGCGCCCGGCATGATTCGAACATGCGACCTTTGGTTTCGTAGACCAACGCTCTATCCAACTGAGCTACGGGCGCGGGAAAGGAATGAAGGCAGTTTAAGGTTTCAGGTTTGAAGTTTCAAGTTGGGTGTCGCTGGGGTTTAAGTTTTAGGGTGTTGGGAGTAGTGGGGCTGTATTAGACAGTTGTTTCAATTTTGAGTTCCTAACAAATTCCGAAATTCGGCTTCGATTCCGAATCGACGCTCAACCAAACTGCTCGCTGATTTTGGATAGTCACTAACGCCGAACCCTAACCCCTACGCCCTACAACCAACACTCTATCGCGCGTAGTATCCAGGCTTGGTGCTGGCCACCAAATCGCCGCGCGCGATTTCGACACGAATCGTGCGCCACTTGCCGTCGCGCACGCCGGGATTCGGCGGCTGATACACGACCGTGTAGAGCGTGCGCAAATCGGCCGCAACCTCCGCATACAACCTCGAGAGATCGTCGAGGCGGCGAATCTCGTGCAGACGCCCGCCGGTCCGATCGGCCAGCAGTTGTAAGCGCGAGCGCGCCGCGGCATACATGGCGGTAATTGCCGGATCAGGCAGCGGAAGTCTTTTCGGATCACCCGACGGCAGCGCCAACGGAAAAATCGTTACACCTTTTCGATCCGCCTCGTTCAAAACAGCAGCGAGCTGCGAATTAGTTTCAGCCTTGATCGCGGAACCGACATCAGCGCCAGAAGCTTTGCTGACGATCGCCCGATCGCTATTGCGTGCTTCAGTATCCAACCCATCCGTCAGCACGACGATCGCCTTGCGCCGGCGCGGCTCTTCACGGGCCAATACCTTGAGCGAATATTTCAGCGCGTCATAGAGCGGCGTCTCGCCTTTGCCGGTCTGCAGTGTGATGCCAATGGTGTATGCAATGCGGCGACGATCGGTCGAAAAAGGAAGTTGAAGTTTCGTGCCCTTGCCGTTGAAATCGACTATCGCAACTCGATCGTCCGGTCCCAGCGCGTCGAGAAACCTGAGCGCGGCCTGATTAATCTGTTGTCGAAAAGTGACAGTCGATCCCGAAGTATCCAGCATCATCACCAGACTAAAGGGCGCGTCAGTCGGTTCGAAATGCACGATCGGCCGGCGCACGCCATCTTCAAAAATAGCGAAATCGCCTGCTGAGAGGTTCGTGATCGGGCGGCCCTGCTTATCGACGACGCCGACGCTCAACTGCACCAACGAAGTGTCAGTCTTGATGACATCATCCTGCGCGCGCGCGGCTGGCGCCGCAGCAAAGATGGCAAAAGCTGTCAGAAGCCCGAGCGCTAGCGAAGGCAGTTTGTGGCGGATTACTTGAAAAAGCGACGATTTCATTCGATCTGCAATAAAGGCTTAGACTGCTGGGGTGCGTGAGAGTATGCCTGTGAGTTTGGATTGTTTGCATCTTCGCATGGCAACCAGCAAAGTCAAAATTTTTGTCTGCTTATCCAGGAAATTTTTGTTTGAGTTTCCTCGTAGAGATGCGCATATAATGCGCGCACCTCGCAGGGATCTCCCGCTATGCACGCGGCAAATTTTTGTGCTGAATGTGGCGAACGGCTCGCGCTGAAGGGTTGGCGCGCGCGTCTGGGAAGAAGACTGTGCGACCGCTGCACGCAAAGATTGGGTGCATTCGCGTCGTTTCGATCTTTGATTGGCATTGCCTTGATCAGCATCGCGGCCTTCGCGGTGGGCAGGTATTCGCAGCCGGCGCCACCGCCGTTGATTATTGAACGTGCGGCGAATTCGCCGCTGTACAATCCGTCGAACGAATCGGTCGTCGCGCAACAGAATGTCACGCAATCGAATCGAGGGGCCGCGGTTTCTAACGAAGAGGGTTACATCTGCGGTGCGCGCACAAAGAAAGGCGCGCCTTGTCAGCGCCGCGTTCACGCACCCGGCGAGCGCTGCTTCCAGCACAAAGGCCTGGCGGCGATGGTGCCGTTGGAGAAGCTGACGATTAAGCCAACAACAAAGTAACCATAAAGAAAAGGCCGCACGCTTGAAACGCACGCGGCCTTTTCATGCAAACACAGACTGAAGTCTATGCCACTGAGCGCTACTTCGGTGTCTTCACCGGCGGCGCAGGTCGCGGT
>JAJPKD010000296.1 GCA_021323895.1 Acidobacteriota bacterium | reverse complement strand
TATGCCGCTCGTAAAAAGCTCCGCGCCCGCAGACCGCAGTCTGATACGAGAACGTTCCCGTAGCTTTTAAGCCGCGCTGAATCGTCATCAGGCGAAACTCTTTCGAGAAATCGTCCGGGTCGATTGCGTCAAGCCCGCCGCGCACACGCTCGTCGAGAAAGAACAAGCGATGCGACCGCACTTCCGCCAGCGTCGGCGGAGCCGGTTGGCGATCAAGCAGCAGCGAAACTAAATCGTAACTCGCCGGGCCCATGCGCGCATCCTGATGATCGACGATCCTGATCGCGCCGCTCTTGTCGAGCATCAGGTTCGCGGTGTGATAGTCGCGATGGCAGAGCACGCGCTTGCACGCTGACAACTCGGCGGCGATGTCGTTCAATTCAACTTTCAACTCCGCCGTCTGCCCGTGCGTCAAAGATTCGTGGCGCAAACTCGTAAAGAAATGTTCGAAAAAGAAATTCAGCTCCCAGGCAAGTTTTGCTTCGTCAAATGCTAGCCGGCACGCGATCGAATCGAGTTCATAGGCTCGCGCGGTCGCACCTTGAATCCGCGCAATTAGTTCGATTGCTTGCTCGAGCAAAAGCTCTCGCTCTGCGTCCGAAACCTCTTCGAACGCTTGGCATAACTGGCGGTTGCCCAAATCTTCCTGGACGATAATTCCGGCACTGCCCTCGACGTCATAGACTTCGGGCACAGGCAAGTTTGACTCAGCAAACAAGCGCGTGACATCGAGGTAAGGGTGCACGGCCGGGTCGAACGGTTCCGGATAAACAGCCGCGACGGCAGTGCCCTTCTCCCAGGGAATCCGGAAGTACTCGCGCGTCGAAGCATCAGGAGTCAGCGCCACAATCTCCTGCGCGCGCGCGGTTTGGCGCTCCGCAACGTAGGTCGTTATCCGTTCGCGCGCGGTTGTCGTGAACGCGTTCGGTCCGATTTGAATCGCTGAACTCATTCAGTCTCAGGGTGTAGGGGGTTGGTTTTAGGGTGTAGTATTCCGAACCACAGTCTCACATCTATATCGACAATCGGAGAAAATTCGGCGCAGTGGAATTGCCTACGCCCTACACCCAAAACCCTATCCCCTGTAGTATTAAGCGAATCTTATCACTGCGATAAGGGCACAACAAACTTATCGCCTTCGGTGCTACCCTTGAGAGCTTTCGCCGGTGGCGTTTTGCCCGCGACCAGATCGGCGCGGACGATCACCGCGTCTTCGAAATTCTCGTTTGCGCGCACCTGAACGCCGTCACCAATGACGGTTCTTCTCAGAATCGCGCCCGGAGCGATCTCCACGTCGTCCCACAAAATCGATTCGCGAACCGTGGCGGAGTCAGCAACAGAAGAGTTGCGCCCCTGAAAAACGTCGCGGGCTTCGCGTTGCAACAGTGCGAGACTAATGTCGAGGTATCGCTGAAGCGTCGAAAGCTCATACCACATCCCCTCAGCGATTTGGGCCACGATGCGCTCGCCTTTCGCGATCGCTTGCGGATAAACGGCGGTGGTCAAATGCGAAAAGATGCCGCGCGGTATGTAATCAAAGATGCGCGGCTCAACGATCTGAATTCCGGTGAACATCAGCGGTGCGGCTTCCGATGAAGCCCCATTCGGGTTCGGCATCCCGCCGAATCCCGTGATTAGTTGGCCATCAGTCTCAACCACGCTAAATTTTTCCCGCTTTGAATTCCGCAGCAGCACGAGCGTGGCCAGCGCGTTTTGCTCGCGATGCGTTTTCAGCGCAGCATTCAAATCGATGTCAGTGATGATCTTTCCGTTGATTACTGCAAAAGTTTCCTGATCCAGGAGGCCGCGCGCGTTATCGAGCGCCCCGCTGGTGCCGAGAATCGTCGGTTCGTACACGTACTCCAGATTCACGCCAAAGTCGCTGCCATCACCCAGCGAACGCTTCACCGATTCGGGCCGGTGATGCAGATTTACAACCACGTCGCGAATGCCGAACCGCGCCAAATATTCCGCGACATATCCGACCAACGGCTTTCCCAGAACGGGCAACGCCGGCTTGGTCCGATCCGCAGTCAGCGGCCAGAGTCGCTCCCCATAACCCGCGGCTAGAATCATCGCCTTCATCGTTAGACATCATAGCAGAGGCTCTGGGCACGCACGGCTCAGGCGTGCTAAGCCACGAGTCAAGGCTGCACGCCAGAGGCTTGCGTACCTATTTGAATACGATCCCCGCGTGTCGTAAGCTACGCGCGTACACTTAGATCATCGGGTTCGTCATCCTGCTACATGCCATCAGATAAATTCTTTTCGCTTCCGCTGGAACAGCAAGTCGGACAATTATTTTTTATCGGTCTTCCCGGAACTGAGATCGATCAAGCCGCGCGCGAACTAATCGAAGAGATTAAGCCCGGCGGCATAATTCTCTTTGGACGCAACGTCGAGTCGCCGCAACAAGTGCGCAAGCTGCTCGACGATGCTCGCGCTTTGATTCCGTCCCCTGTTCTCTGCGGCGTCGACCAGGAGGGCGGGCTCGTCGATCGCATGCGCGAAATTTTTCCGCCAATGCCGTCGGCCCGCGCAATTCGCCAGCACGGCGATCTCGCCGGCGTGCGCACGCTAGGGCGGGTGACCGGCGAGGTGCTGCGGATGCTGGGCTTCGACATCAACTTTGCGCCGGTGAGGTCGATCATCACACAGGAGCGCAGCCAATTGACCAACGGATTGTATTCGCGTTCCTTTGGCCAATCGCCGGGCGAAGTTCTCGGCTACACGACGGTTTACATGCGCGGGTTGCAGGGCACAGGCTGCCTTGGCTGCTTGAAACATTTTCCAGGAATCGGCGCCGGCAATGTTGATTCGCATATCGAGATGCCGCTCGTGCCTTTATCGCGCGACGATTTGCTCGCGCAGGACCTCGCGCCCTACATCGAACTGTTTCAGCGCGCGGACGATCGGGTGCGCGTCGTGATGGTCAGCCATGGCGGCTTCCCCAACATCGACATCAAGCATGGCACGACGGGCGGATTGATCGAGCCGGCTTCGATCAGCCCGCGCATCGTTACGAATCTGCTGCGCCAGGAACTCGGCTACAAGCATCTGGTCGTCACGGACGATTTAGAGATGGGCGCGATCGCCAAGCAGTTTGAAATTGAAGACGCTTCGACCAGAGCGTTTCTCGCGGGTGAGGATATGCTTTTGATTTGCGCCACGCCGGAAACTATTCGCTGCGGGTATCACGGAGTGTTACAGGCAGTGCGCGACAAGAAGATCACCGAACGGCGTTTACAGTCCTCACTACGTCGCATCGCGGCAACGAAGGCGCTGATGCGCCCGCCGGTATCGCTGGACATGGAACGTTACAACAAACTGGCAGATGAAATTCGTCAATTGAACAAGAGATTGGAATACGTTTACCCAGGAGAATCGCATGCGTAGTC
>JAJPKD010000282.1 GCA_021323895.1 Acidobacteriota bacterium | reverse complement strand
GCCGGCCACCATCAGCGCGGCCAGCAGAATCACTGCGCTCAGAATTGCGATCTGTGAATTTCTCACTTCAAACTCCTCCCCATCTCCGCGCGTCGCTAGTCCCGCTTCATGAGTCTGAGCAGTCTGGCGCGCGGATCTTACACGAGCCGACAGACGATCGATAAGAATCGTGCCGACCAGCAGAGCGCCCGTAAGAATGCCTGCCAACTCAGCAGGCTGCGCGCTGAGTCGCAATCCATTTTGCAGAATCACGATCGCGAACAACCCGAGAACCGTTCCTAGAATTGTGCCGCGCCCTCCAAAGATCGATGTGCCACCCAGCACCACGGCGGTAATCGCCATCAATTCATAACCGGTGCCCGCGTCCGATTTCGCTTGGCCCAGATGCGCCACATAGATAATCGCGGCGATGCTGGAAACCAAACCCGACAGCACATAAACAAAAGCGAGCCGGCGCGCGACCGGAATGCCGGCGTACCGCGCGCCTTCTGCCGAGAACCCAATCGCGTAGAGGCTGCGTCCGTAAATTGTGCGATGCAACCACCACGCAAACGCGGCGATGGCGACGATCAAAATCAAGAGTTGCGTCGGGACAACTCCGCCGACATAACCCTGACCCAGAAACAGAAATCTTTGCGAGAAGCCCGAGTAATTTTCGATGCCACCCGTTAGTCCCTCGGCGATGCCACGAAATAGCGAGAATGTTCCGAGCGTGACGATCAGCGGCGGAAACTTAAGCCGTGAAATCATGGAAGCGTTCAGCGCTCCACCCAACACCCCAACACCGAGGGTCATCACGGCGGCGATTGCGATTGGCAGATGGGCATCACGCCACAACGCGCCCATCACAACTGCAGAGAGTCCAATCATTGAACCCACGGACAGGTCGATGCCACCCGTGATAATAATTGGCGTGAGCGCCAACGCCAGCAATCCGATCTCGACGCTGAGTCGCGTGATTTCGAATGCGTTCCCTGCGCTCAGAAAATTATTTCCAGTAACGCTGAAGATAGCGCACTCGATCACAATGACGAGGATCAAAACCCATTCATTGTTCGGGAAGAACCGCTCACGCCACGGCGCGGTCAGTTGCAGATCGCGAGCTTCCGGCTGAGAAACTGATTTCATTTGAACTGACGCGAAAAGCTGGAAGAGTCAGCCGCAGATAAACGCAAATTTACGCAGACAAGAAAATTTCAAATACCGATCGCAGGTGCTCTCTGCCTTTCCATCTGTCCACGTTTATCCGCGTGCATCCGCGGCTAATTGACATGAGCCGCGCGCATTCGCTCGACTCTTCCCAGCACGAAATCTGAGCCGAGGGCGGCCAGAATGATTGCGCCTTGGATCGCCTTTTCCCAAAACGGATTAATACCGATGAATGTGAGCGCCGTGCCGATCGTTCCCAGCAAAGCCACGCCGATGAGCGTGCCGATCAAAGTGCCACGTCCACCGGTGATGGCCGTGCCCCCTACCACCACAGCCGCGATTGCTTTCAGCTCCAAGCCGACGCCCGCGTTGCTAGGTACCGTTGAAAACCGAATGGCATTGAGTAAGGCTGCCAACCCAACCAACGCTCCCATCAAAACGAAAACGAAGAACGTCACTCGCGTCGGCTCGATTCCGGCCAGCCGCGCGGCTTCGGCGTCTGAGCCAACCGCATAGACCGCGCGGCCCGCCGCCATGTTGCGCAAAGTCCACGCGAAGAAGATCAGCATCAGTAGTGAAGCAATCACGATCAGCCATTGGCCCAAACTCTGGCCGAGTCCGAGCCACTGAAAATGCGCGGGCAGGTCTTGCACCCATTCGCCGCCCGTGGTCCAACGCAGCGCATCGCGCCACGCGACCAGCATCGCCAGCGTCACGATGATTGACGGCAGTCGCAGCCATCCGATAAGAGCGCCGTTAAGCGAACCCATCGCCGCGCCGATGAGTACGACCAAAGCCACCACAACCGGCATCGTCATTCCTGACTTCGCCAGCACGCCCGCAGCGACGCTCGCAACCGCGAACTGAGAACCAACAGAGATATCGATCTGCGCGACCAAAATCACCGTTGTCATACCGATGGCAACCAGCAGCACGGGCGCGTTGTTCAGGGCGAGGTCACGCAGGTTCGTCGTGCTAAAGAATGAGGGCGCGATGATCGCCACCACGATCAGCAAAGCGGCGTAGGCGGCAGCCGCCGATAGTTCGCGTTTGTAGCGATTCAGTTTCACGGGTTCTTATCTTGAGCGCAGGCATCCCTGCCTGCGGTCCGCCGGCCTCTCTGCCGGCTCGTTCATTTACTCCAGGCAAGATGCCTGCGAACCGCACGCGGGATGCGTGCGCTCCTAGTGGCTTAACGCCAGCGCCAAAATCTTTTCCTGCGTCGCTTCCGATCGATCGAGCGTCGCGACGATAGTTCCGCCACGCATCACGCCGATCCTATCGCTCATTCCCAGCACCTCGGGCAGCTCAGACGAAATCATCAGAATCGCGACACCCTGCGACGCCAACTCAGTCATCAACGCGTGCACTTCAGCCTTGGCGCCGACGTCGATTCCCTGTGTGGGTTCGTCGAGGATGAGCACCGACGGCTTCGTAACCAGCCAGCGGCTGAGCGCAACTTTTTGTTGATTGCCACCGGACAACGTTGCTACCGGTGCGAAGATCGTCGGTGTCTTGATTGCGAGCTTGCGCGTGTAATCGCCGGCAATTTCTCTTTCGCGAGAGAGATCAAGCGCGCCCATCCGCGAAAATTGATCGAGTGAGGCGAGCGTGATGTTCGCGCTAATCGCCAGATCGAGAATTACGCCATGCCGCCGCCGATCTTCGGGAACGTAAGCGATCCCGCATTCAATGGCCTGGGCAGCGCCGGTGATATTTACTCGTTTTCCGCGCAGTGAAATTTCTCCTTGATCAGCGCGCGTAAGTCCAAAGATTGTGCGTGCCAACTCTGTGCGTCCGCCGCCAACCAGTCCTGCAAGTCCGACGATCTCGCCGGCCCGTACGGAAAGATTCACGTCGTGAACGCCTGACTCGGAACAGCCAAACTGGCGCAACTCCAAAACTATGTCGCCAATTTGCACGGTGCGTTTTGGAAATACTGCCGAGAGTTCGCGACCCACCATCAGTTGAATCAACTGCTCTCGATTCACTTCAGACATTACGCGCGTGTCGATGGTGCGGCCATCGCGCAAGACCGTGACCCGGTCGGCGATGAGTGGCAGCTCTTCCAGGCGATGCGAGATGTAAATGCTCCCGACGCCTTCCGTGCGAAGTTGACGAATCACCGCAAAAAGATTTTGCGTGTCTTCTTCCGAGAGCGATGCAGTCGGCTCATCCATGATCAGAACCTTTGCGTTCGCGCCAAGCGCGCGCGCAATCTCAACCAACTGCTGCTGCGGCATCGTGAGATCGCCGGCTTCCGCGTCCGGATCGATTCGCGCGCCCACTCGCGCGAGTAGATCAGCAGCGCGTCGTTTGCGTGCACGCCAATCGGTACGGCTGAAGATAGAGGCCTCTTCCAAACCGATCGCAATGTTTTCTGCGACTGAAAGTTCGGGAAAGAGTGCAGGCTGTTGATAGATTGCGGCGATGCCCAGATGCTTGGCCACGCGCGGTGAATTATTGCTGATTGCGATTTCGTTGAGAGTAATCTTGCCCGCATCAGGCTCGACGGCGCCGGTGATGATCTTGATGAGCGTTGATTTGCCGGCGCCATTCTCGCCAATCAGCGCGTGCACTTCTCCGGCGCGCAGTTCAAACGAAGCGCTCATCAGCGCATGGACGCCGGCATACGATTTATCTATATCGATAGCGCAAAGCAGAACTTGGTTCGACATGATTCGTATTGGAGTTCCGGCAGATTAGGCGGGCGGTGCAGCTTCGTCAATCACTATGACGTGCAACTCTCCCGGCCCGTGAACGCCGATCGCCAGCGTCAATTCGATGTCGGACGTGCGCGACGGGCCGGTGATGAAAGTGACGGCGCGGCTGAGACCAACATCACTCTTCTTAATCAACTCAAGAACCTCAGACATGCTGCGGCGAATTCGACTTGCTTCGATGATTGCGACGTGAACCGGCGGCACAAGAGAAGCCAGACGATTTCGCTCGCGTTCCGACTCAAGCACCAGCGTGCCGGTTTCCGCGATCGCCCACTGCGCGCACGTGATTCCCACGTCGCAATCGAATAATTCCGCTTGACTCGGAGAATCAAGAAAGGCCGCTTCGGTTTTCACCCGCCCGAGAATCGCTCTGACGAGAGCTGAATCAGAGACAGCGACGCGCCGCGAGTGCGAGTCAGAACCGCCTGCGGTAGCGGGCGGGCCAGAAGCTTTTCGCTCGGCGACGATCTCCTGAACAGCCTGAGCGGCTTCATCAATAGTCCGAACAATCGAGCAATGGCCACTGACAGCTTCGAGTGCATGCCGGAAGAGTTCGATAACTGGTTTGTCGCGATCACCTGCTACTGATTTAGATGTCGTTCGCCGCGCGGTGGTCGGTGGATGCACATCCTGAGTATCGAAACGCTTGCTCTCCGCGAGATGCTCGCGAATCGAAGAGAGAATTTCTCGCCGGGCTTCAAGACTTGTTTCGGTCATTTGATCTCGGAATCTGCGCGCCACTGTTCGCGAAACGTTCGTGGCGCAATCGGTCGCGCATCGCGCCCGGCCGTCCATGCTCCTAACGGCGGCGCGAGCTTAGCGATCAATCCGCTGACCTTTCCGATTCGACCCTGCCTCACCGCGGCTCGCTGAAACAAACGAGCGATTCGCGCGCTCCACTCATACAGTCTTCGCCGCGACCACGCGAAGGCATAGAGACGAAACGCGAGATGCTCAGAGAACTTTCTTTTGACCGGCCCTTGCTCATCGACAGATCCACTCGCGCTTCCTTCCACAATTTCAGAGCGCAGATGCAGAAGCAGCGCGGGAATATCGATCTTGACCGGGCAGACTTCGCGGCACGCGCCACACAAACTCGAGGCATACGGCAACTGCGTGGCTTTGCTGATACCGATCAACTGCGGCGTGATCACTGCGCCGATGGGCCCGGGATAAACCGAGCCGTAAGCGTGTCCACCGATCTGTTGATAGACGGGACACGCGTTCAAGCACGCGCCGCAACGAATGCATGCGAGCGATTGCCGCGTCACCGGATGCGCGAGCATCCGCGAGCGGCCATTGTCCATCAGGATGATGTGCAATTCTTCCGGACCTTCATCTTCGGGTCTTTTCTTTTGCCCGGTGATTAAGGATTGATAAGTCGTCAACTGCTGGCCCGTACCGGAGCGCGGCAGCAGCTTGAGAAAAACATCGATGTCCGCAAAGCGAGGGATCACTTTCTCGATGCCCATCAAGGCGAAATGGATCTTTGGCAGGCTGGTCGTCAGGCGAATGTTGCCTTCATTTTCCAGAATCAGGATCGTGCCGGTCTCCGCAACGCCGAAATTGACGCCGCTGATACCCGCATCGGCTTCCGCGAATCGCTGACGGAGGACGCGACGAGCAGCGCCGGTCAACTTGTCGACATCATCTGTGGGTTCAATTCCGATCTTCTCGACGAAGAGATCGGCAATCTGCTTCTTTGATTTGTGAATTGCGGGAACGACGATGTGCGAGGGAGTTTCGTGCGCGAGCTGAATAATCCATTCACCGAGATCAGTCTCGACCGTCTCGATGCCAGCCTCTTCGAGCGCATCGTTTAGGTGAATCTCTTCGGTCGCCATGCTCTTTGATTTAACGACGCGCTTCGCATTCCGTTCATGCAGCAGCTCAATGATGATGTTCGAGACTTCGCGGCCATCACGCGCCCAATGAATCCGTGCGCCCGCGCGTTCGGCATTGCCCGCAAACTGTTCCAGATACCGATCGAGATGCGCGAGCGTTTCGTCTTTGATGGCGCGCGCCTGGTCTCGCAAACCTTCCAGTCGTCAACCGAACTCATCGCCGCCTGGCGCCGCTTACCAAAAGTGTCGACGAGATTGCGCAGCGCGCTGTGAAGCTGCTCGTCGCCCAGAGCCTTCAACGCGTTCTGATCGAAAGCGTTTGGTGGGCCGTAGCCCGTCGACTCTGCGGTTTCAGTTGGCTGGTTCATACAGAGAAAAGCAACAGACCGGCTAAGCCTTATTCTCGCGAAGCCAGTAGCTCCGCCAGATGCATCGCGCGCACCGACGATCCATTTCTGCTCAATCGCCCGCCAATCTGCATCAGGCAACTCGCGTCGGCGGAAACGACCGCACGCACGCCAGCCTTTTCGATTGACTCGATCTTGTTGTCGAGAATCGCGACCGAAATTTCCGGATACTTGACCGAAAATGTTCCGCCGAAGCCACAGCACGCGTCCGCGTTCGCCAATTCGACAAATTCAAGTCCGCGCACGTTGCGAATCAGACGGCGCGGCTCGCTATGCAAATTCAAATCGCG
>JAJPKD010000046.1 GCA_021323895.1 Acidobacteriota bacterium | reverse complement strand
CGTTAAGAATTAGAGTTTTCATTATTTCTTAGACGCAGAATTAAGTGTCGAGCGATCTCGCTCCGTCATGAGCGAAATGTTTATAGAACTCCGCAAGGAATAAATCAAATGGCTCCGTAGGGGCGTAATCTAGCATTACGCTCCTACGGAGCCAGCCAAAACTCAGGACATTTCGAGGTCTGTAAATATCTCGTCCCTATGGGACGAAATACAAACTTACTGCTGCAACTCACTCGTCAGCACCGCCCCGCCCAGGCTCGGCAACGTCGCGGCGACCTTGATCACTTTGTGCGAGTCTTTCGCGATCCAAATGGTCTGCTTGTCGGCTTCATCGTCCGTTGACACCGACTCGATCTTGTAAGCATTGAACGTGCCGGCAGCGACGGTGATGCTTTCAGAGCCCACGACCTTCAGTTGTCTGACCTGCGGCTTCTGCTTTTGCACATCGAAGTTGCGAAATGTAGTCACGTAATCAGCCGCCAGCGGCAAACGTGCCAGCACGTCGAACGAGCCACCGCCATCGGCGAAAATCACGCCGCCCACGTCAACCATGATCGGTTTGGTTTGGCCGTTTTGGGTCATCGTGCCTGTCGCTTTGTTGTCTTTGAAATCGAGTTCGATCGTAACTCCCTGCTGATTGATCGAGCGATGTTTCAGAATGAGTGTCCCTTTCTCAATCGTCGAGACGTCGGTGATGGTCCCGAATACCGGCGACTCGGCAGTCTCGGTTGCGATCCAATTTCCGCCGTCCGCTTTTATCTCGGTGCTGGTGGTAATCGGGATTGATTGCCCTTGAATTTCCAGCGTTGCCTTGTATTTGGAAGTTCCCGCGCTGAGATCGGCTGCCGGTTTCGGCGCACCCGCGGTGGCTTCCACCTTCTTTGGCAGGCTGACGCTCTTCACATCGACGGTGATTTCCTTCAACCGCGCGCTAACTTCCGGAGTCATGCTTTCCTGAAAACGTCCGCCGAGATACTTCGCAAAGAACTTCTCGGCCTGCGCAAACATCGCCATGTTATTGACTGGACGTTGAAAGCCGTGACCTTCGTCGGGCGCGACGATGTATTCAACCGGAAAGCCGCGATCGCGCAGGGCGATGACAATCTGATCAGCTTCGCGTTTGTTGACGCGCGGATCGTTCGCGCCCTGCACGACCAGCAAAGGCGTTTTGATCTTGTTGGCTGAATTCAAAGGCGACTGCCGATCGAGTTGCGCTTTACCTGCTGGCGTCGTCGGATCGCCCATGCGTTGATAGAAGAGTTGGCGTCCAGCTTCCCAGTACGGCGGAATCGTTTCAAGTAGCGTGCTCAGGTTCGATGGTCCAACATAATCGACCGCGGCCGAATACAAGTCAGGAGTGAAAGTCACGCCGGCGAGCGTCGCATAGCCGCCGTACGAGCCGCCCATGATGCCGAGGTGTTTCGGATCAGCGATACCTTGTTCGACCAGATACTTGACGCCCCAGGTGATGTCGTCCTGCATTTCGTCGCCCCACTGCTTGTTGCCGGCGTCGATGAACTTCTTGCCGTAGCCGGTCGAACCGCGAAAATTCGGCTGCAACACTGCGTAGCCACGGTTGGCCCAGAACTGCGCGAATGCATCGTAGCCCCACGTGTCTCGGGCCCACGGGCCGCCGTGCGGAAATGCGATCAGCGGCAGGTTCTTCGCTTCGACACCCTTTGGCAGGGTAAGGTACGCCGGAATCTCGAGCCCATCGGAAGACTTGTAGCGAATCGCCTTCATTGGCGCGAGCTGATCGCGTTTGAGTTTCTCGCGAATGTGATATTGGAGCGTGAGCTTCTTGGTGTTGCGATCGAACAGATAGCATTCGCCGGGATCGGTATCGCTTCCGGTGTCGATCAGCCACTGGCGTTCGTCTTTCGTGCCGGAGGCGAAGTCGATGTCCATGTCGGGAAACTGTTTCTTCAGCAGGTTGTAATCGGCTTCGTATGATTTATCTCGAAAGTACACGCGCACGCGATCGTCAATGTAGGCAGTCGCAACCAAATCATCAGTCACTTCCGAGAACGTTGCGTCGCCCAGATCGACGCGCTTCATTGGATCGGTTTCGATGACTTCTTCTTTGCCGGTGGCCGGATCGAATAATTCGAGTTGAGTCAGGTCGATGCCTGAACCTTTGTTCGTCTCGAAATAAACACGCTGCCCGTCCTTGTGGTAACGAACCGGTCCACAGGCTTCGAAAACGTTGCACGAATAAACTTTCGTGAAACCTTTGTCGTCCACTCGCAGGATTTCAGTATCGCCGGCGTCGTTAACGCGCGTCGCCAGCCGCAATTGATCTTTCAGATCGAACGTCCAGCCAACGATGCGCTCGGTGTTCTGGCGCACGAGCGTGCGCTCGCCGGTTGAGATTTTCACTTTGTAGAGATCGTGCCAGGCTTTGTCGCGATCGTTTAAGCCGACATAGATCGCGTCCGGATCGGTTCGCGGCACGGCGAAAATCTCGGCGCGCACGCCTTTCACATCGGTAAGGTTGCGCGCGGCGGGAACCTCGGCGTCCTTCGGCGGCGCTTCGGCAGGGTTCACCGCATAGACGAGATAGTTCTCGTCGCCGGCTTTGTCCTGGACAAACAGAATGTATTTACCATCACGACTCCAGAAGTAAGTAGGAATCGGACGCGTCGTATCCGCGGTGACGGGTTTGGCTTTATCGAAAGGCTCCTCGGTGCGCTTCACCCAGATGTTCCGCGTGCCTTTGAATGGTTTGATGAACGCGATGAACTTCCCGTCGGGCGAGATTTGCGCGCCGACAATTTCCGGATCGCCGAAGAACAGTTCGCGATCGATAATTGGCGGTGGGCCTAGGGGTTGGGCAGAAGCTTGCGACAGAAAGCCGCAACAAGAAATGACCACCGTCAACGCCAGGGTGGCGCGAAATCCAATTGCTTTCATTGATTTCCTCTCTCGGATGATATTGAGAATTTTCGGAACGATCGTGAAGAGACCTATACGCAGGTCGGGAGTGATCAGTTTCACGCCTTTAGTCTGTCTTTGTGAGTTCTCGCGTGTCTCTGTGGTGAATTTGCTTACTGACGGTTTCGCCACAGAGACACAGAGTTCGACCGAGACAGAGAGAAGATCTAATTCTGGGCCGCGGCAAAGCTCGCATCCAAAGCTTCGATCAATTCATCCACATGATCCTTCGTGGAATTCAGCATCATGCCGGTGCGAATGACGTTGCCGTAGAGGCCGCCTTTGCCGACCAGCACCCGACGCTTCTTGGTCTCTTCGAAGACCTTCACGACTGACTGCGGATCGGGTTCTTTCGTTTCGCGGTCTTTCACAAGTTCCATCGCCTGCATTAGGCCCATGCCCCGTACGTCGCCGATGACCGGGTATTTTTCTTTCAAGCCTTCGAGTTTTTCACGGAAGTAAGCCCCAACCACCGCTGAGTTCTTTCTCAAGTTGTCGTCCTCGATAACTTTGAGAACTGCCAACGCCGCAGCGCATGAGACTGGATTGCCGCCGAATGTTGAGAACGTCAGACCTGGGAACTTGTCTGCGACTTCCGGAGTTGCGACGGTGATCCCGATCGGGACGCCGTTGCCGAGTCCCTTCGCCGAGGTGATGATGTCGGGCTCGACGTTCCAGTTCTCAATCCCGAACCACTTTTCGCCGGTGCGGCCCCAGGCAGTTTGCACTTCGTCCGCGATGAACAGCCCGCCATGCTTGCGCGTGATTTCAACGGCGCGTTCGAAATAACCCGCTGGTGGAACGATGAATCCGCCGACGCCGAGGATAGGTTCAGCCATGAACGCGGCGATCTCGCCGGTGGTCGTCGTCATGATCAACTCTTCGATGTCGTTCGCGCATGCTAGTCCGCATTCCGGGTAAGTCAGCTTGAACGGACAGCGATAGCAGTACGGCGCGCGCGCATGAACGAAGCCGCTCACCTGCGGCGGCAACGGACGCCACGGCGCATGACCCATTGCCGAAAGGGAAGTCGCCGATCGTCCGCTATAGGCGTGACGCAGCACGACGATTTCATGACGGCCGGTTGCGAGCTTTGCTGCATGCACGGCGGTGTCATCAGCTTCGGTGCCGCTGCTAGTGAAGAAAGACTTCTTCAACTTACCCGGAGTTATCTGCGCGAGCTTCTCCGCCAGATCCGACTGCGGCTTGTTGGCGTAGAGCGTCGAAGTGTGGCTAATCGTATTAACCTGATCGATGATCGCTTTGTTCACCACGGGGTTGGCGTGTCCGACGCTGACCGTCAACACACCGCCAAAGGCGTCGAGATACTTGTCACCCTTGTCGTCCCAGACGTGAAAGCCTTCGCCTTTCACCAGCGCGAGTGGCTCCTGGTAGTAGGTGGCGACCGCAGGGAAGAGAAACTCCTTATGTTTGCGAACGGTTTCTGATGATTGCGTATTGGTCTTGGCTTCAGCAGTACTCATGATTACGTCCTTTGAATAAGCATCTTGTCTTCAGGTCTTAGTTCCCGTCGCTGCTCAGACAGGGTTTACTCGCCGCCGCATCCGCAGCAGTGCGCGCGGAGACATTCTGATTCGGGCCGGGTGCGATTTTGTCGGTGACGCAAACTTTTGCCGCGGTGATCTTCGCTACGGCGAGCCACGACGTGCCTTTGCCCGTGCCTTCGGGATCCGCGACGTTGTAACGAACGATCAGCGCGAGCGGAGTGACTTTTGCGCCCTGACGTTTGACGCGCCATTCAGCTTTTTCGCCAAGGGCAGAAAAGCTCGAGCCCACGACGTTCCAAAGTTCCAGCGAGTGTTTCTGTCCGCTTGGCGTGATGACCTGAATGTTCTGTCGCAGATCGCCTTCTTCGGATTGCAGCTTGTAACCACCGACGCCGGGACAGATGCCGACATACGATCCGCCTCCGGCTTCTGTCGATCTAATTGTGCGACAGGCTTTCGTGGAAAGACTCGTGTAAACGCTCTCGATGGCTTGAGCGGCGGTGACAACAGCGCAGGCTAAGACAAGTAATGCACTGCCCAGGATTCGGGGGTAATTGTTGGTCATTCTAGTAAAGGTTCCCTTCGCGTTTTCTTCCGGTGTAGTCAACATATACGACTTTCAATTCAGTGTAGAAATCGAGCGCGGTCGAGCCCTGCTCGCGATCGCCGATGCCCGTGCCTTTGATCCCGCCGAACGGGATATGCGCTTCGCCTCCGGTCGTCGGCGAGTTGATGTGAGTCATGCCCGTTTCGATCTCGTCAACGAAGCGAAACATCCGCGCGACGTCGTTCGTGAAAATTGAAGACGATAAGCCGAACTCAGTGTCGTTCGCGACCGTCATGGCTTCTTCGAAATCTTTCACGCGCAGAACTGACAGCACCGGCCCGAATATTTCTTCGCGCGCGATGCGCATATCCGGCGTGACGTGATCGAACACCGTTGGCTGGACAAAGAACCCTTTGTCAAGGCCGTTGCCGCTTGCGCGTTCACCGCCGCAAACCAAAGTCGCGCCGTCTTCGCGGCCGATGTTTAAGTATTCCAGCACCGTCTTGAATTGGCCTTCATCGACGCTCGGGCCCATTTCAGTTTGCGGATCCATGCCATCACCGATGCGCATCGACTGTGCTCGCTTAGAGACTCGCTCGACGAACTCGTCAGCGATCTTATCGATGACCACCGCGCGGCTCGTCGCAGTGCAGCGTTGTCCGGTCGATCCGAAGGCGCCCTGCACCGTGTTCTCGACCGCAAGATCGAGGTCGGCATCTTCCAAAACAACGACGGGGTTCTTTCCACCCATTTCGCATTGGCACTTCGCGCCGCGCCGCGAAACTGATTCGTACAAACGTATACCGACGGGGTTCGACCCGGTGAACGAGACTGCTTTTACCGCGGGATGATTGATGATCTCTTCGCCCGCATCTGAGCCCGAACCAAGAAACAAATTCAAAACGCCCGGTGGAATGCCGGCCTCTTCGAAAATCTGCACGATGCGCACCGCCGTACCCGGCGTGATCGTCGCCGGTTTGAATACGACTGTGTTGCCGGCGACCAGCGCGGGCGCGATTTTCCAGGTCGGAATCGCGACCGGAAAGTTCCACGGAGTGACGCAGGCGACGACACCGAGCGGTTGCTTGATGGTGTAAGCGAAATTCGAAGGCAGCTCGGAGTGAATCGTTTCGCCATTCATGCGACGCGATTCGCCGGCGCAGAATTCAGCCACGTTGATCGAGCGCTGCAACTCGCCGCGCGATTCAGAAATCGTTTTGCCTTCTTCATGAGTGAGAATTGTCGCCAGTTCTTCCTTTGCTTCTTCCATCAAGCGCGCGGCCTTCGCCACGATCTTGCCGCGTTGCGGCGCTGGGGTGCGTCGCCATCCCTCGAAAGCTTCGGCCGCGGCTTCAACCGCCGCCCGCGCTTCCTCGCGCGTCGCCTGTCGATTAGTGCCGATGATGTCGTCCGTGTTTGCCGGATTGATGTTGTTGACAGTCTTCGCGGACGACGACTCGATCCATGTCCCGCCAATGAAGTTCTTGTAAGTATCCATGTTTGTTTTGTTGAGGACTATACCATGAACAACGCGGGAGATCAGGCCGTCACTCTGGCGAGGAAGCGGGCGCGGGCTTCTTCCCCAACTCAAAACGCCGCCCGATGATCATCTTGAGAATCAAATGATCTGTGCTGCCGGTCAGACCTACGCCCACGCCGAAATTGAATTCCCACTTCGGTGAAACATTGAGATCAATTGCCGGAAAAATCTTATGCTGCTGCTCGCTCTTTGAGTCGAATTTGTGCAGCGGTCCAAGCCCGCCGTAGTACTCGATGCCGACGTCAATTTTTCTGGTCGCTGAGTAAGCGATCTTGAATGCCGGCGCAAATTCGAATCCGCGTTTGGTCCCGGGCTCGCTTAACCCTCGTTCAAGCGCAGGATTGAATGACAAGTACCACTTGCCCAATTCCTTATCGACGATCGGGCGAATCTCCCAGCTCCACTGATCTTCCGAGTACCGACGTCGCACCCATCCAATCTCCTGCGAAAGACTAACGCCCACCGGCCATTTCCATTTCGGCGGGACGCGAAAGCGCGGACGAATGTGCGAGCCGACAAAGTCGAGTCCGTTGCCGTTGCGCGCGCTCGTGAAAAGGTAGAAGCCCGTCTCGAACCAATCGTTGAAGCCGTGCGTGATCTCGATCGTTTCGTGCCAGGCATGATGCGTCGGGAGCGTTCCATTGCTAGTTGTCTTTGCCCCTTTCGCCGTGAAGTTGTTATGCAGCTCGACCATGGTGACGCCGCGCGGGATTGTTTCTGAACCGTAAACCTGGATTTCGTAGTTGTCCTGCGCAAGAACTGAATTGCCACAGGTGATCAGAACCGCGACGGCGACTAATAAGAGGTGAGTTCGCAGAATTGTTATCCTCAGCTAAACCAGCGACGCAGAGCGCGCGCATTCTACAACAGATTTGAAGAGCGCCGGCAGAGCGAAGCGGCGACGGCTTTTGGATCAGCGGCACGACAATTTAGTATAGGGAGCCAATGACGGACTCGTATCGAAACATCTACGACTTGCTTCAAGAAAGAGTTGCGAACACGCCGCAGAAACCTTTCTTGTTCTCTGAAGCAGATGGTCGGCAATTCACATACGTCGCGTTTAGAGCGGCAGTAGATCGCGCGGCGACGCTGCTCGCGGCTAATGATATCCGCAAAGGCGATGTGGTCAGCCTGCTGATGCCGAACAGCGCTGAGTACATCATCGCTTACTTCGCGTGCTGGAAACTCGGGGCGTTGGCGGGTCCGGTGAATTCGCTGCTAAAAGAACATGAAATCGAATTCGTGATGAATAATTCTGAAGCGAAGGCGATTCTCGTGCATTCCGAATTTCAACCGGTCATTGAAAACATTAAGACAAAACTTCCGCATCTGCGATCGATTATTAATTTTGATGATGAAGCATGGGCGACGCGAGAGTGTCAGAAGCCCGAGCGTCAGGGAGGGCAGCTCGCCACAGCGGCCCTCCCTGACGGTCGGGCTTCTGACGCTATTGGCCCGGCAGATGACGCCATCATCATCTACACCTCAGGCACGACTGGAAAGCCAAAGGGCTGTCTGCTCACGCACGGCAACCTCATTGCGAACGCCCGGCAAATCAGTCAGTGGCTGAACTTCACTGAGAATGACCGCCTGTTGACGATCATGCCGCTATTTCACATGAATGCAGTTTCCGTCACGACTATGTCGGCGTTGTATGCGGGTGCGTCAACCGTCATCAGTCCCAAGTTCTCCGCTAAGAAGTTCTGGAACCTCGTCTCTGATTACCAAATTACTTCGTTTGGTTCGGTCGCCACGATGTTGTCGATGCTGCTCAATACCTACCCCGATGGCGTTCCATCAGGATTGAAAACGAACCAGCTTCGCTTCGCGATGTGCGGCTCGGCGCCAGTACCCGCCGAAGTGATGAAGAAATTCGAAGAGACTTTCAATTGCCCGGTAATTGAAGGCTACGGATTATCCGAATCGACCTGCCGATCGACTTTCAATCCGACCGACGAACGACGCCGTCCCGGCTCGTGCGGCTTGCCGATCGGAAACGAAATGAAAGTTGTTGACGGTGACGATAACGACGTTCCTGACGGCGAACTCGGCGAGATCGTTTTGCGCGGCGAAAACATTCTGAAAGGCTACTTCAAAAATCCCGAGGCGACTGAGAAGGCTTTTAGCGGCGGCTGGTTTCACACCGGCGACGTTGGCTATCGCGACAAAGACGGCTTCTTTTTCATCGTCGATCGCAAATCAGACATGATCATTCGCGGCGGCGAGAATATTTATCCGCGCGAGATCGACGAAGTGCTTTATCAGCATCCGGCGGTCGCGGCCGCTGCGACGATCGGCGTACCGGATGAACTCTACGGCGAAGAGGTCGCCGCGTTCATTGTGTTGAAGGAAGGGAAGCAAGCCACGGAAGAAGAACTGATTGCGCATTGCCAATCCGAACTCGCGGACTACAAATGCCCGAAGACAATTCGCATCGTTGAAGACATTCCTAAAGGTCCGACCGGAAAGCTCTTGAAACGTGAGCTTGCCGCGCAATTCGCAAAGTAGTTGATCGCTAGAAATATGGCCTCGTCTTTCGTTCCAGAAGCTTGAAACTGACGCGTCAGTTTAGTAGGATGCGCCCACCTCGAGGCATCTGCTAATTCTTTATTCCTTACTTGAGGAAGTTTTCATTTTACCTGCGTCTTCCGGATTGAATACCCCCGTTTCACCTGAGCCTGGCTTCAAGTGAATCGGAAAATAAAGGTGAATCAATGAAATCTCTCCGGCCCGCCTCGACGTCTGTGTGTCTCGATTCCAAACTCGAACGGCTAATTTTCTTCTGCGCATTCGTCATGCTCCTGGGCATAGCGCTTGGCGGCGTCTTCTTTGTCAGTTCTGCAAGAACCGATCGGGTTGATCCGAGTGCGCAGCGTTACAGCTTGCGCCCTAACCCTCGTGCATCTTTGTTCGCCGATCTGGATCGAAAGAAATCCTTTTTCGCATCGAGCACTTACAGTTTGCCCTCGCCTCCGCCGGCGAAATTTGCGGTCGTCACAAATCAGATTAGTGGACCTCAGGGAGGCCTGAGCGTCATCGACCTGAGTGCGCAACCAGTGGCGCTGGTATCGAGCGTAGCAAACCTTGATTCAGCTCTGGACGTCGCCCTAACGCCCGACGGCACCCGTGCGCTGGTGACAACTTTTCCCAGTTCCACAAACACGCTGGGGATCGTGGATTTAACCAACCTACCGCCGGTTGTAACCTCGACAATTCCGATCGGCGGAACACCAACCGGACTTTCAATCAGCCGGGACGGCTCGATCGCAGTCGCGTGTGACGTGACCAATCGCCGCATTTCGGTGGTTGATTTGACTGCGGCGCCGCCGGCCATCACGGCTGCGATTCCGGTGGGAACAGGTCTGGCCCAGGGTGGTCCGCGCGATGTCGTGATCACTTCTGATAATCACTATGCGCTGGTGGCGTTCGGCAATAGCTTCGAAGGGCAAGTATTGGTTGTCGATATCACGCAAACAACACCCGGAGAAATAGTAAGTGCCCGGATTCCCGTTGGGAATTTTCCCATCAAGATGGGCGCGAATCCTGATCGATCGATCGCGGTGGTTAATTCAATCGGTAACAACACCGTAGCCGTCCTCGATCTGTCGGCTTTTCCGTTTTCACGGAAGGGAACAGTTTCGGTCGGGCACAATCCGGGAGCGAAGCCTGACGTTTCTCGAAATGGCCTGGCGGTTGTTCCCAACAGCGACGATCAGAACGTTTCGATAATCGACGCAGCCGCAACGACTCCGGCGGTCATAGCTACCGTGTCGGTCGGTCGAGATCCGCGCGGCGCCACAATTGTCGAGGGTGACAACGTAGCTTTGGTTGCGAACCGGCAGGACAGCACGATCAGCCGAATCGACCTGAATACTTTTACTTCGACGATTCTGCCGCTGTTCGTTCCCGTCGCGAATCACCTCGACGTCCACGAGCCGTCGGGCTGTCCGGCATCGCTTGCAATTAGCGGGAGTGTGCCTGATTTCTGCGAGAGTGCCTCGCAACCGATCAATCTCACGCTTAATGGAAACAATCTTTCAGGCGCGACCATTAGTTGGTCTTTAACTGGGCCAACTCCAAATCCAAATCTCGGCAGCGGGACGAACTTGATCACTACATTGAGTGGCCTTGCGCCGGGAAGCTATTCGATCGTCGCGACGGCAAGCACAAGCGGCTGCCCTGATGCCAGTGCATCGACGAGTTTCATGGTGCGCGCGCGTCCATTGGCGAATGCAGGACCAGATCAGGCTATCTGCGAAAGCACGTCAACGACTTTGGCGGGGAATGTACCCGCATTAGGAACTGGAACGTGGAGTCTCGTGGGTGGATCGGGAACGATCGTCGATCCGCACAATCCGGCCACGCAGGTCACGAACCTGGGTTATGGTAGCAATTTCTTCCGCTGGACGGTCGATGATGGAACTTGTCAAAACGGCGACGACATTGTCGGGATCGACAGGCAACAGACGCCGACGACTCCCAACGCTGGTCCCGATCAAATTCTTTGTGAAATGTCCACAGCCACGTTAACCGGCAACACAGCGGCCGTCGGATTTGCGATTTGGGAGCTAGTCAGCGGTGTCGGAACAATCACCGATCCATTCGCCGCGACGACCACCGTAACCGGTCTTGGATACGGGACAAATCTTTTCCAGCGAAAGATCGACAATGGATCGTGCGGAGCTTTGATCGATCAGATGACGGTCACTCGGAATCACGATACCAGTGCGCCGTCGATTAGTTGCCCTGCCAACATTTTCACGTTCACAAACCTCAATGGAACCGGGGCAGTGGTCAATTACGCACTGCCAATTGCGACCGACGACTGTAGTGTGCCGGTGGTGAGTTGCTCTACGCCGAGTGGCTCGAGTTTTCCGCTAAGCACGACCACGGTGAATTGCACTGCCACAGATTCCGTGAATAACTCTGCGTCGTGTTCTTTCACGGTTACCGTTTCGCTACCTCCTTCGCCGACGACGTTTGTGGTCGACTCGACCGGAGACGGTGGCGATGCGAACACGGGTGACGGATTCTGTAACGACGGCACGGGGCATTGCACTCTGCGTGCGGCGATTCAACAAGCGAATGCGACCGCAACCGGAATGGACACGATTGCTTTCAATATTCCGGGCCCGGGCGTACACACCATCACGCCTGCAACCAGCCTCAACAATATCAATCAACCCGTAATCATTGACGGTTATACCCAGCCTGGATCGAGTCCCAACACGCTCGCGGCCGGGGACAATGCTGTACTGCTAATCGAGATTAACGGAGCGAATGTCGCCGCTCGCGGATTTCAGCTCAACGCTTCAGGAAATACAATTCGCGGCCTCGTAATCAACCGATTCGGTGGGAATGGAATACAGACCGCAGGTACCAGTGCGGGGAATTTCATTGAAGGAAACTTTATCGGCACCGACACCACGGGTCTGATCGCATCGGCGAACGGCGGCAACGGCGTCCTCATCAATGGTTCGTCAAACAACACGATAGGTGGGGCGACTGCGCAATCCCGAAACGTAATTGCCGGCAATACCAACAACGGAGTTTCCATTGCCGCCGCGGTTGCCTCGAACGTAGTCACCGCCCAATCGTCGAACAACCTGGTTCAGGGAAACCTGATCGGAACGAACAGACTCGGCACAGGTGCGCTGGGCAATCGCATCGGCGTATTTGTTACCGGCTCGTCGACTAACACCATTGGCGGTACGAGCGTGGCGCTGCGCAATATCATTTCGGGCAATAGGAATCAGGGGATCGCGATCCAGCCAGGGTTCCACACAGTCAACGGCAGCATTCTTTCGCTGGCTGCCAATAACACACTTCAGGGCAACTTGATTGGTACCGACGTGACGGGGACGCAGCCGATAGGGAATGGCACCAGCGGTTCGTTCGCTGGGATAGGCGTGCTCGGCGGTTCGCAAACGATGATTGGCGGCACGACTCCGGGAGCGGGGAACGTTGTGTCGAACAACACACTTAGCGGCATTAATTTGCAGACTGCAAACGTTTCCGCCGCCAGCAGTCTTTATCCTGCTCAGCAGAATGTTGTCCAGGGTAATTATGTCGGGACAGACATAACCGGCACAGTTGCGATGCCGAATCTGATCGGCATCTCGATTCTTGGCGGCGATCACAATTTGATCGGCGGAACGACCGCGGCCGCGCGGAACGTTTCTTCCGGAAATACCCAAGCTGGAATTTGGCTCGGTGACAACATCTTCACAAATGCTGCCGGCGTTACGCTTCTGGGCGCCACTCAAAACAACACGATTCAGGGAAATTATGTTGGCACGAACGCGGCAGGCACGAGTGCGTTGGCAAACAATATTGACGGAGTTCGCATCGATAGCGGCGCTTCTGACAACTTAATTGGCGGAACTGAACCAGGTGCGGGAAATCTCTTATCGGGCAATGTCGGTCACGGCGTTCATATCGATGATGCCCCATTCGGGGGAGTCAACCGCGGTACGGCCCGCAATACGATTCAGGGGAATCTTATCGGGACCGATCTTACCGGCACACAACCGTTGGGAAACCACGGGCCCGGAGTGATTGTCTTCGAAGGCGCTTCCGACAATTTGATCGGTGGGACCGCCCCGGGAGCAGGAAACGTCATCGCTTTTAATTTGCCGGGAGTGTTTCCGATTGCCTCGGGCTCAGTCACGGTTCCTGGTGTCGGCGTGTCCATTGCAGGAAGTACCGCGAGTGCGGAACCGACCTTGCATAATCACGTCACTGGCAATTCGATTTTTGGCAACGACGGAATTGGCATCGATATTAATTTGACCGGCAACGATCTGGATGCACAGGACGGCGCGACCGCCAACGATGCTTGCGATGTCGATCAAGGCGCGAACAATCTGCAGAACGCGCCGGTGCTGAGTTCAGTTTGCGTTAACGGCAACACGGCCACCGTGCAGGGAACGCTCAACAGTGCTCCGAACACCACGTTCACCATCGAATTCTTCGCGAACTCACAATGCGATGGATCGGGTTCAGGCGAGGGACAAACTTATCTCGGATCAATTCAGGTCACGACTGATCAGGATTGCACGGCGAATTTCACTTTCAGCGGCACAACTCCAGCTGGTCAGTCCGTGATTACCGCCAACGCAACCGATCCGAATGGCAACACTTCTGAATTCTCTTCATGTCAATCGACCGGTGGCGCGCCGGTAATCACGCTCAACGGAGCAAATCCGTTGACGGTCGAATGCCACGGATCGTTCATCGATCCGGGTGCGCCGGCCATCGATGCTTGCGGCGGCTCGCTGGTCGCGACAGCTACAGGCACCGTTGACTCAAACACACCGGGCAGCTATTCGATCACCTATTCGGCGAGTAGCGGTTCGCAAACATCGACCGCCACGAGAACCGTAATCGTAGTTGACACGACACCGCCGGCGATCACTTGTCCGGCGAATGTCAGCGGCACCGCCGGCCTTGGCGCGACAAGTCTGCTGATGAGCTATGCGTCTCCAACGGCAATCGACAGCTGCAGCGCCGTGACGGCTGGTTGTTCGCAATCCTCCGGCTCTTTATTCCCGGTCGGGAACACCGCGGTCACGTGCACGGCGACGGACACTTCCAACAATGCGGCATCGTGCTCATTCACGGTGACGGTACTAACGCCGGCGGGCGCGACTCAGCAAGTGGTCGGTAGCGTTGATACCCTCGTTAGTCAGGGTATTCTGAATCAAGGGCAGGGACAAAGCCTTGATCAGAAACTGGCGAGTGCGGTAAAGAGCTTGAATCAAAGCGACATCAAGCTTGCCTGCAACGACCTCGCAGTTTTCATTAATCAGGTCAACGGTTTTATGCGAGCGGGCAAGCTGACTGCCGCGCAGGGACAATCCCTAATCGATTCTGCGAATGCCATCATGCGAAAGATCGGTTGCTGATTTGAAGCGCGTCGGAATTGCTTCGACGACGTCTCGACGGTTGCTTGACCATTTGATTGAGCGGACTTTCAAAGCGAGCCAGAAGCCTGTGCACCAGCCGTGTCTCTTTGCCCCGCTTACCGCTTCTCTCAAACACCCCCGTGAAATGCGCGGCTTGGATCATGGACCAAGGGATTACTGAGAACGGACACGAGTGATGGACTCATGCCATACGGACCGGATACGGCAAGTAACGCCGAGGGCGGCACAAGCTAGACAGGGCGAGCCAGTTTGCGGCTCGCCCTCAAAGCTATGTCGGCAGTGCTGGTTATCACACCGAGGCGACAGCCCGTCGCGGCAACCTGACATCCGTTGTCGGGCGTCGCCCTTTTGGAGAAAAAATTAGTCCGCGCGGGTATTGGAATCCGGGCTGACTTGAGAGTATCTACCTTTTGCAGTCTCAGTTTAATAAGCCGCAAAATACCGGCGCACATTTTTTTCGTGCAAGCTGCGCGCTGGCACGTTGACTCTGTCAACGCGGCGATATAGAGTACGCACGCTCTTAACAGTATTACCGCCGTCGGATGGGTGCGGACACCCGACGCCAGCGTGGTGTTGGAAGTCGACAGCCCCCAAGACGTTTCTCTTGCCCGCTTGCCGCTTCTCCCGAAAAGACACCCGCGGAAAAGAATTAGTTCATGTACCTCTGGCGTTGAAGTTTGTCTCGCCAGGCCCCGGTTGCAAGAGAAATTGACCACCCACAAATTCAAAAGGAGAACTCAATGAATCTTAGAAGGATGTTGACGCTGGCGACCCTGGGCGTTGCTGCATTGCTTATCGCGGTGGGCAGCGCGGCCACAGAACCCACTGCTTCCGCTGCGCCGGCCCCAAAAATTGACCTGTGCCATAAGACTGGTAACGGGAGTTTTCAGCCCATCAGTGTGAGCGCCAATGCATCAGCAGCTCATCTCGCGCACGGTGATGTGCAACAGCCCGCGCAGAACACCACCGTACCGGGTAGCCCGGGCTACGTCTTCGACACTCGCTGCAATGCTGTTGCGTGGAACTATGTTGTCAACGCCGCGCCGGACATTACCGCTCAGGATCCAGCCAGTCCCGGAAACCTGTTCGTTGGTAGCGGAATACCTGCCGAGAACTTCGGACTCGCGAGAAATGAAGCTGCGGGCATCGAACTCGGAATGATGGTTCTTTATCGGCAAGGACCGACCGTCGTATCGACTGATAATTACGCTGACGGTGTTTTGAATTTCAATGTTGCCTCGGGACCGCAGTCCATGGCTAACGGATCGCAATCCAATAACACAACGCGAGCAGCTTGGAACTTCACATTCTCGGTCGCGACCGGTCTCAATGGGGCCACGACGAATCTAAGCGGACACACGTTCCAGCTTCTGTACGACGTGGACGCGGGCCCCGGCACTAGCTATAGGACATTGACCCTTGAACCAGGGACTCCTGGACCAGGACTGTCTGGCTACCAATGGCGCGATCAGGCTTTCCTCTTTCCGTTTATTGTAGATGACGAGGGCAACGCAAACGTCACGCAGAATTCTGAGAACTACGCATTTGGTTTCTTTCAGGCGTTCTTGGGTGGTGCCTATGCGCCTCCGACGTTTGCTGAGCCAGGGCAGTTCGACATCATTCTGCAAGCCCTCGATGGCACGCAGATTATCGACCGCAACCACATTCGCGTGAACGTGGCGCCGTAGCCCGCGGCTCGGACTAGAGTTGTAAAGGCCACGAGCCGGAAGTCTCGGCTTTCGGCTCGTGTGTCCCCGTAGCATCAACGTAATTTGGCGTCACCGCAAGTCCTATTTTGAAGTTACGAGAGTACGCACGCTCTTCCTTGCAATTCTCCACCGGCGGCTGGGTGCGAACACCCGACGGTGCGTGTGGTGTTAGAAGCCCTAAGCCTCCAAGGGTTCGCCCGGCCTGCCCGCTTATGCTTCCGAAAAACACCTCGCGATCAATTCAGTCTTGATTTATGCCCTCTGGCGTTAGCAGTTTGTCTCGCCAGTCTCGGTCGTGTCGGGAAGCGATCGTTAATTTCATTCATAGGAGGTCATAGAAGAATCATGAAACTTACGAAACTTTTCCCTGTGGCAAGGCTAGCCGTTTTGGCAGCCCTGCTTGGAATCTTAACCGTTGCCGCTCAGGCCGCTACTTCATGCGTGAATCCGAGCGGTTCAAATGGGTGCTTTAATTCAATTCAAGGGGCGATTGATGCGGCTGCACCCGGAGACACGATTAAGGTTTATCCGGGTGTTTACGACGAAACCGCAGCCGGTCGGACGCTGGTAGATATCGGCGGGACCTATCAGTTTGGTCTATTCATCAGCCGAGCGAAGAGTGGCATTACCATTCAGGGCGTCGATGCAAAAGGGAAAGACATCAAGGAATTCAAGAAAGTACAGGCGCTCATTACGACCGAAGCAACGAATGATTTCGGTCCCAGCGGGATTTTTGTCGAAGGTGATCATGTCACCCTTGCCGGCTTGGGCATTGGCACCAACCCTCCGGGCCAAAACAAAACGATTGAGATCATCGGCGATGACTTCACTCTGCAAGACTGTGATATCTCGGATCTGTACGGCTCGGTTTACTTTGGTGATTTTGCGTTCGACACGGGCACGAACACCTCGCATATCAAGACGTATCGTATCGAAGGCAATAACGTTCAGGATGGTGTGAGTATCGACATCGGCAACGGCGCGGGCATGGTCAACACCAGTGAAAAAGACGCCAAAGAAGCCCTCAAGCGCCGCATCATTCGACGGAACAGGTTTACGAATTCGCAGTACTGGCCGTCGATTAGTTTTAATGGAAGTGACACTGGAGTACCGTGGTTTCTCTACTCGGTCGGTGGAGCGATCATTAAAGAGAATGACTTCGTGAATACGCTGGTGAGCAATGATCCGTTCGACTTGGACAGGGAAGGACACATTCGTGCTCGTGGTACTTACGATAATGACGAGTTCGATTGGGAGTCGTATTGGAACGACAACAAGTTCAACGCAGCCTACGTTGTCGGTCCGAAGCCGCCAAGGAATTTGCGAGCCTATTCGTACCTAGGCGACTTCGGCGTTATCAACAACGTTCGCCGTATCGGCGCAATTCTTGAAGGCGAGCAGGCCCACGCCCAACCCGGCGACAAGATCCTGAAGAAGAAGGGCCACTAATCAAGCAGCATAACCAGAGCAGCCAGCCACAGGTTCAGAGGCTGGCTGCTCTGATCTCTCAAGGATATATTGACCGGTTGACAGAGAACTTACAGGTTTGTAAATTACGCGTGCTCTTAACTCGAGAGAGAGAGTTTTCCTATCGCTAATTGACTGCGGTCACTTGGCGATGCGTGTGGTGTTAGAAGCCGAAAGCTCCCAAGGTTTCTCTTGCTCGCTTCCCGCTTCCCGATGAACACCTCGCGATCTTCTGAAATTAGTTTCTGACTCTTTGGCGGGATATTTGTCCTCGCCAGTTGGGTCGATCTTTCAACGGGAGTATCTAGTCTTGTCAAAGGAGAACGAAATGCAGGCTTTGAGAAAGAAAACATATCTCACGATTTGCCTGGGCGCCGGGATTTTTTTGATCAGTGCAATTTCCGCATTTGCCGGGCCGAAAATTACGGTCGGCAATTGTAAGAACTCACAGTACTCAACAATTCAGGCTGCGGTCACTGCGGCTGCACCTGGTAGCGAAATAGTTGTTTGCCCGGGGACATACGTCGAGCAAGTAACCATCCCCACAGGCAAAAACAATCTGACGCTGCGGTCCGACAAGCCGCTGGCGGCAATCATTCAAGCTCCCGCCGTTATGACCGGGAACAAAGCGATCGTTGACGTTGCGGGCGTGCAGAATGTAACCATCCGTGGATTCACGATCACTGGACCAGGCGGTGGTGGTTGCGATTCGATTCGATGGGGTGTACGTGTGGATAGTGGTGGTTCCGCCAATATTCGCGAAAACCACATCACAGAGATCCGAGACAATCCGTTCAGTGGATGTCAAAATGGAATCGGAATTTTAGTGGGCCGTCAATCAGAGGGTCAGGTCGGCAGTGCGGTAATCCAGAAGAACATCATCGATAACTACCAAAAAGGTGGCATCGTTGTTTCTAACGTGGGCTCCAGCGCCGAGGTAAAAGACAATGACGCTACCGGTGTGGGTCCAACGGCGCTTATTGCTCAGAACGGCATTCAAATCAGCGCCGGTGCGACGGCTACGGTGCAACACAATACCGTGACCGACAATGTCTATACACCGCAATCCGTCGTGTCGACTGGGATTCTTCTTTTCAATCCCGGTGCCGTTACTATTGACCATAACGAGGCGTCGTCGAATGATGTGAACATCTATTCGTTCCAAGCGACCGGTCCTGTGATTACTCACAATAAGGTGTCCGGAGGGTCATTCGATGGAATTGACATCGTGGAAACTACCGGGGCCGATGTTTCTCATAACACGTCGCTCAACAATGTGTACGACGGGATTTATGTAGATCCGTCGGCGACGGGTAACACTTTCAGCCATAACAAAATGAAAGGCAACGGCGAGTTCGACGCCTACGACCAGTCGTTAGGCAGCGGTAGTTGTGGAACCGCAAACAACTGGGACCACAACAACTGTGATACGGACAACACCGGTGGTTGCATTTGCCACGGCAGCAGTGGTGGCGGCGAACAAGCCGCAGGCGCCGACGATCAAGCGACCTTTAACGCAGCTCCGCGTCCGGGGTCGCCGAATGGTGCGCGCGGTTCGAGAATTCCAAGTCCGTAAGCAGCTTTAACAAACCATGGACGCAAGGAGAACCTGCTCCATTAAACAAAAGGGCAAGCCGGTGTTCACGGCTTGCCCTTTTCATTTGCGGACTTGATGGACGAGAAACTACTTCATCCCAATGACAGGCGCGGTTCTCGGTGCGTGAAACTTGATTCGATCCATAACCCAAGCTCCCACTAGCCACATCGCGCACACGCCTACCATCACCACGGAAAACCATTGGCCGTACACGCCTTCGGGTGAGAACTTTTCGGTGGCGGCCTGAATGGCTTCGCTGTTAGGCAGCACCCCCGCTTCGGAAAATTCGTGAAACGAATAGATCGCTACCTGGACCATGAAGAGCAGGAGAAAAATTCCGGTGACTTGAAAGAATCGTCGCACATTGATCAGGTGACCAAATCTTCCCCAAGCCCAGGCCAGGCTGATCGCCGCTGCAAGTCCGAGCAGCGCGCCCCAAATCATCCGCGGAGTCCGTACTTGTAGAAGCATCAGCGCTGTTTCCATTCCTTCGCGGCTGATCATGAGGGAAGTGAAGAGAAAAATTCCCGCGTAAGCCATCCAGCCTGAGCGCTTCGTCGAAACTGCTCCGAGTCGTTCTTCCATTCGCTCTTTCATTTTCGCGCCGTGTCGCCACATGTAGATCACCAGCGACGCCACCATCACAATTGCGACTACCCCGAGTACCGCTTCGCGCAACGCTTCGTTCCCCAGAAAGTGCGAAACGCTGGCGCCGAAATATCTTTCGACTGACTCCTCGTTGCCGGTCTGCATTTGAAAGAGCAGGTAACCGAGCCCCGCGCTGACCACCAGGGCGATCGAGATAGCCGCATACACCGCGGCTGAAAGGTGTCGCTGACCCGACTTCCGCAAATACGAAAAGATGATCGCTACGAGCAAGAAGGACTCGAAGCCTTCGCGCAAAATGATGATGAAAGACTGCAGCATGAAATTCTGGCGCTTCCGACTCTCCCGCAAAAGAGAGGAGGGAGCTGTTGAGCAGTATGCAGAAAGATGAAAATGATTGTCAATATCAGAGAGAGTCGGCGGCGGCAGCAGCTTTTCCACGTACTTACTATTTTGATGAGGGGTTTGGGCCTACTCTTCCGGTCGGTCAAATAGGCCGTTCAGGATATAGAAAGCAACCATGCCGCCGCCGATGACCGCACAGGTCGAGACCGTGCGCCAAAGCACATCGGTCTTGGCAAAGTCCCAAATCGCCAGAAGGCAGGCGACCACGGCAATCAGAATGCAGGCACTTGTCGTCCAGAACGCGATTTTCGTGACTACACGCGGGTTAACGAATCCTCGCTTCATTGGCTCAAGGCAACTTCACTTTGGATTGTTGGGAACGATGATCAGATCTGCGCGAACCGCGCCGTATTCGGTCGAGGCGGTTATGCGCAAAGGAAGCCGCCGCGCATCGTCGCCCACCCAAATGCGGACTTGCATCTTGTCAGGCTGCGGATCGTCGGTGGTGAGCGTCAACATAATCGCGGGGATCTTTTGACCGGCCAAGTCAATGGTTTCGCGGCGCGTCGATTTGATTAGCAACGCGCGGGGGCGGTGCACTGCCATGATTGAAATCGCATTCTGTTTTTGGATCGTGAGATCGAAACTGCGCAGCGCGTAGAAGGCCGACAACAAATCATGCGTCCCGACGGGTATTTCAATTCGATCACGATTGGTTTCGGTGGTGGCTGCGCCGCGATCCTGATCGAGATTGTAACTGCGCGTGCTGTGATACTTGGCTTCCGAAAAATTCAATTCAGTGCGAAAAGGAAGGAGCGTCGCGGGATCGACGTATGAAATCATCTGATCGCGAACCATCACAATGGCGCTGGGATTTGTCTGCGCGACCGCCGAAAACATTAAGCCATCACGATTGAAGAAGCGGCCGCGGCTCTTCAATGAAAAGTTAAGCGTGCCAATCGGCTTGTCGCTTTTCCCCAGGTAAACCTGATAGTTCAGTTGCTCGCCGACTTTGAAAGGGAGATCAAGCAGAGTCATCGTCGCCGGAGTCGGTTCAATTCGGGTCGGATCGCGTACCACTGGCGTCGGCGTGGGTGTCGGTCGAATGTTGGGTGCCGGTTCGATTGTGGTTTGCGTCTGCGGCGCCGCGGGCGCATTCAACGCTGAGCCAGCCAGTTCGATTTGGATGTCCGCTCCCTGGTGGCGCGCGGTGATCAAGACTGGCACATGCCATTCGTCATCGCTGAAGTAAACGCGAATGTTATCGTTCGAGCCCTTCAGGATTAGACGACTCGCGATGGCATCGAACGAGCCAACGCTGGTCTTGATCAGTTGCTTGCCGGTCACTTTAACTTCTGCCTGGTACTCGTTGCCCTCGTGACGCGCGGTGATCAAATAAGACGTACCCGGAGTCAACGGCATCGCGCGAACTCGATAGAGAGCCGAGAGCAGATCGTAGGTGCCGGGGAACTCTCCAACGCGCAGCTTCGACGGAATTGCGTCAGTGCCATACGGTTGGTTGTAGTCAACTGCCGCCTCTGACGTGCGGCCCGCCTCGCGTACCACTTGTTGCGATCGATACGGCAGGCCGGTGTCAGGGAAAACAAAAGTCGTGTAGTCGTTATTGAGCGAAAGCAGCGCCACGTTCACGACGCCCGTCGTTTCGACGTGCGCGCGCAATTGAATTCCTTCATGCCCGTAAAAAGTTCCGCGGCCCGCTACAAATAGTTCAACGTGCGCGGCGCTGACGAACTGCGAATAGTTGACGTTATAAGTCAGCAGTTCGCCGATCCTGACTGCGTTTGGATTGAATGGATTCGAACTAACATCCGGCTTGGATTGGGCGGCGACGATGCAACTTAGCGAAAGGAGTAAAGCGGCCAACTGCACAATTTTGCGTGAGAAGTTCACTGGTCCGTACACCTGCGAATGATAATGGTAATTCGCTGCATCACGCAAACACATTCTATTTGCACGCCTTAGCAGCACTTTTGTTCCCGGATGTCAGTCGATGGAATTGTAAGCGACATGATGTTGGAGTTGTGTGTCGAGATCTGCGTTCTCGATTTCTTGAACGAATCGTTGCGCAGCGGCTGCCGGGTCAGAGGCGCTCAAGATGGGACGGCCCACTACGACATAGTCGGCGCCGGCCGCGACCGCGTCGGCGATAGTCATCGTTCGTCGTTGGTCGTCGGATGGACTCGTGGCGCTCCTTATCCCCGGGGTAACAATGACGAAATCCGGCCGCGACACTTTTTCGCGAATTGCTTTGGCTTCCTGCGCGGAAGCGACAACACCATCCAGCCCGCACTCCGCAGCGATCGAAGCCAACCGGGTCACCATCGATCGCGGCTCTTCATCGATGCCGATTTCTTTCAGCGTGTTCGCGTCAACGCTCGTGAGGACGGTAACGGCGAGTACCTTCGGCCGCGCAAGATTTTCGCGCTGCGCAACTTCGCTGACGGCGTCGGCCGTTTTTTTCATCATGTCCCGTCCGCCCGATGCGTGAATGTTGAAGAGCGAAACGCCGAGCCGCGTTGCCTCAACTCCCGCCTTGGCCACCGTGTTTGGGATGTCGTGGTATTTGAGATCAAGAAAAACTCGACTGCCGCGGGCGATAATTTTTCGCACCACGTCCGGTCCTGCCGCAGTGAATAATTGCATACCGATCTTGAACATCCCGACGTCGTCGCGCAGTAGCTCAAAAAGTTCGAGGGCCTGCCCGGCGGAATCGACATCCAGGGCGACGATGAGTTTGTTTTTCGCTTCTTTCATATTCATCATGATCGACACCCAATGGCGTCATCGAGTGATTGAAATCCTTCGCGCTCGAGAATTCCCGCGAGGCCTTCGTTAATGCGCTTCGCGACGGTTGGTCCCACGTAAATGAACCCAGTATAAAGCTGAACCAGACTGGCTCCGGCGCAAATTTTTTCCCACGCGTCCTGCGCGTTGAAGACTCCGCCGACGCCAATGATAGGAAGCTTGCCGCCACTGGTTCGATAAGCCAACGAGATGACCCGGTTCGATTTCGCGCCCAGCGGTGCTCCGCTCAATCCTCCTTCACCGCATTGTTTCACCTTCTCGGGAGAAGTCCGAAGTCCATCCTGCGCGATAGTTGTATTGGTCGCGATGATGCCGGCGACATTTGTGCGCAAAGCTACAGAAACGATGTCGTCAACCTCTGCTTCAGACAGGTCAGGCGCGATCTTTAGCAACAAAGGCTTCGTTCGGGGCAGAGAATTACGAAGTCGCAGCTCGTCATTTCTTTCCTGTAACGCCGAAAGCAATTCTTCGAGCAGTTTGTGACGCTGCAACTCGCGCAGTCCTGGCGTGTTCGGCGAGCTGACGTTAATCGCAATGTAATCGGCGACATCATAGACGGCGTCGAAGCTCGCGAGGTAATCAGGAATCGCTGCCTCAACCGGAACGCTGCGCGACTTGCCGATGTTTACGCCGAGCACACAATCAGGACGCGCGCGCCGCAGAGTTTCCGCGACATGGGCAGCTCCGACATTATTGAACCCCAGCCGATTGATCAGCGCGCGATCTTCCGCTAAACGAAATATGCGAGGCTTCGGATTTCCGGGCTGCGGTTCGTTCGTGACGGTGCCGACCTCGATGAAACCAAAACCTAGCGCCGCGAGTTCGCGCGTGTAACTCCCGTTCTTATCAAAGCCAGCCGCCAGTCCGATCGGATTGCGGAATTCGAGTCCGAATCGATTTAGCTTTCCGAACGGTTCAGTTTGATATCGTCGCGAAACGGCGTCACGGACAAACGAACCGGCGAGTCCGAGCCCGAGCGACTTCAGCGCAAACTCGTGGGCTGATTCTGGCGGCAGGCGAAACAGAATCGGACGAATGAGTGAATACAGTGACAAGTGTTGATGCGATAAGTGACGAGCCGGAATCGAAGTTTATCTTGTCACTCGTCACTTGTCACTCGCCACTGTAGTTGTTAGTATCTTGCGCCAGTGGAATTCACTGAAAAGGCCCGCATCATGGACGACGCGCGCATCAACCGCGCGTTGGCCCGTCTGGCTTCGGAAATCGTCGAAGAAAATCACGGCATACATGATTTGATCCTGGTGGGGATACGCCGCCGCGGTGTGCCGCTCGCGAATCGCATCGCCGACAAGATTGCTGATTTGGAAGGCACGCGTCCGCCGGTAGGAATCCTCGACATCACCCTTTATCGCGACGATCTTTCTACGGTGGG
>JAJPKD010000071.1 GCA_021323895.1 Acidobacteriota bacterium | reverse complement strand
CTGTGGTTTGCGCTGGAAGACGCCACGATCGAAAACGGATGTCTGTGGGCAATTCCCGGCGGTCACAAACTTGGGTTGAAATCACGCTTCGTGCGCGCTGAAAATGGTGGAACTCGCTTTGATGTCTTTGACAATTCGCCGTGGTCGGAAGAAAACCTGCTACCACTTGAAGTAGAGAAGGGAACTCTTATAGTTCTGCACCCGTTGCTCCCGCATCTCAGCCGCGAAAATCGATCGGCGAAGTCGCGGCATGCGTACACGTTGCACGTGATCGACGCGGCGTCGCGTTATCCAGAAACGAATTGGCTTCAACGTGCGGCAGACGTTCCGGCGCGGGGATTTTGATTACTCAACCGTTACCGACTTTGCCAGGTTCCTTGGCTGATCGACGTCACAACCTCTGCGCACGGCGATGTGATAGGCGAGCAGTTGCAGCGGAATGATCGAAAGCAGAGGCGAGAGCAGGTCGCTTGATGCGGGAACTGTGATGACGTGGTCGGACATCGTTGAAGACATCGAATCGCCTTCGGTGAGAACTGAAATTACGATACCTTCGCGCGCTTTCACCTCAACGATGTTCGAATGCGTCTTTTCATAGCGCAGCTCGGAAGGGCGATTTCCTTCTTCGCGCGTGTTGATGAACATCACCGGCAAGCGCTCATCGATCAGAGCGTTCGGCCCGTGTTTCATCTCGCCCGCGGGATAACCTTCGGCGTGAATGTAGGAAAGCTCTTTTAGTTTCAGCGCGCCTTCCAGAGCGATCGGGAAATTAATGCCGCGGCCGAGATAGAGAAAATCATCCGCGCGAAAGAACTCCTTCGCCAACTCTTCGATCAAACTCGTGTCATTCAGCAGGTGCTCCATCTTGACCGGCAACTCTGCCAGTTGCTGCGCATGGGACCTGCTCTCCTCTTCCGTCAGCGTTCCGCGAAGCTGGCCCAAATACAAACCAAAAAGGTACAGCGCGATCATCTGCGCGGTGAAAGCTTTCGTCGAAGCGACGCCAATCTCGGGGCCGGCGTGCGTCAAGATCGTGCCGTCGGCTTCGCGCGTGATCATCGAGCCCTGAACATTGCAGATCGCGAGCACGTCGCCATCGTGTTCCTTGACTTCGCGCAGCGCGGCGATCGTGTCGGCCGTCTCGCCTGATTGCGAGATTACCAGCAGCAGCGTGTTCTTATCGAAAACGGGATCGCGATAGCGAAACTCTGACGCGTAATCGACCTCGACGTTGACGCGCGCGAGCTGTTCAATCATGTACTTACCGGCGATGCCCGCGTGCCAGGATGTGCCGCAGGCGGCGATTTTGATCGAGGTGAATCGCTTGAAATCTTTTTCGGTGAGGTTGCGCATCTCGTCAAGAAACACTCGACCCGTGTCGAGCGAGATGCGTCCTTCGACGGTTTCGCGGACCGCGCGCGGCTGCTCGTAAATTTCTTTGAGCATGAAGTGCTTGAAGCCGCCCTTTTCCGCCTGAATCGGATCCCAGGTGATGCGTTGCCGCAAAGGCATCACGGGATTGCCGGTGAAATCTGTGACGCGCACACCCTCTTTCGTCATTACCGCGATCTCGCCGTCGCCAAGAAAGAAGACATCGCGCGTGTGTTCGAGAATTGCCGGCACGTCTGAAGCAACGAAGAATTCGCCATCGCCGATGCCGATTACGACTGGCGGGCCAAGCCGCGCCGAAATGATCGTGTCGGGTTCATCCGCCGAAAGCATCGAGAGCGCGAAGATGCCGCGCAATTCATTCACGGCCGCGCGCACTGCTTGTTCGAACGAGTTGCCGTTTTTCAGATGCTCTTCGACGAGGTGAGCAATGACCTCGGTGTCGGTCTCAGTCACGAATTGGTGATCTTTCTTGCGCAACTCGTCTTTTAGCTGAAGATAGTTTTCGATGATCCCGTTATGGACCACGACGACGCGACCGGTGCAATCGCGATGCGGGTGCGCGTTCTCTTCAGTCGGGCGGCCGTGCGTGGCCCAGCGCGTGTGGCCGACGCCATAAGTTCCGTCGAGCGGATGTTCACGCAGAGCTTCTTCGAGGTTGCGCAGCTTGCCTTCAGCGCGTTCGATTTCGAGATGATGATTCTCGTCAACGACCGCAATGCCGGCCGAGTCGTAACCGCGATATTCAAGCTTGCGCAGGCCGTCGATGATCAGCGGCACCACTTGTTTGTTTCCAACGTATCCAACTATTCCACACATAAGTTCGGTGAGCAGTAAGCAGACAAGATCAGCGTCATTGGTTATTTGCTTTCTCCAAGTTTCTTTTTGACTCTTGCGGGCACGCCGGCGACCAGTGTCTGAGGCGGAACGTCTTCAGTAACCACCGAGCCGGCGCCGGTGATGGAACCTTCGCCGACGCGAACAGGCGCGACCAGCATCGTGTCCGACCCGATGCGCACGTTGTCTTCGATGATCGTCGGGTTCTTGTTCTTCCCGTCGTAATTGCAGGTCACGGTGCCGGCGCCGATGTTGGTGTTCTCGCCGATGGTCGCGTCGCCCAGGTAAGTCAGATGCATCGACTTTGTGCCACGGCCGATCTTGGATTTCTTCACTTCGACGAAGTTGCCCACGACAGCGCGCTCTTCCATACGTGCGTTCATGCGAAGATGCGCGAATGGACCAACCGCACAATCGTCGCTGATTTCAGAATCGACAATCAAGCAATGATCTTTAATCGTCACGCGATCGCCCAGCCGTGAATTAACAATGCGCGAGCCCTGTTGGATTTCACACGCTTCGCCGAGCACGGCGTTGCCTTCGATGTGAACGCCGGGATGAACGATGCAATCACGTCCAATCTTCGCATCGCTGCTTACATAAGCATTTGATGGATCGACGAAGGTCACGCCCGCTTCCAGCATCAGGCGTCGAATCGTCCGGCGGCGCACCAGGTTTTCGAATTCAGCCAGTTCGGCGCGGGTGTTGATTCCCGAAACCTCCCGTGAATCTGCATGTTGATAGAGCGCGATCGCGTCGCCGTCTTCCTTGAGAATTGCCGGTACGTCAGTCAGGTAGTACTCGCCCTGACTATTGGTGGGTTGGATTTTTTCAAGCGCGGCGAAGAGTTTTCCGCTGTCAAAACAGTAGATTCCGGAATTGACTTCGCGAATCTGTCGTTCGTCATCCGTGGCATCGCGTTGTTCGACAATTTTGCTGAAATTGCCACCCGCATCTCGAACCACGCGGCCGTAACCGGTCGGATTCTCGAGTCGAATCGTGAGGATCGTGCACGAAGCTCTTGATCGTGCGTGCTCGTCGATGAGCGCGCGCAACGTTTCTGCTCTCACCAACGGAACATCACCAGAGAGAAGCACGATCGTCGAATTAGCTTTAGCGAGCGCGCTCCTGCCGGCATTGGCGGCGTCACCAGTTCCGCGCTGCTGCTTTTGACTGACGAATGACGGCTTTTGCTCGCCCAGTTCCTGCTCCGCGGCAGCCTGCACTTGTTCGGCTTGATGACCAACGACCACATAAATCCCGCGCGGCGCGAGTTTGGCAGCGGTGCGACATACATGAGCGATCAGAGGACGGCCGTCCAATTTGTGCAGCACCTTCGCGACATTCGACTTCATTCGGGTGCCCAGACCTGCGGCGAGGATCAAAACGTCAAGTGCCGATTTGTTGGTGCTGGAGGGATATTGTGGCATTGAGACTGTTAGTTTGCGCTCAGCAGTTCCGCGTCGGCGAGTTGTCGCGACCGGGCGCTGGCGGCGCAGGCAATCACGACTCGCGCCAGCCGCGCTGAATCATGACGGACCATTTCACCTTCGTCTAATAAATCGGCGTGTACAATCTCAACCCCGTTCCGAGCCAGCGTCGCATCTTCGGTTCGGTCCAGCAGGATTTGATCTGCACCATCCGCGTGATATCTCGTTAATTGATCAGCGCTGATCCCGCGGTCATTAACGATGGCATAGTCGAATCGAATTTGCGGCGCGTACTCTTTCACAGTGTCGATATGTTCGCGAAAGCCGTAACCGTCCGTTTCACCCGGTTGGGTCATTAGATTCGCAATGAAAATCTTAGTCGCGTGAGAATCGGCAATTGCCTGAGGGACACTGCCCACCAGCAAATTCGGAATAATGCTCGTATAGAGCGACCCCGGTCCAATCGTTATGACGTCCGCGGCCTGAATTGCGGCCAGCGCTTCCGGCAAAGGTAAACAGTGCTCAGGCACCAGGCGCAAGCGCCGGATGCGTCCACGGGCTGCTGTGATTTGCGTCTCGCCGTGCACTTCGCGTCCGTCATCCATCTCGGCCACCAACCTGACGTCGTTCAGAGCAGCGGGGAAGATGTGTCCTTTGCTCGCCAGAACCTCGGAAGAAAGGCGGACGGCTTCGACGAAATCGTTGGTGACGCCCGTCAATGCCGCAAGAAATAGATTGCCAAAACTGTGACCGCCGAGATCCCAGAACCGCGAAAGCGATAGCGGAAGAGTCGAGAGAGCAGCGTCGAGTCTTCCGACAGCGCAATCATGCAGTTGCGAATGTCTCCTGGCGGCAGGATCTGTAGTTCATCACGTAGCCGACCGGAACTGCCGCCGTCGTCTGAGACCGTGACTATTGCCGACAGAGATTCGATCCAGACTTCGTCGCCGCGCTGCCCCACATAGCGTTTGAGGCCGGCAAGCAGAGTGGACAGTCCGGTGCCGCCGCCGATGGCTACTAACTTAAGGCTGCCGTTGGCGTTCGCGTTGTACAAGATTTGCTCCGGTTATTAATGATTCGCTGCCAGAATAATACGCGAAAGCGAATTGGTTTGGAATATGCCTGACTTACGCGCGAAGAGGGAAGTTATTCGCGCGTGGCGAAGAGAAGTTCTTCAAACTCCGGATCGCTGCGGAGCGGATTGAGATCCTGATCGCGCTGGGCGCGAATCCGCAGATTGGGCTGGAGGTTGAAAGCGCGCTCGAGAGATTTTAGCGCCGTGTCAATTGCGCCGAGGCGCGCACGGGTCGCCGCGAGGCCGTAATGAATATGGGCCGCTTCGGGTTCTCGTCGCAGGGCGCGCTCAAAAAGCTCCTGCGCAGCGACGTACTCTCCGCGGTTCAATTCAATTACGCCGCGAACGTAAAGCGAGTCGGCGTCACGAGGTAACGCGTAGTCGGTCTTTAGGCGTGATTCCGCGACCGCAAGATATGTACGAGCCCGCGCAGTCACCTCTGAGACTGAAGAGTATTTCTCGACGAGGGATCGAAATAGACTTCGAGCTTCGGCAAAGTGTCCGCGAGAAAATTCTTTGTGTGCTGCCTCGAAAGCCTTGAGCGCAGCGGCTTCGTCGTGTGTCAGTTGCGGAGGAGGTGTCGGTGGCGCAGGCCGCTTGAGAACTAGCGGCGCCTTAGTGCGAACCGGGCGCTTTGCCAGGGTTCGTTTTGCAGCCGCGCGCGCTGGAGCGGCCTTCTTTCGAACTGCGGTCACCTTTTTTGCAGGTTTGCGAATGACCGCCTTGGCTTTCGCTTTTCCTTTGGTAATCTTAGTGGCTTTGTGCGCACGTGCCTTGCCAGCAGGTGAACGTTTGGTGGCCGGCTTTAGGCGAGTGGACTTTGCCACAGCGCGATGACGCGCCGACGAACTTGTCGAACGCTGCGCGGCTCGCGTCGAAGTCTTTTTCACACTCTTAGGCATGGGACTGCTCATAAATGATTGACGCCTTATCGGTGCTGAAACCGGCTCAAAAACGACGGCAGAGGTTAGCATAGGTGCCGCGCTAAATCAACGAAAGAATAGGGTTTGCGGGTTCGGTAGGACAGGAGGTTTAACGTTGCCAGGCAAGGGTTTCAAGCGAAAAACACTTGAAGCCAATGAAATAGCCGTGTTAATGTGACTCGTGAGCTTGGCCGACGGCTTTTTGACCCGTCAAGGCTGGGTTAGTGCCAAACACCGTTGGCCATTCATGACTCGCTCATAGGTTCACCTGCCCTCCTTTCAGGTCCGTCCACGAATGACGAATAGTTCCATTGTGATGCGCGAGACGCGCTACCATCAGATTAAGGCTGTCCTGGCCCGTCTGCGACTGGATTCGTCTGCGCGTCTGGTCGCGCTCGTTGATAAGGATGGGCAGCAGATAGCCGTTCACGGCGAACTGGGTGATTTGGATACTACAAGTCTCGCCTCCCTGGCGGCTGGCAACGTGGCGGCGACCGGCGGAATGGCGAAACTTATTGGCGAACGCGAATTCCCAACCCTCTCGCACGAAGGCGAAAAGGAGAGCATACATATCTGTGTGATCGGGCGTGTGCTCCTGCTGGTCGTGTTTGATGATCGATCAAGTTTGGGATTGGTGAAGCTTCGCTCGAAGCAGATCTCGAACGAGTTGGCGGCGACGTTCGCTGAAATTGAAGAGGAATCCAACGTAGCCGGAATTTCCCTACCATTCTCAGAAATTACGGACGAAGAGATCGACAGTCTTTTCTCTTATCAGTAGTCAACCGTTATTAATTGCAATCGCACTCATGACTTTCATCAACTACGCGTCTCGCGAAATCAATTGCAAGATCGTTTATTACGGTCCCGGCCTCTGTGGTAAAACCACCAACCTGCAATTCATCTATGATTCGACCGCTGCGCAGGCAAAGGGGAAGTTGATAAGCCTGGCAACCGAAACGGATCGCACATTGTTCTTCGACTTTATGCCGCTTGAGTTGGGAACGGTTCGCGGATTTAAGACCCGCTTCCATCTCTACACCGTTCCTGGTCAGGTTTTCTACGAAGCTTCGCGCAAACTGATTCTGAAGGGCGTTGACGGTGTGGTGTTCGTTGCCGACTCGCAGGAAGAGCGCATGGATGCGAACATCGAGTCGATTTTCAATCTGGAAGAGAACCTGCGCACTTACAGCTACGATCTGATGAAGCTGCCTTACGTGCTCCAACTCAACAAGCGTGACTTGCCGTCAGCGATTCCCGCCGCCGATCTGGTTTCCGAATTGCGCCGCAAAGATGAGCCCGTAGTCGAAGCTGTTGCTTCTACCGGAGTCGGAGTCTTCGATACTTTGAAAGCGGTTGCGAAGCAGGTTTTGACCGAATTGAGGAAGAGCTAACAATCGAGCGACTTCACCATCAAGAGTCCGTCGCCGCCATTTGAATAATATTTCGGAAGCCGCTGGGTGACTGAGTAGCCCAGGTTCAAATAGAGCTTCTGCGCCGAGACGTTGCTGGATCGCACTTCCAGTCGAACAATTCGAACATCACGCCGGCGGAATCCCGATTCAATAGTTTCCATCAAGCAGCTTGCCAGGCGTCGCCTGCGATGCTCTGGTGCGATCCCGATCGTCGTGATGTGGCCGGTGTGTTCGGGCTCGAGCAGTCCGATCACGAATCCCGCCATCGCGCCGTTCTGCATGACCACTCGGTAAGCCACGGATTCGGGAGCCGTCAGAAGGTAATCAAACGTATCGCGACTGTAAGCCTCGCCATCGACGAAGCATCGCTGATCCAAGCGCCAGCATTCGTCGATCTGCGACATTGTTAGCGGGCGCACGTCGTAGCGAACATTAACCGGCGGCACCAGCGCGATGTTCGGGCGCGAGTCGCTCGGCGGCGCTTGCCGATTGCTCGGCCACCAGCGGGGTCGAAATTTTTTCAGAACGGCCATACCCGATTGCTCGTTACGGGAAATAATGCGTGGCGCAGATTATAGCCTGTCACCCGCACTGTCTTTCAAGTTCATAAAACACATCACACACTCGCCATGCAATCGCCGTAGCTATAAAACCGGTAGCGTTCGTTAACGGCGTGCCGGTAGGCGGCTAGCATAAATTCGCGTCCGGCGAATGCGCAGACGAGCATCAGCAGCGAAGATTGCGGCAAATGAAAGTTAGTGATGAGCGAGTCCACAATCTTGAATTCGTAACCCGGAACAATTGTCAGGCTTGCCCACCCAGAGCCGGTCTCCAAGCCATTATTCGAGGCAGCCGATTCCAGCGCTCGAGTGGTGGTCGTGCCTACTGCAAATATTCGTGATCCGCGGGCGCGGGCTTCGTTGATTGTCTTCGCAGTGGCGTCGCTTATCGAAAACCACTCGGCCGCAATCTGATGGTCCGCAGTGTCTTCCACGCGCACCGGCTCGAACGTTCCATAGCCGACGTGGAGAGTGACCTCGGCAATCTGAACTCCGCGTCCCTTAATCGCTTCGAAAATCTCTGAGGTGAAGTGCAAGCCAGCCGTTGGCGCAGCGATCGCGCCTCGATCTCGCGCATAGATTGTCTGATATCGATCGCGATCCGCTTCCAGTTCGTCGGGAGTTCGCTTGATATAAGGCGGTAGTGGCGTCTCGCCGATTCTGTCGATCACTTTTGCGATTGGCTCGCCCGATATGAATTTGATCAGGCGAATCCCGTTCGGCTTTTCGTCGATCACTTTTGCGTGCATGGCGCTGTCCGCGAATTCAATTTCGGCGCCGGTTTGCAGGCGTCTGGCGGGTCGCGTCAGAGCTTCCCACACATCGGATTCGACTTCGCGCAGCAGGAGCAGCTCGACGGCGCCGCCCGATGGTCTTCGTTTGCCGTGTAATCGTGCCGGAAACACGCGCGTGTTGTTGATTACCAGCACGTCGCCTTCCGACATGAGAGCCGGCAACTTCTTGAATTCAGAATCCCGCCACGTCTGCGCGGCCCGATCGACAATCAACATCCGCGAAGCGTCACGTTCAGCCAGCGGCTGCTGCGCGATCAATTCTTCGGGCAATTCGTAATCGAAGTCCGAGATTCGCATTTATCCCGTTGAACTTCTGAAGCAACGATTAAGAGTAAGAAGCGGAAGGGACATTGATCCCGGGGGCTGGAAGGGGGTGCTCCATGTGCTCGCGGTGAAAGACACCTGACAGTTGTGCGCCGAAAAGTAAAACCAGGCTCGATACATAGCCCCAGGTCAGCACCGCCACGACGGCCCCGACTGAGCCATAAATTTGTTCATAGTTGAAGTAATTCAAACTCCAGGCGAAGACATATTTCGCGGCTTCCCACAGAAGGCTGCCAATCAGCGCGCCGGGTATCGTGTCGCGGAAGGTCACGTACGCGTTCGGCATGAATCGATAAACGATCGAGAAGAGTGCGAACGTAACCAGCAGGCTCACCAGCGCGAACACGATCTGCCAAACGATACTGCCCGCCGATAGGAGCAGCGGATAATGCTCTAATTGCCTGGGCGACAGGCGGCCGGCAATCTCTTGCATGTACACGAGAATCGATGTCAACAAAACTGAAGCGGACAGAAGCACGCCGATGACGCCAATCATTCCCAACGTCAGCAGCCGCCCGTGAAGAAAAGTTCGATGCGTGGTGCCCCAGATGCGATTCAGCGCGCGCTCGACGATCGCGAATACCCACGAACCTGCCCACAGCACGACGATCGCACAAGTAATGACTACGCCGGTACTGATCGCCGAAAGCGATCGAATCGTGTCTCGGAGAAACTGCGTCGAGCCGGGATAGACTTGCACGACGTGCGAAATCATTTGATTACCGGCCGCGATTTTGTTGCTGAGCGCGAGCAGTAACAGGAGAGCCGGAAACAGCGTCATCAACCCGAAATAGCTCATCGCTGCCGCCGACGCGAACAGGTCGTTCTCGTGAAATTGATGCACCGCGTCACCGAGCATGCGTCGCCACGGCGAGCGGTTACGAACTCCGAATGAATGACGTGAAAAGCGACGCGACATAATGTAATGCAAATTGTTAATTTGCGATTTGTTTACGCGCGGGCTACCACCCGCGCTCCCGATGGGAGGTCCCCCACCGCTAAACGGTTACGGCGAATCAAAGAGACCCGGTCGTTGCCGTCCTGCTTTCAATCCAAAATGTTGAAAGGCGAGTTGGGTGGCCATGCGTCCGCGCGGCGTGCGATTCAGGAAGCCAATTTGAATTAAGTATGGCTCGATGATTTCTTCGATTGAATCTTTTTCTTCATGAATCGCCGCAGACAATGTGCCCACGCCAACCGGTCCGCCTTCAAACTTCTCGATAATCGTAGTTAGTAATTTCCGGTCCATTTCGTCGAGGCCGTACGTATCGACCTCCATGCGATTGAGCGCGTCGTTCGCTACGTCGTGCGTGATCTTTCCGTCATAGTCGACTTCCGCGTAATCACGCACGCGCCGCAACAGACGGTTCACGATGCGCGGCGTGCCGCGCGATCGGCGGGCAATTTCGTGCGCGCCATTGTCGTCGATCTCAACATTAAGAATGCTCGCCGATCGCTTGCAGATCGTTTCTAGATCCGACGGCGGATAAAAGTCCAAATGAAAATTGATTCCGAATCGGCCACGCAGCGGGGCTGTAATCAACCCCTGTCGCGTCGTCGCGCCAACGAGCGTGAACTTCGGCAACTCGAGATTGATCGATCGCGCGCCCGGCCCTTGCCCGATCAAAAGATCGAGACTGAAATCTTCCATCGCGGGGTAGAGCTTTTCTTCGAGTGCCGGTAACAGCCGGTGAATCTCGTCGATAAAAAGCACATCGCCTTCCTGCAAATTCGTCAGCAACGCCGCGACGTCCCCGGTTTTCTCGATCGCCGGACCGGAAGTGGATTTCAGTTGCGCGCCCATCTCGTTGGCAATGATGTGCGCGAGCGTGGTCTTGCCTAGCCCCGGCGGTCCAGTTAACAAGACATGATCCAAAGCTTCGCGTCGTTTGCGCGCGGCGGCGATGTACACCCGCAGATTTTCTTTCGCTTTGGGTTGGCCGATGTATTCGGTTAGCTTCGACGGCCGGAGCGAGAGATCGTATTTCAGATCTTCGTCGGTGGGCGTTGCTTGCAAAGCTTCGGCTGCTCTGGTTCCGTTCGGCATGTGAAGTTTGATTGTGAATCTCGGGCGAGAATCGGTCAACTCTCAATTTGGAGTGCGGCGGCTTGACGCCGCTTTTCATTGTTAGTGGTCAGTACCCGGAGCGTTAGCGACGGGATAAATTGAATCCCCGAAGATGTCCTGATCCGCTCGCTTTGGCTCGCGGTACTGACCCGCTACAAAGCGGCGTCAAGCCGCCGCACTCCAAATTAGGCCTTTGCCAATGAACGCAGACTACGACGCAAAACAACTTCTACTGAAAGCTCACCACCTTCATCGATCGCGGTCTTAACAGCTTTCTCGGCTGCGGCTTTCTGATAACCGAGATTCGCAAGCGCCGAGATCGCATCGTCGCGCATCGAGTCCGGTGACGAAGGCGCCCCGCCCGCGGCAGCTTTCGCCGCGAACTCTTCTTCCAACGCCGGCGATGACAGCGCCGCGATCTTATCGCGCAGATCGACGACCAAACGTTCCGCGGTCTTTCTTCCCACTCCTGGAATTGCCACCAGTCGCACCAGATTGTTCGTGCGAATCGACGCGATCATTTCGTCGGCATTCATTCCCGACAATAATTTGATCGCGAGTCCGGGGCCCACGCCGTTTACTGAAATCAGTTGCAGAAACAATTCTCGCTCGCGGACAGTCTTGAAACCATAGAGGCGAATAGCATCCTGGCTGACATGCGTATAGACGCGAAGCTGCACCGGCGAACCGTTCTCGCCGAGTTCATAAAACGTCGAGAGCGGGATCGCAACTTCATAGCCGACGCCGCCGACATCGACAATTGCCGATGTGGCCTGCTTGGAAAGAAGTGTTCCTGAAAGATGTGCGATCATTTGGGCGCCAAAAGAGCGCCGACATCCTTGTCGGCGGGTCGCGAGCATCTTGCTCGCGTAATCTCCATGGCGGCGGATTATCGCGTAAATCTCTTTTCAATCGCAAACGTCTCACTTCTCGCGGCGTCGCTTCGGCGTTATACTTTTCTCGCGCGTCATGAAGAGAGAAAAGATTTCTGAACTGACCACAAATCGTTTGAGTGTGTACCTGCGTTGCTTGAACGAACTTGCGGACGCTGGAATCAAGCGCGTCTCTTCGCAGGAACTAGCTGAGCAATTCAACTTGAATTCAGCGCAGATAAGAAAAGACCTGGGGTACTTTGGCGAGTTTGGCGTGCGCGGCACCGGTTACTTCATCAACGATCTGCGGGCACACATAACGAAGATTCTTGGTTTGGATAAGCGGCATCGGGTGGGAATTGTGGGTGCGGGACGGCTCGGCAGAGCGCTTGCGAACTACCACGGTCTGGAGAAGTCGAACTTCACAGTCGTTGCGCTCTTTGATAACGACTCTTCGAAGATCGGCGAGCGCACGCGCAGCGGTATCGAGGTCTTCGACGTAAAACGCATCGCGAGAGTCGTTCGCGACGAAGGAATCGATGTCGCGGTGATCGCCGTACCCGCGCGCGCCGCACAACGCGTGCTAAACCATGTAATGGCGGCAGGCGTGAAAGCGATTCTGAATTTTGCGCCGGCGCCTTTGAAAGCGAGATTGGGTGTTAAAGTGAAGACAGTCGATCTGACAACGTCGCTCGAATCGCTTTCATATTTTCTGGCGCAGCCAAAGTCGGCGCTGGTAACAAATGGTAATGGGCTTAGCGCTGCGCGCGGTGACGTTTCAAAATCCGCTCAAGCTTCCGAGACAATCCGATAGATGGACGAACAAACCGCACGTCGCGATCTGATCACAATCTGCCACCTCATGTACGAGCGCAGTTATGTTGTCTCGTCGGATGGCAACGTGAGCGCGCGCCTGGACGATGGGCGCATCTTGGCAACGCCGACGATGACCTGCAAAGGTCGAATGACCGAGGATCTAATCGCGATTACAGATCTTGAAGGTCGCTCGCTGAATGATCGCCGCGCGTCGAGCGAACTCGCGATGCACCTTTTGATTTATCGCGAGCGGCCGGATGTGAAGGCAGTCTGTCACGCGCATCCACCGCACGGAACTGCGTTCGCGGTCGCGGGTCTGCCAATCGATCAGCCGATTCTCTCCGAAGTGATCCTGACGCTTGGTTGCGTGCCTCTAGCCGAATACGGAACACCTTCGACGGATGAGTTGAGCGACGCGATGCGCCCGCTGGTGAAGCATCACAACGCGCTGTTGATGGCGAATCATGGTGCAGTCGCTTATGGATCGGATCTCTGGCAGGCGTGGGATCGTCTGGAAACGCTCGAACACACGGCGAAAATCGCGATCCTTTCACGCGTGCTCGGTGGCTCGCGCAATCTTTCGCCGGATGCAATTGAAAAGTTGATTAATGTTCGCGAGGCTGCAGGATATCTCGACCAAGGCGCGCGTTGTCAGGCTTGCGGTTATTTGCACGAAACTAACCTTGCTTGCCCCACTGGCGATCGTCCGTCGGCGCGGTCGCATTCATCTTCTGCGAACGGCTACGGGAAGGTTTCGTTGAGTCGGGAAGAGTTGGTCGAGCTTCTTAGCCAGGCCGCGCGACTGAATGAATAGTAAATAGTAAATCGTGAATCGCAAATAGAACTTGACGTGTTATTCTAGCCCGCGATTCACAATCTACGATTTACCTAGTCCGAAAATCTCTCTTGAGGAGAAGTGAATGCAAGAAGCACTTGGAATGGTGGAAACCAAAGGCCTGGTGGCGATGATTGAAGCCGCCGACGCAATGGTCAAAGCGGCGAACGTTACGCTCGTCGGTTATGAGAAGATCGGTGCAGGATTCGTCACGGCGATCGTTCGCGGCGATGTAGCTGCGGTGAAAGCGGCGACCGATGCCGGGGCAGCGGCGGCTCGGCGCGTCGGTGAGTTGGTCAGCGTCCACGTCATCCCGCGTCCGCATGGCAGCGTCGATGAGGCCATGCCCGTAACTGCCGCAGCACGCGCATGATCATCGCGCGGATCATTGGCACAGTCGTGGCTTCGCAAAAGGACGAGCGACTGGAAGGAAAAAAGCTGCTAATTGTTCGGCCCATCAACGTCGATGGGTCGGACACAAGCGGCTACGTCGTCGCCGTCGATACGGTCGGCGCAGGCTTTCATGAACGCGTGCTGGTCGTCGCCGGTTCGAGCGCGCGACTGGCGCAGAATATGAAAGACGCGCCGGTCGATGCCGCGGTCGTCGGCGTAATCGACACGGTCGATATTATGGCTCCCGAGAAATGAAATGCAGCTCGCACGCGTAATCGGTACAGTTGTCGCTACCGTTAAGAACGATTCGCTGCACCACCGCAAGCTGCTCGTTGTTCAATCCCTCGACAAAAACCTTGAGCCACAGGGCAAGCCCCTGGTCGCCGTCGATGCGGCGGGCGCCGGCGTTGGTGAATTGGTTTTCTGGTGCCGGGGAAAAGAAGCCAGCTTTCCTTTCAAACGCGAAGACACGCCGACCGATTGCACGATTGTGGGGATTGTTGATTCTGATGAGCATGTATCGAGCCTATAGCTATGGACATGAATTGTGCTGATGACTTCCCAGGAACTCGATCAAACAATTCTTTCTAAGGCATCGCGTAACTGGCAGAAAGTAGCGATTGTAATCGCGCAGGTTTCTCGCGACGAAAGCTTTTCCTTTGATGACCCGAGCAGTCGTCTGAATGCTATTGCGGACCGGATTAGACATTTGGTGAGCGAGCGAAAACTCGAATTACAGGGCGACATCTCAAACTGGAGTCATAGCGAAGTTCGGCGTCCTACTTCGATCGATAACCGGCGCTCAAAATGATTATTGCTAAAGTTCTCGGCAACATCGTCGCCACGCAAAAGAACCAGCGCTACGAGAATGCGCGCGTGATGCTGTGCGAACAGATGACGCCCGAAGGCGAAACCACCGGTCACACGGTTTTGGCGTTGGATTCGGTCGATGCCGGCGTAGGCGACACGGTGTTGATTGTGCAGGAAGGGTGGAGCGCTTCGACGAGCGCAACGGGCAAAGCAGGTGCCGCGATCGACTCAGCCATCGTTGGCGTCGTCGATCGCATCGATCTCCTGGAAAACATCAGTGAGCAGTAATCCAGATCAAGCAAGGTTGATAGCCGAACGCGTCGCGCGCCGGCTCACTGGTGATTCGCCAGAGCGTGCGCATTCGACACCGGTGACCCGCAACGGGGAAGAACGTTCGTCGGACAATCGTCGCGCGCGGATTGTGAATTTCGTTTCGCCCTCGGCGCCACCTCGCTCACAGTCTTCCATCGGACCAATACGTGAAGCGCAAACGTCGACAGTTGAAGCGCCGCTCGATTTGTATTCGGACTCCTCGCCGACTTCGCGTCCGCAAGTGGCGCAATCGCCCTGGCTCGCACCGTTCGCTTCGAGTTTCGGAAATGTTTCCTTCCCCCAAACTCCGCACTCCGAACTCCGAACTCAGACCTTGCCAAATCATCCGAGCCAGGAACGCTTCGGCGTAGATGAAGCCGCTGTGTCCGAACTTGTCGAGTTCTTCGAAGCAGAGAAGCAATGCTCAGTCGATCCCCCCGGCAAGCCCTGCGACCACTGCGCCATGTGTAACTCGCGCGGGTTCTGACCACTCGGCCACGGACAGATCTGGCCTCGGGACTTTCACTTCCTCAAAAAAATTGTTTGCCATAAATCCGAATCCGCATGTAAGATTCACGCCCGAATTTCGAGAGTATGTTTTGTGCGGGACTTAGGTTGTTGCTCAAACACAAGTCCTGAACTTCCGCACAGACCAGACGCTTTCCACATTTTCTTCCACTGCTGCGACCCCGAACGTAGCATCCCGCACTTATGAGCCTGCAAAGGCGACACTAATTTGCATTGACCAAGTGTTTGGTCACGAGTTCGTTCTAACTCTTTTGACCGGTCGAGATTGTCTTTCCTCACTAACCGGTAAGAGATCGTTCAGAGTGATGCTGCAAGACTTGATTGGAACAATCATCGGCGATCGGTTTGTCGTCGAAAGGGAACTGGGCCACGGCGGTGTTGGCGCAGTGTATCTGGCGCGCGATCGCAAACTGCACGACAAAAGAGTCGTGGTGAAAGTATTGCTCGACAGATCTTTCCATGACGAGTGGGTTACCCTGAAGTTTCAGCAGGAGAGAGAGGCGCTCTCGCGCGTCGATCATCCGGGCATCGTCGGCATTCTGGATGCGGGCGAGTTGCCGGATGGCAAGCCGTACATCGTTATGCAGTACATCGATGGCGTGACGCTGCGCGAGGCGTTGGAGGAAAGACCCGAGGGTATGGATCTAACTCGCGCTGCGTCAATTCTGAAGCAGTGTGGATTGGCACTCACCGCAGTTCACGAAAAGAAGATTTTCCATCGCGACCTGAAGCCGGAAAACATCATGCTGCAGCGCCTCGGTCGCGGCGAAGAGCAGGTGAAGATCGTCGATTTCGGTGTCGCCAAAGTCAGAGAATCCGCGCTCGCTCCCAGCACTGTGACCGGCGGTCCGACCGCGGGCACGATCGTGTACATGTCACCCGAGCAATTGCGCGGAGAAAAGGTGACCGCCGCCAGCGACATCTATGCACTGGGGATCATCGCGTATGAAATGGTGACGGGCCGACGGCCATTTTCGCCCGAAACAGTTGCGCACTTGGCTGAATTGCAAACGGGCGGCGTACGCGTCAAGCCCACCGACTTGCGGCCACGCTTGAGCGAAGAAGCGGAGAGACTGATCCTTCGGACGCTGTCGTTTAATCCATCGCTGCGTCCCGAGAGCGCCGCTGATTTTGGGGAGGCCCTGGCGCGCGCGCTGCTGAATGAGGATGAGACTTTGAAGTTACCGGCCACGGCACGCGTCGAACTTCCGCAGACTGAGCTGTCGGTTGGATCACCGTTACCGGGAATGGATACCGTTGCCTCTTCTACGCCGACGATGATTGTAGCGCACGAGCCAGCTCAACCACACACGATGGATCAAGCATTCGTAGCGCTGCCCAAACCGGAAAACTCGAAGAAAAGATGGCCGTTGATTATTGGAGGCGGCGTCATCCTCACCGCGCTCGCGGCCGGCGCGTTCCTAATCATCAACAAGCGCCAGTCGATCTTCGGCGCGGGCTCAAAGCCCCCGGCGGTTACTGCGGCTACAGAGCAACGCTCACTTTCATATTCGCTGACAGTCCAGAAGATGCGCGACGGCAAACCCTACAAGGACGAGTTTCAATCGTCCGGCCAGGAGATTTTCGAGAACGGCTATAAGTTCCGCCTGAACGTGAACACGCAGCAGCCCGGATATCTGTACGTTTTCAATGAAGGCGCAGACAAAGACGGTGCAGTGTTTTCAATCATCTATCCGACGCCGCGAACAAACGGCGGGCTAGCCAAACTCGACGGCGCGCAAACCGTGCAGACGAGTTGGAACACATTCGCAGGTGAAGCAGGTACGGAACAATTCTGGATTGTCTGGTCGGCGGCGGAGGTGCGTGAACTGGAGCAGGCGAAGGATGCGGCATTCAAGGATAAAGAGGGCGCGGTTAATGAATCGGACAAGCTTTCGGCACTTAAAGATTTTCTGAAAAAGCATTCCGAACCAAAACCAGAATCGAAAAAGGATGCGGCGAAACAGGAGACGCTGGTGCAAACAACCGGCGCGTTGCTCGTCAAGTTAATTGAGCTTGAACACAGATGAGGGTGAAAGATCAAAACATGAAGTTACTAATTCCTTTGCAAAGTGATCGCGCGGCGGCACCCGTGGTTTTCTCGCTGGCAATTGTCTTGTGCGCGTGTGCGTGGGCATCGGCGCAAACCGAGCGAAAGATCATCTCGGATGATTTCACCGGCAACCGCAAAGAAGTGACATCGACCAACCGCGCGTCAACAGCGTCAGCGGCTGCGAGAGCGCGTAGTCGCCGGACTTATCGGCTTGCTACCAAGCCGATTGCCCGACCGCGCACTAATCCTAACGGCGACGACGATGCAAAGTTGGGAATAACGATTTGGCGATTGCGACCAGTCACAACTGGCGATTCCGGCTCGACTGCGGGCGGCAATGGAACGCGCATACTTACGCGAGAAAAAGGCACGACGACTGAGTGGGTGCCGGAGCGAGTGGAAGCCGACACGAATTTCCGCGATGGCGATCGCGTGCGCTTGAGTATCGAGTCAGCCTCGAATGGATATCTCTACGTCGTCGATCGCGAATTGTTCGCGGATGGCTCGACGGGCGATGCGATGCTGATCTATCCGTGGGCCGGCGCTGACAATCAGGTTCAGCCGGGACGCTTGGTCGATATTCCGGCGCAGGAAGATGATCCGAGTTTCTTCACGGCGCGGCCCAGCAGCGCCCGACAGGTTGGCGAAGTGCTGACCATCATCATCACTTCGTCGCGTTTGGATTTGCCGATTTCAGATAAGCCGTTGCAACTGTCAAGTTCACAAGTTGCCCAATGGGAGAAAACCTGGGGCGGACAGACTGAACGATTCGAAATGGACGGCGGCGCCGGCCAAGCGTGGACGAAAGAAGAGCAACTAGCGTCGGCAAAGCGAGGTACGCGCCAACTCACGCGCGAAGATCCGCCACCGCAAACGATCTATCGAGTTGCGACGACGGACAAGAAAGCGCTGTTGGTGAATGTGCGGTTGCGATATGGGAAGTGAAATGCGTCAAAGTTCAGTTCGTCGCACAACCGCGAAGCGGTTGAGAAACACAGCCCGGGGTTGCTGCGCTTCCTGGCTATGGAAAACCTTGTCTAGATCCCTTGGTCAGAACAGATTCAGCCTCTGGCTTGGGCTCGTCGCCGTCATCATCATCCGCATATCTTTCGTTCAAATCGGGTTGGGTCAGACCAGGTCTGAAGGTTTGCCCGATCTGTACGTTCAGACGGGTCATTCGACTAGCGTACGTTGCATCGCCTTCAGCCCGGATGATCGCATCATGGCCACTGGATCGTTGGACCAGGCGGTAAAGTTGTGGGACGTCGCGACGGGACAGGAACTGCAAACTCTCAGGGGTGCAGGCTTTGTCCACGGACTCGTGTTTAGTCCTGACGGCCGCGTTCTGGTCAGCGGCAGCGTCCCGCAAGGTATTACGCTCTGGGACGTTCGCTACGGGCGTGAACTGAGACGAATTCCAAAGGTCAATGTCCAGTCACTGGCGATGAGTTCCGACGGGAAAATGCTGGCGAGCGGCGATTTGCCGGAACTAGGAAGTGCTGCCACCATTCGTATCTGGGATGTGGCCACTAGCCAGCAGATTAAGACTCTAAGTGGACATACGCGGACAATTAATTCAGTCGCCTTTAGCAAAGACAACCGAATTCTATTGAGTGCCAGCGACGACGGGACGGTGCGCACCTGGGACGTTGCCAGCGGCCAGCCCTTGCGAGTGTTTAGCGGCCATAAAGGCAAAGTAACTTCGGCAGTGTTGAGTCCGGACGGCAGGCTGGCCGTGAGCGGAGGCGAAGACAACACCCTTCGCTATTGGGACCTGGATATAGGACGGGAGCTGAAATCCACGACCGCCCACACTCCCACGCAGGAACTGCCGCCGGCCGTGACGGCAATGAGTATCAGTCCCGATGGGAAGATGTTTTCGAGCGCGTGTGTCTATTGTAACGACGTGCTCAAACTCTGGGATGCGGGCAGCGGTCAAAAAATCCGCGCGCTCTTCAAAGGGTACGACGTCATTTATTCGAGTGAATTCAGTCACGATGGGCGAATGATCGCGGGTGGGTTTATCGATGGCTCAGTCAGAATCTGGAACGTCACCAGCGGCGTAGAACTAATGATCCTTAAAAGTCCCAACGGACAATTGTTCGCTACAACGCTTAGTTCGGATGGTCGAATGCTGGCGATCGGTCTTGGCGACAGCGTTGTGTTGCTGGACAGTCGAACTGGCGCCGAACTGCGTACATTGCATCTCCCGAGTCTGAGCAACGTACTCGCCTTCAGTCCTGACAGCCGCAAGTTAGTGACCGGCGCTTTATCCGCTCCTTACGGCAACAACTCGCTGATTTTGTGGAACCTTGCTGACCCTGGAAGTAAACCGAAGGCTTTAGACGGACACGTGACGAACGTGTCCAACGTGATCACTTCAGTTGCTTTCTCGCCAGATGGACGCACGCTGGCTAGCAGCGGCGGCGACAAGAGTATCAGGCTCTGGGATGTGACTACCGGGGGAGAGACCAGATTGATCATTAGCGACAGTTCAGCTGCACCAAAGTCCGTCGCCTTCAGTCCCGATGGCCGAACCCTGGCGAGCGGTGGCTATCTGGATGGACCCGACGGGCAAACCGGCATCATCGAGTTGTGGGATACCGCGACCGGGACTCTTCTGAAGAAAGTGACAGAGCCAAAGAACCTGATCGAAGCGATTAGTTTCAGCCCCGATGGGAAAGCATTGGCGAGTACTGGCTCCTATGTTCAGATTTGGGAGGCAGCTTCCCTTCGTCAGTTGCACAAGTTGCCGGGGAACGTTGATATGTGCCAACAGGCGATAGCTTTCAGTCCGGATGGTCACGTGCTTGCAGGCGGAGATTGCGAAGGAGTAATTCGATTTTGGGATGTGACGTCAGGGCGGACAACTCGCACCTTTCAGTGCCACTTAGGCGGGACGTTTTCGGTTGCGTTTTCCGCAGATGGCCGCACGCTTGTTTCCACTGGGAATGACAGCAAGGTGAATCTTTGGAATGTAGCGACCGGCGAGTTGTCGCTAAGTAGAATCACACTTAAGGAAAATAATTGGCTGGTGGTCACGCCTGACGGTTATTTCGACGGAACCCCCGCCGGGTGGCAGCAAGTCAGTTGGCGCTTTTCCGATGAACTCTACGACCGAGCGCCGGCGGAAATATTCTTTAACGAGTTTTACTATCCAGATCTCTACTCCGATGTAGTCAATGGCCGGCGACCAAGGCTCGCGAAATCGATCGCCCAGAAAGATCGGCGGCAGCCGCAATTGAAACTGGCGACTGTGCGTGCCGACTTGATCGCAAACCCGGTGACGACAGAGAGCTTGCCATTCAAGATTGAAATCACTTCTTCACCAGCCGGAGCGCAGGACGTGCGTTTGTTTCGCAATGGCTCGTTGGTAAAGGTTTGGCACGGTGACGTTCTCAAAGGTCGCGCGGGTGTAACGCTGACAACCGAGATACGTATTGTCCCGGGTGAAAACCGGCTGACGGCTTATGCCTTTAATCAGGACAACATCAAGAGCAGTGACGCGACTCTGACAGTAACCGGTGCCGACAACCTCAAGCGCCAGGGCGTCGCTTATGTCTTGGCTGTCGGTGTGAATGAGTATGCTAACGCGCAGTACAACTTGAAGTATGCGGTCGCTGATGCGCAGGACTTTGCGGCAGAAACCAAACTGGAGCAGGCGAAGATTAGTACCTACGAGCGCGTCGAAGTCATCGCGTTGAATGATCGTGACGCGACCAAAGCCAACATTCTCAAATCGCTTGCTGATCTCTCCATGAAGATTCAACCGGAAGATGCCCTCGTGATCTTTTTCGCCGGCCACGGCACGGCGCAGAAGAATCGCTTCTACTTAGTCCCGCACGATCTCGGTTACAGCGGGAGCCGCACTCAACTCGATAGCGCAGGGCTAGCAAGCATTCTCAGTCATAGCATCTCGGATGAAGAACTTGAGAAAGCGGTGGAAGGCATTGATGCCGGCCAGATGCTGCTCGTTATCGATGCCTGCAACTCTGGGCAGGCACTCGAGGCCGAAGAGAAACGTCGTGGCCCGATGAACAGTAAAGGCCTCGCACAGCTTGCTTACGAGAAAGGCATGTACATTCTGACTGCGGCGCAGAGTTATCAGGCCGCACAGGAAGCCGCGCGACTGGGACACGGATTTCTCACTTATGCGCTGGTTGAGGACGGTCTCAAGACAAGTGCTGCGGATCGCGAACCGAAAGATGGTCAGGTCCTGTTGCGTGAGTGGCTGGACTATGCGACTGCGAGAGTCCCGCAGATGCAGCAGGAAGAATTGGATAAGCAAAACAAGCAGGGGCGGCAGTTGGAACGAATCAAGTTTACCGAAAGCGATTCAGGACGCGACCGCAGTTTACAACGGCCGAGAGTCTTCTATCGGCGCGAGGTGGACACCAAAGAATTTGTCGTAGCGAAACCGTAAAGACCGAAGCTTCTTCCCGACAGGAGTTGAGATGAAAACAATTCGAGCTGCAATCGTCCTGGTTTGCGTGCTGTCTTTTCCCGCCTTTGCCCAACGACCTGAGATTTATGTTCAAACTGGACACGCTTCACCCGCGCGTTCAGTTGCCCTGAGCGGTGACGGAAAGTATCTCGCCAGCGGCAGTGACGATCACGCGGTAAAAGTCTGGGACATGGCCAGCGGCCAGGAACTCAAGACGCTTCGGGGGCACACCGACCGAGTCAATTCCGTAGCGTTCAGTCCTGACAGCAAAATTCTCGCCAGCGGCAGCTGGGATCACAAAATCAGGCTGTGGGATGTGGCTTCGGGGCGGCTGTTGCAAACGCTCAGTCACGATGAAGGGGTGAACGTCGTTGCCTTCAGTCCGGACGGCCGCATGCTGGCGAGCGGCAGTTTCGACTTCACGATCAGGGTCTGGGACGTCGCAACGGGTCGCGAGATCAAGAAAATGATGCCGAAGATCGAAGAACCGGGCGAGACGATGCGAGGCTATCAGCAGAGACTCAGCGACGATCGCCCGCCGCAGTTTGTTTCCGCCTCGTTTACCGAAGTCCGGCGTGGCTTTGAACCAGAATTTGTAAACCCAAGCTCGATTTCTCGCCGTGATCCGGTTGATGGTGGCGACCCTTCGCATATTGTCTGGGGCTTGGCCTGGAGTCCAGATGGCCGGCGGCTGGCCAGTTGCAGTTACGTGGCGGTGCGCGTCTGGGACATCAATTCCGGCGCTGAGTTGAAAGCGATTGCTGCTACTGAAGAGATCGTGCTGCATTCAGTTGCCTTCGGCCCGGATGGAAAGACGTTAGCCATCGGCGTGAGCCCTTCATTCGAGGCCAAGACCAAAGTTTTTGGAATCAACCTCCATGATGCAGCTACTGGCAGATTACTCAAAAGCTTGAATGGTCACGAAAGCGACGTTTGGTCCATTGTTTTCAGTCCCGATGGTTCGAGCCTGGCCAGTTCTAGTTGGGACGGCACGATTCGCTTCTGGGACATACTTTCCGGAAGACAGACAAAATTGATTAAAGATCCCGTAGGCCAGGTCGAAACGATCGCCTTCAGCCGCGATGGCCGGACGCTCGTCAGCGGTAGTTCGGACAAGACGTTGCGGTTGTGGGATGTGGCCACCACCAAAGCGATCAAGACTTTCACGGGGCACTCGACGTCCGTAACCGGGGCGGCAGTCAGTTTTGACGGGCGCAGTCTCGCCACTGGTTTCGCGGATGGGGCCGTCAGGTTGTGGGATATGGCCGGCGCGAACCAACTTCGCATACTTCGCAGCGGCAAAGCGGAACCCGAGGCCGAGGCCGCGTCGGCGCTCGCGTTCAGTCCCGACGGCAAGATTTTGGCCACCGGCGCCGTTCTTTGGGACGTTGCCTCAGGACAACAACTGCGCGTACTTCAGGGCGCGGGTGTTGTCAGCGGCGTGGCCTTCAGTCCCGACGGAAAGTCATTGGCCACCGTCGGAGAAAGCGCGCGGCTGTGGGATGTAGCTACGGGGAGTCAGATTCAGTCGTTTCGAGCGAAGGACAAGCAAGGAAAAGATCTCAGCTTCGGGACCTACATAGCCTTCGTGGGGCCGAGGACCCTGGCCACGCTGGTCGGGTACGGTGATATGGCGTTGTGGCAAATCGAAACGGGTGCCTTGCTCAGAACCCTCCGCATCAGAGTTGACGTCGTCAGCTCTGATGGCCGCTTTGCGGTGGACGCCGGTGGCAATTCCGACGAGCAGGGAAATAAGCTCGGTGAAGTAGTCCTCTTTGACCTGGCCACCGAACAAAAAATCCGAAGCCTGGCAAAACTGCCGGCCTGGTCCGTGAAATTTGCATTTACCGCGGATGGAAATTTGCTGGCCGGCGGCGGCGACGATGGCGTGATCAAGGTCTGGAGCACGGCCAGTGGCGCAGAGCTGCACACAATTACGTCGCACTCAGGCAGTATATCTTCGCTCAATTTCAGCGGCGACGGAAAGACGCTCACCAGCACGAGCGAGGATGGCCGCACCAGCGTTACGGACATGGCGACTGGAAACTTGCTTGCGAGCCTGATCGCCATCGACCAAACGGACTGGATCGCGGTTGCGCCTGATGGCCGTTTCAGCGGCTCGCCCGAAGGCATGAAACTGATTTCGTTTGTGCAGGACAACAAGCTGCTGCCGCTGGATTCATTCTTTGAAAAGGGCTACACGCCGCGATTCCTTCAACAGGTCTACGCGCGCGATGGGCAAAGCGAAAATCTCGGTATCGACTTCTCGAAAAAGATCAAACTACCGCCGCTGGTCAAGATTACTTCGCCTAAGCCGGGCTCGACCGCGGCTACGGACACAGCGCAGATTGTTGTAGAAGCGACTGACCAAGGCGGCGGCGTAGAAGATATCCGGCTTTATCAAAATGGTAAGTTGCTTTCCGAAGAAAGCCGGCAACTGGTACGGAACACCGGAACAAACACGCGAACGTTCGATGTCTATCTGGTCTCTGGCGTGAATACATTCCGCGCTACGGCTTTCAACAGCGATCGCACCGAGGCCACACCTGACGAGATCAAGATTGAACTGAAGGCGATTGAGGCGTCTTCGAATCTCTACATCCTGGCGATCGGCCTGAATGAATATAAGAACACTCGTTACAACCTGAATTATGGCCGCCCTGATGCCCAAGCAGTGGCCGACGCGATCGAGCAGAAAGGCCGCGGCATCTTCAAGCAGATTAGCAAGCGCGTCATCTTTGACGCTGATGCGACGCGCACAAACATCGAGACGGCTTTTAGTGACATCGTCAAGCAGGCTCGACCACAGGATGCATTCGTTTTCTATTACGCCGGACACGGCGTGATGAGCGAGAAGGACGACAAGAACCCTGCGGATTTTTATCTCGTGCCGTACGACGTCGTTCGCATCTATGGCGACGACGGCAGCCTGGCCGCGAACGGAATCCCGGCCAGCACCCTGCGCGAGTTGCTGACCAAGGTGCGCGCGCAGAAGCAACTGATCATTCTCGACGCGTGTGAATCGGGCGGCGCCCTGGAATCGATCGCCATGCGTGGCGCTTCCGAAGAAAAAGCAATCATGCAGTTGGCGCGCTCAGCAGGCGTCGCCGTGCTAGCTTCGGCCGGACAGGATCAGGTGGCTACCGAGTTCGGCAAACTTGGCCATGGCGTCTTTACCTTTGCGCTGTTGAAGGCGCTTGGCGGCGAAGCGGACGGCGCACCTAAAGATGGAAAGATCACAGTGAAGGAACTCGAAGCTTACATCAACGATCAAGTGCCTGAACTCACCAAGCTGTATCGCGGCAAGCGGCAGGATCCGAACAGTTGGACGCGCGGCCAGGATTTTCCGATCACGCTTCAGCAGTAAAGTCGCCATCGTCGGTCAATCTCAATCAGAGTGAGGCGCGCGGAAGGAAGCTAGGAAAGGCTCCCGCGCTTCACTCTAACTCTCACGAAAAAAATCTAAAAAAGTGTTGACAGCCCTGATCGACAGGCGTAGTATCCGCGGGTGGAGCGAAGTGGAGTGAAGTGGCTCAAGCGACACGAATCAAGCTCGAAAGCAGCGCAAACAGCAGAATCGTCCCCACTCGTTTCCGGAATCAGTCTCAGTGCTTCGTGGAAATTACACAGCGCGAATCGATTCCAAGGGCCGGCTGAAAGTCCCCGGCCTTTTTCGGCGTTACGTTGAAGAGAAGTACGGCTCGCAGTTTTACGTGACGAGCCTGACCGGTGAATGCGTGCGCATTTACCCGATGCCCGAATGGGAAGCCATCGAACAGAGGTTGTCTCTCTTGCCCTCGATGGATCCGGCGCGGCGCAAGTTCCTTGACAGAACGAACTACTACGGTCAGCAGTCGGCGATGGACACGCAGGGACGCGTGTTGATTCATCCGCTGCTGCGAAAGAGCGCGCAGGTCGTCGGCGACGTGGCGGTGCTCGGATATCTGACTTACCTGGAAGTTTGGGAGTTGGACAAGTTCCAGCAACGCATGCTCTCGGATCCTTATACCGAGGAAGACGAGGCGGCGATTGCGCGACTGGGAATTTAGGAGTGGCCAGTGAGCGGTCAGCAGTGAGCAGTTTTGAAAACTTCAAAGCGGTTTGCAGCGCCAGGATAGAAGATGCAGTGAGCGCGCTGCTTACTGCTAACAGCTCACGGTTCACTTTTTGTTCTTTGAACGAGATCGCGGGGCGGTGGTGATGGCGGAGCCTTTGGGGGGCAGGGGCACGTTGACTCATCGCCCCGTGCTACTTCGAGAGACGATCGAGTTGCTCGCGGCAGAGCGCGGCGGATTGTTTGTCGATTGCACGGTAGGCCTGGGCGGGCATAGCGAAGCAATTTT
>JAJPKD010000215.1 GCA_021323895.1 Acidobacteriota bacterium | reverse complement strand
GTGAAACTCGGGCGCGTGCTTCGCAAGCTGAGCGGCTCGAGCAACTCTATAAGCTGACTTCCGCGAGTGAGTTCAAGACCGTGGTGGCGGAAGTTATCGCTCGCGATCCATCGATGTGGTTCGACAGCGTCACCATTAACAAAGGTCGTCTCTCGGGCATCGAAGTGAACATGCCCGTGGTCACACCGGGAGGGATCGTCGGGCGAGTCGTTTCGACCAGCCCATTCAGTGCGCAGGTCATGCTGCTCACTGACGAAAAATCAGGGGCCGGCGCGGTGATCGGACAACTGGGCCAGTCGAACGCGCTGGGATCAATAAAAGGAATGGGCGAGAACGGATTGCTTGAGATGCGTTACGTGTCCGGCCTTGAGAAAGTGCAAACCGGTGATTCAGTCTTTACAACTGGACAAGACGCAATCTATCCACCGGGCTACAAAGTCGGCGAGATTGTTGAAGTGCGACCTGGGTCTGCCACGCAAGCGCAGGTGATTCACATTCGGCCCACCGCGGGTCTGGACCGATTGAAAGAAGTGGCGGTGTTGATTTACCGCAGTCCGGAAAAGGTTGAAGCAGATCAGTCTCTCCCCAATGTTGAGAAGAAGGCAGTAGGCAGTAAGCAGTAGGCAGCGATGCCAGCCATCATGAAGCTTGTGCAATAATCCGTTAATTCGATGGCTGCCTTCTGACATCTGCCTACTGCCTTCTGGTTTTCATGCGTCAGCTCACGATTGCCATTCTCCTGATCGTCGCTATCGCGCTGCAATCAGCCCTGCGCGCTATCTGGCAACCGCTCGCGTTTGTCGATCTGACGCTCATTCTCGTCGTTTACTTCGCCCTGCAGCGCGAACCTCTGCAAGCGCTGATCGTTGCCGCGATCGCCGGACTCGCAATGGACCTAATCAGTGGACCGCCGGCGTTATTGGGAGCGGGCGGATTCGCCAAAGTGCTGACGGCGTATGCAGTTTATTTTGTGGCGTCGCGAGTCATGCTCGATACTACGCTGCTGCGAATTCCGGTATTGTTCGGAGCGAGCATCATCGACAATTTGGTTTATGTGGGAATGCACAAGTTGTTAGGACAGACGCCGCCAGTGCCTTTCATTCAATCTCTGTCGTTCAAAGTGCTCGCGACGACGATTATCGGAACGCTGCTGCTTTATTTTTATGATTCGTATTTCAGCGGTAAAGCACGTCAGCGACGGCAATTTACCCTACGTCGGCGCGTGGCGCGGCGGCCGTCAGGTGCGTTGAGAAGAAGATAATGAAATTCGTCGATGACTCTCAGAATTTGCGTATTCGCCTGAGGCTGATTCAGGTGGCGATCCTGGTGCTGCTGGGGATTCTTTGCGTCCGGCTCTACGTGCTGCAAATCATCGACGGCAAGCGCTACGCAGAAGTTGCCGAGAACCAGCGCATTCGTCTGTTGCCGATTCCCGCGCCGCGCGGCGTCATTTTAGATCGCAACGGCAACTTGCTGGTTGACTCGCGGCCGATTTATAGCGTGCTGCTTTCGCGCGAGGACACGAAAGGAATCGATCGCTTGACGCTCGTCAAGCCGCTCGCGGACGGATTGAAGATTGATCCGGAAATCCTGCGCGAACGCTTCGACGAGGTTAAGAACCAACCGGCATTCGAATCGATTCTAATCAAAGATGGCGCGACGCCGGCGGACATCGCCTGGGTCGATGCGCATCAACTCGAATTGCCCGCGCTGCGCATCGAGCAGATTCCGCAACGTCGCTATCCAGCGAATGGACAGCTCGCACATGTGCTCGGATACGTCGGCGAGATCAGCCAGGAGCAACTGAAGCAGGAGGAATACCACGACAAAGGCTACAAGCCCGGCGACATTATCGGACAAGAAGGACTCGAGAAGGTTTACGACGAGTATTTGCGAGGTCGCGACGGTTACCGGAAGGTTATCGTCGATAGTCGCGGTCACATTCAGAACGAAGTCGAGCGCGTGGAACCACAGTCGGGCCAGGACATCGTTACGACAATCGACCTCGATCTCCAACAAGCTGCCGAGGATCAGCTCAAGAAATCACCGCAGGGTCGTGGGGTGATTATCGCGATGGATCCCAACAACGGCGAAATTCTCGCGCTGGCTTCTGCTCCGACTTTCGATCCAAATCTTTTTTCGCAACGCATCACCTCAAAGGAAGGCCGCGCGGAATACCAGAAGTTGCTCAACGATCCGGACAAGCCGCTGATCAATCGCGCGGTTCAGGGAAAATATCCGCCCGGTTCGACATGGAAGCCGCTGATGGCTACGGCCGGATTGAAGCAGGGCGCCATCTCGATCGACGATTCGAATCTGGTGTGCGGCGGCGGCATCACCATCGGCAACAAGTTCACGCGCTGCATGGGCGGCAATCACGGTTCGCCCAATGTGCACATCGCGATCGAAAAATCCTGCGACGGCTATTTCTACCGGCTTGGCCTGAAGATGAAATTGGAAGGCATTCAGGCGATGGTCGATATGTTCGATCTCGATAAACGAACCGGAATCGATCTGCCTCATGAAGTTATTAGCACGACGCCTTCGCGCGAATTGAAAGCCAAACTTTATCCGAAAGAGCCTGAGTGGAAAGACATCGACACGGTTTATTCTTCGTTCGGTCAAGGCGAAGATGTTCTGACGCCGATCGCTTTGCTGCGCGCGCATTCCGCGATCGGTATGCGCGGCAAGATGTTCGTGCCGCACTTGTTGAAGGAAATTCATACCATTGGGGCAGTCGGTTACGATCCGAATAAGAACGCGCCCATCTTTCCCGAACGGCCCGCGCGGACTTTCGATCATCCGCAACCAAAAGAACTGGGCATTCCTCGCGATCAAAGCGACGTGGTAGTGCAAGCCATGTGGTCCGTAGTTAACGAAGCCGGCACGGCCACCGGAATCAAGTTGGTAGGTTTTGACATCGCCGGCAAAACCGGAACGGCCCAAGTAGTGAGCCTGGGCAAAGAAGGAAGCGAGCATAAGGACCACTCGTGGTTCGTTTCTTACGCGCCGGCGTACAAGCCGGAAATTTCCTGTGTGGCCTTGATCGAAAACGCGGGGCTGGGCTCGCGCTTTGGCGCGCCGTCGGTACGCGCCGTGTACGACGTTTACTACAACAAGACGCGGAAGTCGCCAGAGACTGCGACCAACAACGTCGCCCTGAAAATTCGATAACTGCCCACTGTTAACTGATTTATGGTTGCCATTCTGCAAAAACGCCAGTTTAGAGATTTCGATTGGCTGGTCGCGGTGCTGGCGATCGCCATCGTGTGTTTTGGCGCGTGGGAGATTCGCAACGCCCAGCCGACTGAAACATTCTGGCAGAAGCAACTGATCGGATTGGCGATCGCCTTCGTCTTCATGCTGGCGATCGCGTTTAGTGACTATCGCTGGCTGGTTGAGATTGCGCCGATCCTTTATGTCTTCGGTCTCATCCTGCTCGTAGTGGTTTTAGTTCCGGGGATTGGCATGAAGATCAACGGCCAGCGTTGTTGGATCAAGCTTCCTGGCGTGGGGCAGTTCCAGCCGTCTGAGTTCGTAAAAATACCGGTGGTGTTGATGCTGGCGCGATATTTCGGCAAGCATCGCAGCGGAACTCTTAGCTGGAAAGAACTGTTCATGGGGTGCGCAATCCTTGGTTTGCCCATCGCTCTGATCCTGCTTGAGCCCGATGTCGGCCAGGCAATCACTTATCTGCCGTTGCTCGCCGTGGTGCTGTTCCTCTCGTCGGTTCGCATGTGGATCGTGGCAGCGGCTCTGGTTGGTTGCATCCTCGGAGCGCCACTCGCGTACACCGTTGGCGTCAAGACAGGGCTGTTGCATGGATACAAGCTCGAACGCATCAACGTGATTCTCGATCCGGAAAATGCCGACAAGCGCGGCTTCGGCTATCACACGTGGCAATCGATCGTAACCGTTGGTGAGGGAGGCCTGGTCGGCGCGCGCGGTCGTGAGTATTCGCAAAGCAGCTTGAAGTTTCTACCTGAACCTCACACCGATTTCATTTTTGCCGTGACGGCAGAGACTACTGGTTTCATCGGATGCATTCTGTTGTTGGCTTCCTATGCGTTGTTGCTGACGCGCTTGATTACGGATGCGCGCCGTTCACGCGATCGCACCGGCATGCTAGTGATCATGGCAATCGTTGGTGGGCTGATCTTTCAGATATTTATCAACGTGGGAATGGCTCTGGGAATGTTACCGGTGATCGGCGTGCCGTTGCCTTTAATGAGTTCCGGGCTTTCGTCTGTGCTCGCTACCTTTATCGCAATTGGATTCGCGATCAGCGTGCAACTACGCCGGTTCGTGAACTGATAGAAGTTGCACGAAAAATGAAGAAGGCGCGGGAGCAGTGCTCGCCGCGCCTTTTCTTGTGACCGCCTCTCGCCGCGTTAGCGCGGGAATCTTGCGCGATACTCAATCGAGCTAAGGAAAGCCTTGACCATTTCGGCATTTTGGAAGTTGCCGTTGAAGCGATTCAGCTTGTCCAGCCAGAAGTTGTATCCGGCGAAGTCGATATCCTGGCCTGAGTTGGGATCACGCCGCAAGTAGCCAAAGTATTCCATTAACACGAACGCCTGATTGAACTGCTGGCGCGTCAATGTTGAATTCTCAGCCGCCCGCCGCAAGGCGCGTGCGCGCGCGGCGTTGTCGGACGAGTCAGCGGCAGCGCCGAACTCCGCGATCGCCGCGGTGTGATCAGAATCCGTCAGCGGCACGTGCGCATTGGCGAACAACCGGTCAACAAACTCGGTCGGGGTCAACGTTGTGGGAAGTGCCAAAGTAAATCGCGACCGTTTTACGAACGCGGCAAAGAAAGCCTGCTTGTTATCTTCGATCTTCTTCTGCCAGCCGTCCTGCAGCACGACGACGCCATTGCTGATCTGCTGCGTATCAGGTTTGAATTCGCCCAGCCTGATCGGCACTGGCGTATTCGGCAAATCATCGTAGGCCGCTTGGTACGTTCGATAAACCAAATAGCCCGTCTGCTGGAATTCGATTGAAAGGAAGAACGCG
>JAJPKD010000318.1 GCA_021323895.1 Acidobacteriota bacterium | reverse complement strand
GCTATCTTCATAACGAACAAGAAGTCGTTGACGATCGTGTCAGCAGACGCGAGATCACGCCTACTTACTATCGCCGGAACTCGAATCGAATTCATGCTCTGAGGGAGATGGCGATTCGCTTGGTCCGACAAAGTGGTAACGATTATGTGCCCGAATTGGAAGCTGTAACCTCGGACGAGATGGGAACGATTTTCGAGCGTCCACCAAAGGTCAACACGCTGCAGAAAAGTGAAGTGTTCGCCAATAAGTTTCGCTTTCTTGGGCAAGTTCGCACGGGCGAAATTTTCTATTTGTTTGCGCGCCTCGATCCATACGAGCAAGCGGATTTGATGAGCCGCGGCGGCGGCGCCCCGTCTTTGGAAACAAGTCCAAAGGGACAACGAATCGGGCAGTCAACCACCAGGGCGCGGCGTGTTGTGCCGCAATAATAGGGAATCGCGTTTCTACGCCGGATACGGAATTGGGCCAATACTCCCTCGCAAAAACACAGAATCTTGACAGCCTTTCGGGAAAAAAGGGCTTTACAGGGGTTAACCGCCGTGCTATCTTGCGACGCAAAGCTAGGAAATCAAGTGGCTTAGGTCTTTTAGATCAAGGGGTTTATTGTTGACATTAGGGTCGCGGTTCGTGTAAAAAGGCAAAAGACTAGGCCTTCTTTACCGGCCCGGCACGCTTTCTTTTTTGTTCTTGTGCGAGCGAGATTTCGAGTCCGACGGAGTGTCCGTCAATTGCGTGGATGAATGTCTTCGCAATAGGTCTTCCACAAAACTTGTTTACTGTACGGGAGGAAATGATGATTAGCAGAACTTGGAGCCGTAAGTCTGTTGCGTTCTGTGTCGCAGTTGCCGTTCTTAGCGTTTATTCCATGGTGGCGCTGGCAACGCCGGGGCAGAAAGCGTCAGGCGAGCTTTCGGTCTCCGGTCAAGTTACCGTGAATGGTCAGGCCGCGATCTCCGGCGCAACAGTTTTTCCTGATAGTGTTATCGCTACTGCCGCCGGCAGCAGTGCGACTGTGAGCCTTGGAAAGCTTGGTCGCGTTGAGTTGTTCCCGAACACGACGGTGAAGTTGAGCTTTGGCGATGGAAACATCTCCGGAGCGCTCGATGCGGGTCGTGTTCAAGTTTCAACTCTGGCTGGCACCTCGGCGATAGTAACTGCGAAGGATGGTGCTGCGGTTGCGAATCCGAATCAGGCAGCGACCTTTATGGTTGACGTCGAATGCGGCAACATGATTGTTGCGTCGCAGGCTGGCCTAGTTGAATTGCGAGCTGCTGGTAAGACAAAGGCCGTGGCTGCGGGTACCTCTGAATCAGCCGGTACGCCTCAACCAGGAACTCGTTGCACCCGGCTTACCAAACCGGATACATTTGGCCACCTCAGCGGTGGAGCCTTAGCGGCTCTGTTGTTGGCAGCTGGTGGTGCGGTAGCGGCGGCGATTATCGCGGCCACTCATAATAACGATCTGAACTTTGGTGGTTCGGTAACAGTCGTTAGTCCGACCAAGTAGGTTGGATCCAATTCGGGCTCGTGACGCGCAATTTGCGCGGCATTGACTAACTTTGCGGGTCACGCGCATTTAGCGCGTGACCCGTAAAATTTTGTTCACAATACTCTTTGGGTAGGAAATTCTGAATGCATATCGCCGTTATTGGCTCAGGCTACGTTGGCCTGGTTACTGGAGCATGCTTTGCTGAATTTGGTGTTGATGTTACTTGCGTTGATGTGGATCCCGACAAGATCGCAAGGTTAACAAGAGGCGAAAGCCCGATTTACGAGCCCGGACTTGAGGCGTTAATCAAGAAGAACCTGCAGGCAGGGCGCCTTAGATTTACCACCGATATCGAAATTGCCACCAAACAGTCGCTCGTCATTTTCCTCGCAGTAGGAACTCCACCGCTCCCGGACGGCGCCGCAGACCTAACCTTTATTGAGACTGCTGCGCGCGACGTCGCACAACACATGGATTCGTACAAGGTAATTGCGACGAAATCCACGGTTCCGGTTGGTACAGGAAAACGTTTAGCTTGTCTTATTGAGGAGAACCAAAAGAAACCGGTGGGTTTCAGCGTTGTCTCGAATCCCGAATTTCTTCGAGAAGGCGCCGCAATCAGCGACTTCATGCGTCCCGATCGAGTCGTTATTGGCGGCACCGACCCGGAAGCGATCGCCATCATGCGAGATTTGTATCGCCCACTCTATTTGATTGAAACTCCGTTTGTGATTACTTCAGTCGAGGGTGCGGAGTTGACGAAATACGCCGCGAACGCATTTCTGGCTACCAAGATCTCGTTTATTAATGAAGTCGCGAATCTTTGCGAGAAGGTCGGCTGTGACGTGCACGACGTAGCTCGCGCCATTGGAATGGATCGGCGCATTGGGCCGAAGTTTCTCCACGCGGGTCCGGGGTTTGGGGGTTCATGTTTTCCAAAGGATACGGCTGCGCTCGCGACTATTGCTCGACAACATGAGTCTCCCACCCGAATCGTCGAGGCGGTAATCGACGTAAATAGACAGCAGCGGCTCTCCATGATTGATAAGATGCGCCAACTTGGTGGTGGCGATGTTTCAGGCAAACGTGTGGGCATTCTCGGCCTTGCTTTCAAGCCCGAGACTGATGACATGCGAGACGCTCCGTCGATCGAGATCATCCGCGGACTGATTGCGCTCGGCGCGTCGGTAATCGCGTACGATCCCGTCGCGAAGACCGAAGCGCAGAAACTCCTGCCTGATATTGAATACGCTGCTGATGAGTACGAAGCAGCCAGCGGTGCGGACATCTTGGTGATTGTCACCGAGTGGAACCAGTTTCGAGCGCTCGACATGAGTCGGCTGAGAAAGCTGATGAAGACGCCACGCCTAGCTGACCTACGAAACATTTATGACCCGTCAGACATGCGGGAACTGGGATTCGAATACGCTGGGGTGGGAAGATAAGAGATGGCGCTTTCGGGAATTGTCTTAGTCACAGGCGGTGCCGGTTTTATCGGATCACACATCGCGGCTACTCTACTAGATCGCGGCGCGCGCGTTCGTGTCATCGATGACTTCTCTACTGGGTACGCTGAAAACCTTGCTGAGATCGGTGGCGACATCGATCTCATCAACGGCAGCATCAACGATACACATGCACTCAAGCGCGCTTTGGAAAACGTCGAACTGGTTTTCCATGAAGCTGCGATTCCATCGGTGCCGCGATCGGTAAGCAAACCCCTGGAGACGCATGAAGCGAGCGTGAATGGAACTTTCTCGCTGCTTCTGGCGGCGCGTGATTCAAAGGTCCGACGGCTCGTGTACGCCGCATCGAGTTCGGCTTACGGAGATCAAGCGGAGTCTCCAAAACGAGAGAGCATGCGTCCCGATCCTTTATCTCCGTACGCGGTTGCGAAATTGGTCGGGGAGTATTATTGCCAGGTGTTTGCGCGTGTTTATGGTTTGGAGACGGTGGCCTTGCGCTACTTTAACGTTTTTGGTCCGCGCCAAGACCCTGGCTCGCAATATTCCGGGGTGATTTCGCGCTTCCTGCTCGCGCTCAATCGCGGTGAGAGTCCTGTCATCTACGGAGACGGTGAACAGTCACGCGACTTCACTTACGTTTCAAATGTCGTAGAGGCGAATTTGCGGGCGGCTGAATCTGGAGCGGCCGTCGGCCATGTCATCAACATTGCGAACGGCGAGAGCATCACCGTGAACCAGTTGCTGAGGACGGTGCAAGAGCTGACTGGGCGCTCGGATATTCGCGCCAAGTACGAACCGCCGCGCGCTGGCGACGTCCGCGACAGCCTGGCGGATCTAACCCTCGCCAAGAATCTACTGGGATACACGCCAACCGTCGGTCTCGAAGCAGGGCTTCGCAAGACAATCGATTGGTGGAAGACGAGTCGATTTGCCGATCAAACGACTACTGTTTGAAACGCTTTAGTGTCCTTGCGACAACTTGCCAATCAGCGTGAACATCGGCAGATACATCGAGATGACGATCGATCCGATCGTGATGCCTAAGAATCCGATCAGCACCGGCTCAATTAGCGTCAGCAAGTTGGCGATCGCGGCGTCAACTTCCTGCTCATAGAAGTCCGCGATCTTACCGAGCATCGCATCCAGCGCGCCTGTTTGCTCGCCGATACCAACCATCTGCGAAACCATGTGCGGAAAGATTTCCGCAGCGCGGAGTGGTTCGACAAAGCTCTTACCCTGTTCGACAGCCGTCCTCACGTTCATGATGGCTGCCTCAATCACTGTATTGCCGGCGGTGCGCGCAGTAATGTCCAGTGACTGCAAAATCGGCACGCCCGATGAAAGCAAGGTTGACAGCGTGCGCGAAAAACGCGCAATCGCAATCTTCAGGAAAATTGGCCCGAGTACCGGAATCTTTAGCAAAATCGTGTCGATTCGCCTGCGACCGTTCGGTGTCTTGTAATAGAAGCTGATTCCAACGACTGCTCCGATCAAAAAGACCAGGATACCGAGTCCTCCCCAGCCCGCCAGAAAGTTACTAATGCCCACTACGATTCGCGTGGGAAGTGGCAGTGGTTCGCCTGGTCCAAGCAGGCCCATGAAAATCGTCTGAAACTGCGGAATGACGACAATCATGATCACCGCGACCGCTACGACCGCCAGAATGATAACTGCGGCCGGATAGATCATGGCTGAGACAACGTCGCGTTTCAGCTTTACGATCTTTTCGATGAAGGTCGAGAGTCTCTGCAGAATGAGATCGAGGATACCGCCGGTTTCTCCCGCTTCAACCATGTTCGCGTAGAGTTGATCGAAGACTTTCGGATGTCGGCTCATGGCGCCGGCCAGCGTCGAGCCCTCCTCAACGTCCTGCCGAACTTGCGCCAGAACTTGTTGGAAATATTTGTTTGGTTGCTGCTGTGAAAGGATATCGAGACACTGAACTAACGGTAGGCCGGCATCGATCATCACCGAAAACTGGCGCGTGAAAATTGCCAGTTCTTTTGATTTGACCTTCTTCCTTCCGGACAGCTTCGGAATACCTATCTCGCGACCTTTTTCTTTCACCGAAGTTAGGGTCACTTGTTCACGGCGCAGGATCTGCCGCAGCGCCTCGCGATTGTCAGCGACGCGTTCGCCCGTCACCACTTCGTTCATGTGGTTACGGCCCTTGAAAACATAGGTTGGCATCTTTTGGTTACTCCGTTCTTGCTCGGTTCGTTATCGGTTGCGACTGAGCAGCCGGCCCGACGGACTATAGGTGGGCGGCGCTTGCGGGCGGACGCGGGAGCCATTGCCGTTGATGCCGGCTCCGCGGTCGATGAGATCACGCAACTCGTTCACGTTTGAAGATCGCTGCAACGCGGTTTCCTTCGAAATGATTCGCTTGTGGAACAGCGTCGCGAGTGACTGGTTGAAGGTCTGCATCCCGTGAATGTCCTGACCGGTCTGCATCATTGAATAGATTTGATGCACCTTGTCTTCGCGGATTAGATTTCGGATTGCAGAATTGGGAACCAGAATCTCCATCGCCAGCGCTCGCCCGTGTCCGTCAGCTCGCGGCAGCAGGCTTTGGCAGAGGATTCCTTCCAGCGTCAAAGACAACTGGGCGCGAACTTGCGCCTGTTGCATCGAGGGGAACACGTCGATGATTCGGTTAATCGTCGAGACAGCCGAGTTCGTGTGAAGGGTCGCAAAAGTGAGGTGACCGGTTTCCGCAATTCGCAATGCCGATTCAATCGTTTCCAGAGCGCGCATTTCGCCGACCAGCACAACGTCAGGATCCTGGCGCAATGCCGTCCGGAGCGCTTGTGCGAAACCGTGAGTGTCGGCGTTGACTTCGCGTTGATTGACGATGCAGTTTTTGTGGTTGTGAAGAAACTCTATGGGATCTTCAATCGTCAGAATGTGTTCGTGACGCTCTTTGTTGATCTTGTCGATGACTGCCGCCAGGGTTGTTGACTTGCCTGAGCCCGTCGGACCAGTTACCAGAACCAGACCGCGTGGCTTCTTGCACAGCTCGTGAAGCACCGATGGCAGACCCAGCTCGTCAAAGGTCTTGATTTCGTAAGGTATGGCCCGAAACACGGCGCCGACCGCGCCGCGCTGATTGAAAACGTTGGCGCGAAAACGTGAGAGACCTTTCACGCCAAAACTGAAATCCAGCTCAAGGTTCTCTTCGAACCGATGTTTCTGTGCGTCGGTCAAGACTGAATACGCCAGTTGCTTCGTTTCACCCGAGGTCAGCGGTCGATAGCCATCGAGCGGACGAATTTCGCCGTGCACGCGCACCAGCGGTGGCGTTCCTGTCGTGATGTGAAGATCGGAACCGCCAACTTCTGAAAGCTTGTGCAGCAGTTCCGAAAGAGAGACTTGTGGTGGATTCTCCATCATGGTGGTTGTTCAGCCTTTTGACACGATTAGCGTTTCGGTTCCATCGGTTTGAACGTCGATAGGAACTGCTCGGCATCAGCAGAAATCTTTTGATTGGAAGCGTTCGCTGAGCGCGTGACCAATGAATAGACGCGTCCGTTGATTTCCGTGAAATAGTAATTCCAAACTTGTTCCGGTTTGCCGTCATTCGAGGCCGGCGTCTGCGCAATCACCTCGAATACTCGGTGACCGCCGATTTCCCGCTGGCGATCATTTACAACCCAGCCGCCGGTCGTGATCATCTTGTCGATCACGGTGCGGCGAAGATCCGTGAACATTACGCCGCCCAACATCTTTCGCTGTTCGCTCGGGATCGGCTGCACATTTGCGGGAGCCACAGCAACGACGGCGAGGTTCGCCTGAGCCTCAGGTGCCCCGTCGGGCGGTGTGATGCGAAAACTCGAACCGTTTTTGCCAACGGAAGCCGTTGACCAGTTGTTCGGCAATGGCATCGCGAAATTGCCTTCTCTGAGAATATTTTCCGGCAGCGCCAAAGCTGACGGCATGGTGACATGGTTTTCCGCGACCTTCGGTTGAGCGACCGGAGTGCTAAATCCATAGCGAGCTTGCAAGGCTCGTCGGCGCGCAATCATCGCCTGACGACGACGCAGCATGGCGCGATGACGGCGCCACCATGCTCTCGAATGGTGATGGTAACGGTGGGATCGCGAGGAGATCTGCGATCGCAAATTATGCGCTGTTGAGGTTGCAAAGGGCAGTAGGACAACTACGGTAACCAACAAACAAACCAATAGACCAATTCGACGTAACATAGTTCACCCCTTTCACGCCACCGTTTCGCGTAATACTTCTTCGATGGTGGTAACTCCGGCGCGAATCTTCTGCAGGCCGGATTCACGCAAACTGATCATGCCGTCTTCGATCGATTTCTTTCGCAGTTCGAGCGACGACGCCCCGATCAGAATCAGTTCGCGAATTTCGTCAGTTATCTCCATGACTTCATAAAGGCCGATGCGGCCCTTGTAGCCCGTATCGTTGCAACTCGGGCAGCCTTTGCCTTTGAAAGTCTTGATCTTGCTTGCTTCTTCGGGAGAGAAACCGATCTCGACCAAAGCTTCGACCGGTGTGGGATGTTCTTTCTTGCAGTCTTTGCAAATGCGCCTGATGAGTCGTTGTGCCTGAATCAGGTTGACGCTCGTGGCGACGAGGAATGGCTCGATGCCCATGTTCATAAGACGCGAGATAGTCGAAGGCGCATCGTTAGTGTGGAGGGTGGAGAGGACCAAGTGGCCAGTGAGAGCGGCCTTGATGGCGATTTCAGCTGTTTCAAAGTCACGGATTTCGCCAACGAGAATGATGTTCGGGTCCTGTCGCAGGAAGGATCGCAGCGCGGCGGCGAAGTTCAATCCAATCTGTTCCTTCATTTGGACCTGATTGATTCCGGGAAGATTGAACTCGACCGGGTCTTCCGCAGTCATGATGTTCGTATCGATGGTGTTGAGGGACTGCAGTGCTGAATATAGAGTGTTCGTCTTACCGCTTCCGGTTGGGCCGGTGACGAGGACCATGCCGTACGGCTTCGCGATGTTGCGCTGGAATTTGACGAGTGATTCAGGCTCGAAGCCGAGGTTCGTCATGTCGAGCATTAGCTTCTCTTTGTCGAGCAGACGAAGCACAACTTTTTCGCCGAACAGAGTAGGGAGAGTTGAAACACGAAAGTCGAGTTCGCGCGAACGCGAATCGACCTTAACGCGAATCTTGATGCGGCCATCCTGCGGCAGACGCTTTTCCGAGATGTCCAGCTTCGACATGATCTTGATGCGGGAGATCAGCGCGTCGCGCATCTTGAGCGGGGGATGCATCACATCGTAGAGCACGCCGTCGATGCGGAAGCGTATGCGAAGTTCCTTCTCGTACGGTTCAACGTGAATGTCCGAAGCGCCGCGGCGAAGGGCATCGACCAGCAGAACGTTGACGAGCCGGACGACAGGAGCGTCCTCGCTCATTCGGGTCAGGCTGGAGAGATCGATCTCATCGTTTTCCTCGAGTACATCAACTTCGCTGCTTAACGATTCATGATCGAAATCAAGGCTATCGAGCGAAACCAGGTCAGCTTGCGAGAAGCCGTTGCCGTTTTGACTCTCGACATTCACATCTGCCGGCATAGCGGCAAGTTCGATCTCGCGGGAAGTGCTGTAGTACTTCGCAATTGCTGCCTGAACACTGGCTTCGGCGACGACAACTGGTTCGACATTCAGTCCAGTCATGAACTTAATATCGTCCATCGCGAACACGTTCGTCGGATCAACCATCGCGAGCGTGAGCGTCGCGCCGACGCGCGATAACGGCAACACAGAATATTTCTGTGCGACTTCCTGCGGAATCAGGCGCAACACCGAATCGTCAATGTTGAAGAGTTCAAGATTGACGGACGGAATGCCGTACTGCCGCGACAGCACCGCAGTGATCGTGTCATCTGAAACCAGGCCGAGCTTGACTAGGTTGTATCCCAGACGACCGCCATGCTCTCGCTGGTAATCGAGCGCCTGACGGAGATGCTGCGGGCTGATCAGATTCTCGCGGACGAGAATTTCGCCGAGTTTTGCTGACATTCGAGCCTGTCTTTTTGAAATGCAATGGAGGGAATTCTTTCCCTCGGTGGGACGGCTTGTCTGGCCAAAGGTACGTTGGGACAAGGAGTCAACGGCGGCCAACACCGTTGCAACACGAATATAGCCTTGGCCGGCGGGTTCTGTCAATGAATGTTTTTTCGAGTTTTTTGCCGCGAATTGAGAAGAAAGTAATGGACATCTGTTCGTATGTATTCGATAATATTCGCCGACGTTCGATAGAGAGGAGAAGCGGCCCGTGCCAATAACTGCCAGGCAAAGACGAGTCTTGGATTTCATAAAGAACTACTTGGAGGTTAATCGGGAGGCGCCGACGATCGCTGAAATTGGAAAAGAATTCTGAATGAGTTCGTCGGCCAGCGCTCACAACGTCGTCTCGATTTTGGAAAAGGAAGGATTCATTCGTCGCATTCCGAATGTCAGTCGGGGAATCGAGTTGGTTCAGCAGTCTGCGGAAGAGAAATACGAAATTCCTTTGTTGGGGATTGTGGCCGCGGGATCGCCGATCGAAGCGGTTTTGAATTACGAAACAGTTTCCATTCCGCGGGACATGATGAGCGATGGGCGGATGTTTGCTCTGCGAGTGCGTGGTGACTCGATGATCGATGAACAGATTCGCGACAACGACTTCATCATTTTGAAGTCGCAGCCGACTGCTGAGAATGGGCAAACCGTTGTGGCGCTGATTGATGGCAGCGACGCCACGGTGAAGCGCTTCTTTGGCAACCGAAATCAAGTCCGGCTGGAACCGGCGAATCCTAATTATGAACCGATTGTGATTCGACCGCCGCAGCGAGTGCAGATTCAGGGCGTCGTCGTCGGCGTGATTAGAAAGTACGCGTAAGAGGGCAAAGGCTAGAGGATCACCTCTTTGAAAGAACGTGCGCGACTTTCTTTAAGTCATCAACGAAGTGTCGTCTCTCAGTGTGCCGAGTTTCATCGTCAGGCGCGCGCAGAATCGAGGAAGGATGAACGGTGGCCATAATGTACGGCGCCAAAGTTGATTCAAGGAATTGTCCGCGCTGCTTCGTTACTTTGAACTGTGGACCAAGCAAAGCTTGAGCTGCCGTGGCGCCGAGACACACGATGACTTTTGGTTTCACTAAATTGATTTCCGCTTCGAGCCACGGCCGGCAGGCTTTGATTTCAGTTGCATTTGGTTTTTTGTGAATGCGGCGTTTACCGCGCGGCTCCCATTTGAAATGTTTGACGACATTCGTGACGTACGTTTGCGACCGATCAATACCGGCTTCGGCCAAAGCATCGTCAAGTAAACGGCCAGCCGGACCAACGAAAGGATGGCCTGAGAGATCTTCTTCGTTTCCTGGTTGTTCGCCGACGAAAACTACTTCGGCGCGTCGCGCACCTTCGCCGAAAACCGTTTGTGTGCCGCGTTCCCAAAGGTCGCAGGCTTTGCAATCGGCCGCAGCATCTCGGAAAGCTTTCAGGCTTTTGCGTGCCGGAAAGAATTCTTTAGCTGAAGTTTCGGATTTGTCTTTACTCATCGAACCATGAATGCCGCAGTTACGAAAAAAGAAATCGAGTCGGCGCTAGCGGATCGTTTCGGTCACATTTTTGAACGACACGAAAAGCTCCCTAATAAAACTCTGCCAACTGGCATCGACGAACTTGATAATGCCTTAGAAGGTTTTCCCCGCG
>JAJPKD010000291.1 GCA_021323895.1 Acidobacteriota bacterium | reverse complement strand
AGCGCAAGCCGCGGAAGCGATCGCCGGCGACGCGCACGCGCTTGAAATCGGGCAGCTCAATTCGACGCGCATCGCCCACGACTACGTACTCGACATATCCTTTGCGATCGATGAGCGCGCCAATTTGCCGATTCGTCTCATGCGAAAGCTCGCTCAACTGCCGGGCAAACTCCGGCGTGACAATCTGTCGTGGCGGAATGCGACGCGTGTACAGTTTTTCTATTCGCCTGAGTTGATTTGGCTTGAGACCGTGCGTGTTGCCGTGAAGACTTCTCATCCAGTGGATTGATGAAATCATACCATGCGTGGTTAGACAACTGCTTGCGCGGTGTTACCATGGCGTGACGAAGTTTGAGCAGCATGAGTGCAACCATCAAAGCTGATCCGGCAGCGGCTATTCCGGGCGGAGAAATCGCCATCGAGCATCCCCGGCTGTCGAGAGACTTTTCTGCAAAGCTCGCGATCAAGTTTGCCGGCCGACCTTCGCACATCGTCGCTCGCGGAGCGGAGCGCGCGTTAGTCCTTGTTCCGGAAGCGAATTCCGATGGCGAGGTCGAAATCCTTGTCGAAGATGAGTCAGGCGCCGCGATCCTTGGCACAGGACGCTGCGTCGTCGGGAGGAAGTTGGCAAGCGGCCTTCACCTAGTTGCCAATCCCGCGTTCGATCCAAGTGACGGCACTCTTTACGTGACGAGATCCGGTTCGCGCGGTGAACATGTTCCGGTATCCATCTATCGAATCGATCGCGACGGAGCGGTCGAAGACTTTTCGGGTGACATCATGAACCCGACTGGGATCGCCTTTGATCGCACTGGACGAATGTTCGTTACCTCGCGCTTCGATGGGACTGTGAATCGAGTTACCTCTGATCGCGAAGTCGTGATGTTTGCAGCCGATTTAGCCATCGCCACCGGCATCGCGTTCAACCGCGACGGCGAGATGTTCGTCGGTGATCGGACCGGCACTATCTATCGCATCAACGAAATCGGGGAGGCAAAGCCCTGGGCCGAACACGAGCCATCGGTTTCGGCATATCATCTGGCCTTCGGGGTTGACAATGCCCTGTATGTAACCGGGCCAACCGTTTCGAGCTTTGATTCAGTGACCCGTTTCGATGAAGACGGCCACGCATCGACATTTTTCAACGGCCTCGGTCGTCCGCAGGGTTTGGTATTCGATCGAGAAGGGAGTCTTTACGTGGCGGGTTCCTTGCGCGGGCGTCGAGGAATTGTGCGAATCTCGCCGGATGGCGCTGATGCCGAGCTTGCCGTGGCCGGCATGAATGTTGTCGGTCTCGCATTTGGCCCAGCGGGCGAGATGATCGTGGCGACGAACGAAGCGGTTTACAGCTTACCGTTGGGAATACACGGAACGCTGCTCAACCGGCATGCGTAAACAAATATGTTCGTCGTTTTGACTGAGCCCCGAGCTGATGCTAACTTCGCTTTTTGATGTCTGAGACCTATTTCCTCGGAGACTAATCTGGATAGCAGCGTCATCCTACAATTCCTTTTTTACATGGTCGCGCTGATCTTTTCGTTGTCCGTGCACGAGTCGGCGCACGCGTGGACTTCTAATTACTTCGGCGATGATCTGGCGCGACTGCAGGGGCGAATCTCGCTTAATCCCATGGCGCATGTCGATCCGATTGGCACTTTATTATTTCCGGCAATGGCATTCTTTACGGGAGCACCGCTGATTGGGTGGGCCAAGCCAACTCCCGTAAATCCGTTTCGCTGGCGGAATAAACGCGTCGCGAATTTTTGGGTTTCAATTGCGGGAGTCATTTGTAATTTCATCATCGCCATCGTTGCGGGAGTTATCTTGCGAATCCTTCTCGCGACTAACGTCGTTGGATTAGGTCTCGGGCGTTACGGCTTGGGAGCCGAAGCCACGAGCCATTCTCTGATCGCCGAGGGCGCGGTCGAGCTGCTGATGATTTTCTTTACGCTTAACATAGCCCTCGGCGTCTTCAATCTGATTCCAATTCCGCCGCTCGATGGCAGCAAAGTGCTCCAGAGCATTTTGCCGGCCAGCTTCGAGCCCGGCTTCGAGGCGCTGGAACGGTTTGGCTTCATTCTTTTGATATTGGCAATGTTTACGGGCGTATTTCGCCTAATCTTCGGCATCGTGATGCCGATCGCGATGCGCATACTCTTCATCGGCGCTTGAACATGAAAAGAATCTTCAGCGGCGCGCAGCCGACGGGCAATGTTCATCTGGGGAATTATCTCGGCGCGTTGCGCAATTGGGTGGCGCTCCAGCGCGAATACGAAAGTTTCTTCTGCATCGTCAATCTTCACGCGATCACCTTGCCGCAGGATCCGAAGATCCTCGCCGCAAAGACGCGCGAACTGGCGCGGATTTATCTGTCAGTTGGAATCGATCCGAATATCTCAACCGTGTTCGTGCAATCCGATGTCGCCGAACATACAGAGTTGACCTGGATTTTGAATTGTAGCGCGCGCATGGGCGAGCTTGAGCGGATGACGCAGTTCAAAGACAAGGCGCGCAAACAGCAGGAAGAGAATGTCAGCGTCGGCTACTTTGATTATCCGGTGTTGATGGCGTCGGACATTTTGCTCTATCAAACGAATTTGGTTCCGGTGGGCGAGGATCAGAAGCAGCATCTCGAACTAGCGCGCGACATCGCGATTCGTTTCAATCGCGATTACGGCCAGACGTTCGTGGTGCCTGAGCCCTTCATCCCGAAAGTAGGCGCGCGCATCATGTCTCTGGCGGACCCGACGAAGAAGATGTCTAAGTCGGACGAAGAGAGCGAAGCCGGTTGCATCATGCTGCTCGATGACGCCGATGCCGTGCGACGCAAATTCAAACGCGCAGTCACCGATTCAGGAACAGAAATTCGCTTCGACGAGTCGCGCCGGGCCATCAACAATCTGTTGACGATTTATCACCTGCTCACCGGTAAGTCCGCCGCGGAAGTTGAAGCGCACTTCAGCGGCAAGGGTTACGCCAGGCTGAAAGAGGATTTGGCCGATGTCACAATCGGGTTTCTCAAGCCGATTCAGGAGCGCGTGCGTGGCATCGATGATGATAAACTGGACGCGATTCTGAAGCAGGGCGCAGAGAAGGCCGAAGCGATTGCCCGCGCAACTCTGAAACACGCGAAAGAGAGCTTGGGTTTGGTTGGCGCCCGGAAATAAATCGATGGAAGAAACTGTCCAAACGGCTGAGTTGGAAGACAAAGTCGAACCAGTGGCCGAAGCCGCAACGACAATTAGCGTCGCTGGTGCGCAACCTTCGATTGCGCCCGATGCGGACAGCGATCAGTTGAAAGTGACGCTCGGTGAATTCGAAGGTCCACTCGATCTTCTGCTGTATCTGATTCGCCAGGAGCAGGTAAACATCTACGACATTCCGGTCGCGCGCATCACCGATGAATATCTTCGCTATCTGAACCTCATGCAGGAACTCGATCTGACTGTCGCGGGCGATTTTCTCGTGATGGCCGCGCAGTTGATCGAGCTGAAGTCGCGCATGCTGCTGCCGCGCGATCCCCTGGCCCAGGAAGAGGAGATAGAGGATCCGCGCTCTGAACTTGTCTATCGTTTGCTTGAACATGAAAAGTTCAAGGCGGCCGCACAGATGCTTTGGTCGCGCGCAACGGTTGAGCAGGCGGTCTTCAAACGCGCCGAAATTGAGACTGACACGAATAATCCCGAAGTCGCCGTAGGCCTGTTCGATCTATTGCGTGTGTTTCAGCAAATTCTCGCCCGTCATAAAGAAGAAATTATGATGGAGATCGAGCGCGAGGAAGTCACCATGGCAGAGATGATCGATCGTCTTCGCAACATGGTGCGATCCGCGGGTGAACTTAACCTGATGAAATTTTTTGAGCGGGCACAGTCCCGGCGCGAATTGGTCGTTGCCTTTCTTTCGGTGCTGGAGTTGGTGCGCTTAAGTGAAATTTCGCTGCTCCAGCGCGAGACGTTTGGCGACATCATGGCGACGCCCGTGATTCCCACGCCCGCGTAGTCGTTGAGTAAATAGATATATGAGCCCAAAAGCAGAAGCCGCAGTCGAAGAGCTCGAAGCCGAGCCGCTTGATTCGTCCGACGCCGAAGTCGAAAGCACGCGCGAAATCGGCGCGACTGAGTTGAAAGCGATCGCTGAAGCGCTGATCTTTGTCGCAGACGAGCCGATTAGCGCGAAGACGATCGCGGACGTCGTCAAGGTTGATCGTGAAGCAGTTGAAACGGCGATCGCGGAACTGGTCGAGGAATACAACACGCGAAACGGTGCGTTACAACTACGCGAGATCGCCGGCGGTTGGCAGATTGCGACGCGCCCGGAGCATCATGAGCAGATTCGCGCGTATCTCAGATCGAGACCCAGCGCGAAGCTTTCGCTCGCGTCACTGGAAACGCTTGCCGTGATTGCCTACAAACAACCGGTCACGGTTCCTGAGATTTTGGAAATCCGCGGCGTGCAGTCACCTTCGGCCATCAAGACGTTGTTGGACAAACGACTCATCATCGCGAAGGGTCGCAAGGAAACTGTCGGCCGGCCGATGATGTACCGCACGTCGAAAGAGTTTCTGATTCAGTTCGGACTGAAGGATCTTTCTGAGTTGCCGAGCATGGAAGATTTCCAGGATTTGGCGGGCGGAGAAACTCAGTAGGCAGTAAGCAGAAGGCAGAAGGCAGGAACCACAAAATTGTTTGCTGCATTTTAATTTCTACCTACTGCCTTCTGTTCTTATGCAACAACGTCTGCAAAAACTGATCGCCACCGCCGGCATCGCCTCACGTCGTCACGCCGAAGAACTAATCAGCGCTGGGCATGTCAGCGTCAATGGTCGAGTCGTCACGGAACTTGGCACGAAGGCTGATCCCGACACAGATCACATCAAGGTTAATGGCCGGTTGATTAATCCACAGCTGGCTCAACGCGTGAATGTCTATGTGCTGTTGAATAAGCCTAGAGGTTACTTGACCAGCGTGTCTGATCCCGAGGGCCGGCCGCTGGTGGTTGATCTGATTCCGCCATCGCTCGGGCGCTTGCATCCGGTGGGCCGCCTGGATTTCAACACAGAAGGTTTGCTGCTGCTGACGAACGATGGCGAGTTCACGAACCTGATAACGTCCGCGCGCAATCAAATTCCCAAAGTCTATAAGGCGAGAGTGCAGGGGACGCCTTCGGACAAAGCAATCGATCGTCTGCGTCGCGGCGTGCTCATCGGCGAAGGCGAGAGCACCGCTCCGGCCGAAGTGCGAAGGCTGCGATCGAGCGAATCGAATTCATGGTTCGAAGTCGTGCTTCACGAAGGACGCAATCAGCAGGTTCGTCGCATGTTCGACGCGATTGGTCATTCGGTGGTAAGGCTAAAACGAATTCGGATCGGCGATTTGGAAGATCAGAACCTGAGGACTGGCGAATGGCGTACTCTAACGGCAATTGAAGTAAAACGATTTAAGAAACCGCGCAAAGTGAAGCCAGAGACTGACCGTCGCCGGGTGCGCGTCGTTCGTCGTTAGGATACAATGCAAGGTTCTCATAACGTCGCGACAGGCGCCCGCGCCTGTCGTTTGCCTGTAAGGCTCAATCATCAATGCATTTCGAACTAACCGAAGAACAATTTCAAATGAAAATGAGCGTGCGCGAGTTCGCCGAAGCCGAGATCGCGCCGCACGT
>JAJPKD010000211.1 GCA_021323895.1 Acidobacteriota bacterium | reverse complement strand
TTTTTGCCGTTGTAGCGATCTCGATAAAAGATCGCAATGGCGAAGTTGTGCTCGGCCAGGTTGTCCTGCACTTCGCGCAGCCGCAACTCTACATCCGGGCGCAACTTGGTTTGCGGGTACTGTTGAAGCAGCGCCTTCAAACGCTGCTCGGCTTTGCGCGCGTGGGTGATGTCGCGATCCGACAAACCCATCTGCCGCATTTCCGTCTCAGCAACTTTCATCATTGCCGAGTCGGCCAATTGATCCGTCGGGAAGAAAGTTATCCAGTCCTGATAGGCCTGACCCGCTTGGACCAAAGCGCTGGTTGTCCCTTCGAGATAAAACGAATCGGCAATCGCCAACTTGGCCATCGGCAAATACGGCGAATCGGGATAAGTCGTGATGATGGTCGTGAAAAGCAGCCGGCCTGTTTCGTGATTTCCCTTGCGGACTTCTTTGGTCGCTTCCAGGAACAGAGTGCGATCGCGACCCGGCGCGACTGAGCCGGTGAGTTCAGCGTACTTGTCCTGGCTCTTCCCGGGCAGCAGACCGAACAAACGGCGCTTGCCTTTCTCCGGCTTTGGTTTGTAGTCGGGGGAGATTTGATCCCCGGTAGTACGCGCGCTTGCCGTGGCTTGCAGCGCAGCCTCGACCCGCCCGTTGAGTTCGGTCACGGAAGTTTCCAGCCCGTCGAGTTTCGTTGCGTCGTATTTTTCGGCGCGGTCTTCCTTTGAATGCAGGTCGTTGACTTCGCTCAGAACCGAGCTGACTTCTTTCACCAGCCCGCGCAGGCGCTCGCGTGGATCTTCGGGGTTCTTGGTTTTATCAGCCGAGTCTTTCGCGTTGATGCCGGCTATCGCGCTCTCGAGCGAGCGGCGCATGGCCTCGAGCTTCGAACGCATTACGTCCATGCGCTGCGCATTCGAGAGGCCAGATTGCATGGTGCTGCTCTTATTGCCTTGTGAGAAAGCGATGGTGGCAGTGAAAACAATTGCGCAAACCGCCAGTGCCATCGCAGTCAACTGTCGCAAAGGGCGCGTTGAGAAAGAAAACATTGCGTACCTCCAAAAAAACTGTTTCGCGTAGCATGGACTTTAGTCCGTGGACATTCTTAAAAAACAAAATCACAGGCTGAAGCCTATGCTACTCAAACCCACAAAACCGTGGCTTCGCGCATTTGCCGAAGCGCCACAGCCGGGTCCTTGGCGCCGAAAATTGATGATCCCGAGACGATGATCTCGGCGCCGGCGCCGGTTACTTCCGCGATATTGTCTGCGTTAATACCACCGTCGATTTCGATGCGAGTTTTCAAGCCGCGCTCATCGATCATCTTTCGCAGACGACGTACTTTGTCCAACGATTCGGGAATGAACTCTTGTCCGCCAAAGCCGGGATTTACTGACATTATCAAGACGTAATCCGCAAATTTAATTGCTTCATCCAGGGCCGACAACGACGTTGCCGGGTTTATCGCCAGCCCCGCGAGCGCGCCCGCCTGCCTGATTCCGGACAGAGTCCGGTGCGCGTGCGGGTCGGCTTCGACGTGGATTGAAACCATCTGCGCCCCAGCTTTCACGAATTCTTCGGCGTATCGGCCCGGCTCGACAATCATCAGATGCGCGTCTATAGGCAATCGGGTTGCACGCGAAATTGCTTTTACTACCGGCAAACCGACCGTGATATTCGGCACAAAACGTCCATCCATCACATCCACGTGCAGTATGGACGCGCCCGCTTTTTCGACGGTCGCGATTTGTTCGCCCAGTCGCGAAAAATCCGCGGAAAGAATCGATGGAGCAATCTCAATCATGGCGTTATGGCGTCGGCACGGTAGCCGGCCGGCGATTCGTATTCAGGGTGGTGTTAGCCCGATTCGTGTTTGTCCGCGGAGTGCCGTTCGCGTTGGCGTTTCGGTTGCCGTTCAGATTGGTGTGCACCGGCGTTGAATTGGCATTCGCGTTCAGATTGCGGTTGCTTGCGCGATTGGCGTTCCCGTTCTGATTGCGATTAGTTACACGATTTGAATTGCCATTCAGATTGTCATTCGCGTTGCGATTCGCCGGCTTGCGCTTCTGCTTGTTGTCGTTCTCGTTGGAATTCGACGTCGAGCTGTTCTCTTGTTTGTTTGAGTTTTCTGAACTCGTATTCGTGTTTGTGCTGGTCGTTGAAGTTTCGCCTTCTTTTGTCGGACGGCTGATATCGACCGCAACTGTCTGACCGACCTTCACGATTTGTCCGGCGGGAGGCAGTTGAATCAGCACCGTGTCCGGTTTCGCCTCGCTGGTGGCGCGCGTCGCCCGCACGCGAAAGTTCAAGCCGGCATCACTAATCGTGTTCTCCGCCGCTGCGCGATCTTTCCCGACAATGTCCGGTACCCGGGTTTCCGAGCTGCGCAGCGACAGATAAATCGCGCCGAGCAAACCTGCCGAAAAAGCAATCGCGATTCCAATTACGATCGCAATTCGCTTGAAGATTAATAGCGTTTGGCGGATGGCAGACACGTTTGGTTCAGGGGTACTTTATTCCAGCAGGACACTCCCGTGAGCAGAGCGCAGTCTAACATGACCTTAAGCCACAGCCATAGTGGCGAGTATCGCAAATTATCAATTTGCGTTCCAAGTTAATTTCTTCTGAGTGCCGCCACGAAAAATCCTTCGACATCGTCCCGGTGCGGCCACGTGCGGAGCGCCTCAGTTTCTGTCCGCAGGCGGCTTGGCGAATCGAATCGCTCCGCTGAGAATTCCCGATTCTCTTTGATGAAGTCGGCAATCACCGACTCGCTCTCGTCGCGCTCGATCGAGCAGGTTGAATAGACCAGAAGGCCGCCCGGTCGTACGGCATTCGCTGCGTTCTTAAGAATCAATCGTTGCTTTTCAGCCATGGCGTCGATGTCCGAACTTCGTAGCCGCCAGCGAAGCTCCGGATTGTGGCGAAGTGTGCCCGTTCCCGAACAGGGCGCGTCAACCAAAACGCGATCGAAGGATTGATTCGGGAAAGGAAGATCGCGAGTCGCATCATGGACGACGACCTGAATGTTGTCCGCGCTTTGTTGGGCGACAAATTCTCTGACGGTGCGCGCGCGATGTTCGTAAAACTCGCCCGCAAAGACGGTTGCTTCCGGTGCGAGCGCCGCTATCAAAGTTGACTTGCTACCGGGCGCGGCGCAAACGTCGAGCACGCGCTCACCCGTCCGGGCACCCACCAAGTGGGCGATTAGTTGCGAAGCTTCATCCTGAAAATAGATAAGACCTTCACGGGATAGCCGTTGGAGCGCTCGCATCCCTGCGTGCGGGTCACCGCCATCTCTGCCGGTGCTCTTGCTTTGATCGATCCGCCACGCGCCCGGTGCTACTTTCGATTCGATCAATTCAGCGCCAGCCATTTTCAGCTCATCGATCATTTGTTCCGAGGAGCGATCGGAAGTGTGAACAGCCTTCGCGGTAAATCGAAATGCCAGCGCCGCTGGTTCGTTATTCGCGTGCGCGATTGACGCCGCTTCATCGATTCCGAATTGCGAAATCCAACGCTCAATCAACCAGCGCGGATGAGAGGTTTCAATCGCCAGCTTCTGAACTTCGTCCGTTGCTTTGGCTGCGGGATCGTAATTCGGCTCGCGTGTGGCTCGTCGCAAAACCGCGTTGACGAAGCTCGCGGCGGATTTTACGCGTGCAGCTTTGACCAGATTAACCGATTCGTTGATCGCGGCCGACGCGGGGACGCGCGAAAGAAATCGAAGCTGATACAAACCCAGGCGGAGCGCGAGAATTACAGGTAAATCGAGGTCTGCGACTTTCCGAGTCGAAAAGTATTCAAGCGATTGATCCAGCCACAGCCGGCGCCGCAAAACTCCGAGCACGAGTTCGTGGCAGAGCCCTCGATCCTTCACGTCGAGGCGGCCGTCGGTTTGCGCGAGCAGGGAAGAGGAGTACGCGTCTTCGGCTTCGACGCGCCGGAGAATTTCAAACGCAGCGCGTCGTGCAGGCGAGACTTGCATGAATCAAGGTTGGGCCGGAAGAATTTTACGTAACGAACTGCACGTCAACCGGATGCGGAATGATGCCGCGCTCGTGACCTTCGCGCAGCAAGCGACGCACGGCTTCGCGTCCGCGCTCAGTGTAATCGAGCGTCAGCTCGTTCACCCACATCGCCACGAACCGATCGGCGAGCGCCGGATCCATCTCGCGCGCAAACTGCAGCGCGTACTGCAGGGCGTCTTCGCGGTTGTCGAGCGAGTAGCGGATGCTTTCGCGCAGCAGTTCGGAAACTTCGCGAATAGTTTCATCTCCCAACTCGCGCCGAATTGCATTGCCGCCCATCGGCAAAGGTAATCCGCCGGTGTGTTCGTGCCACCATTCCCCCAGATCGAGAACCTTGTGCAGACCATGATCCTGATAGAAGAGCTGGCCTTCATGAATCAGCAAGCCGGCATCAACACGCTTTTCCGTGACAGCTTCGATGATTTGATCGAACGGCACGACTTCGTATTTGAACTTCGGCGTGTGAATGCTGAGCGCCAGAAACGCGCTGGTCAGGGTTCCCGGAATGGCAATCGTTATCTTGGAAATGTCAGACGGATCGAATTCTTCAGTGGCTACGACGATCGGGCCGTAGTTATCGCCAATCGAAGCTCCGTGCGGCAGCAGCGCGTACTTGTCGGCGATGTAGGCGTAAGCATGAAAGCTGATCGCGGTGACGTCGTAGGTGCCTTTGCGCGCCTCTTCGTTCAGCGTCTGAATGTCCTGGAGGACGTGTTTGAATTCCAGATCGCCGGTGTCGATCTTGTGTGTCGCCAATCCATAGAAAATGAACGCATCGTCCGAATCCGGCGAGTGTGCGAGTGAAATAGTTTGTGTTGCGGTTGTGGACATAATTACTTAATTAAGAAGATCATCAGGCCAATAATAATCAGGAGCAGCAGAATAGTTATTAAGCAGCTTCCCACTGCGCTGGTCTTGACGGCAATCATATTCGCGCCAGCCGTGTTCGCGTTCTCAAGTTTAGCTTGCCAAATCTTCGCGCCTTGCATATTCGCGCCCGTTAGGTCGGCGCCTTCGAAATTCGCTTGCGCGAAATTGGCGTTGGCGAGATTAGCGTTTCTGAGGTTAGCGTTCTTGAAAGAGGCTTGGCAAAAAACACACGAGGCAAAATTGGTCCCTTCAAGGTTGGCTTCATCGAATGTCGCGCCGTAGAAATTGCTCTGGCAGATTGTTTCACGCAGATCGGCGTGACTGAAATCTGCTTTTTCAAACTTTGATTCCCGCAGGCTGGCGCCTCGCAAATCCGCACCTTGACACCTTGCCATGATGAACTCCGAGCCCGAGAGATTCGCGTTAGTTAGATCAGCTCCGTTGAAGCCTGCTCCCTTGAAACGAACATGCGTTAGGTTGGCATTTGCCATTCTCGCATTAGCAAATATTACCGGTATGGTAGGTGTGCCGATTCGCGCCGCGGTGTTGTAGCCTTGCGCTTTCGATAAATTTGCGCCCGTTAGATTTGCGCCGCTGAGGCTTGCCCCTTCGAGCCATACGCCGCGGAGATTGCCGCCTGAGAGATCGGCGTTTGAGAGATCGACATTCTGGAGATCGGCGTTGGCCAGGTTGGACTTGTTTTGCTCGCAAGCCGCGCGGAAACTCTCGTACTCACCAGAGACGATTGTTTTCAGTCCGATCAGGTTCTTGATCTTGACTTGCATCATACGTTGGAACGGCTAGGCCACCGCGACTCTGTCAACGCGGTTATAAACGGTGTCGCGCTCAACCGCTTCAAATCCTGCTTCTTCGATCAAGCCAATCAATTCGGGCTTGGACATCTTCACTTCGTTATTCGATTCAACCGAATAGCTTTCTGTTAATTCGCCGCCTTCGGTGATCGTGCCGTCGATATCGTTAGCGCCGAAGTGCAGCGCGACTTGGGCCAGACGTTTGCCGAGCATCACCCAGTACGCCTTGACGTGCGCGAAGTTATCGAGCATCAGGCGCGACACGGCCATCGTCTTCAACGAATCGATTCCTGAAGGCCCCGGCAGATGCGCAAGCTGCGTGTTCTCAGGATAAAACGCCAGCGGAATGAAACATTGAAAGCCGCCGGACTTATCTTGCTGCTCACGCAAACGAACCATGTGATCGACGCGATCCTCGATCGATTCGATGTGGCCATACAACATTGTCGCGTTCGTCTTCAGGCCGGCAGCGTGCACTTTGCCCGCCAAGTCCAGCCAACGCTGTGCGTCGCATTTGTGCGAACAGATCATCGAGCGCGTCGGCTCGCGAAAAATCTCGGCGCCACCGCCGGGACATGAATCCAAGCCCGCATCCATCAACTGCTGAATCACATCTTCATCGCTCATTTTGTAGAAGCGCGCGAAGTGATCCAACTCAACCATCGTGAACGCTTTCAAATGAAGTTGCGGGTATTGCTTCTTTAAAGCTGAAAGCAAATCGGTGAAATAACTGAAGGGCAATTTCGTATTCAGCCCACCGGTGATATGCAGCTCAGTCGCGCCTTCGCCGACAGCCTGCCCGGCAATCTTCAGTGAATCGTCGATGTTGTGTGTGTAAGCGTCGGGCTGGCGCGGCGTGCGAAAGAAGCCGCAGAACTTGCAATCGACGTAACAGACGTTCGTCGGATTGAAATGACGGTTGACGTTGAAGTAAGTCGTCCGGCCATGCTTCTCCCGGCGCACCGTGTCGGCCAATTTGCCGAGCGCGTTCAGATCGTCGGTATTGAAAAGCGCGACTCCATCGTCGAACGAGAGTCGCTCGCCGGTTTTTACCTTCGCGCTGATGTCGCAGAGTTTTTGATCGTGTGAAAAGCTCATTACTTAATGTTTGAAAAAGACTGCGCTGCCAAAAGTCAGAAACAAAATCAAACTCACAAAAGCATTTGTCGTAAAGAACGCCGCGTTCAAGCGGCTCAAATCGTTTGCTCGCACCAGCGTGTGCTGATAAATCAAAAGTGCACCCGTCGCGATTACGCCGATGATGGCAATCATGCCAAGGTTTGTCAGAAAGTATAACGCAACCAGTGCGGCAAACGCGCCTGCATGCAACGCGCGCGAAATCCAAAGCGACTGCGCTATGCCGAATCGTGCCGGAATTGAATACAGACCTTCGCGGCGATCGAACTCGTAATCCTGACACCCGTAAAGCACGTCGAATCCTGCTGTCCAAAGCATCACCAACAATGAAAGCAACAACGGAATTGGACTGTCGATCGCACCGCGCACCGCGATCCAGGCGCCGGTTGGTGCGATTGCCAGAGACCAACCCAAAACCAAATGCGAAAGCAAAGTCCAGCGCTTTGTGTACGAGTAGAGCACGACACTGGCTAGCGCCACGGGTGAAAGAAACAGCGTAAGGCGATTAAGCATCGCTGTGGCGAGAAAGAAGACCGCGGCACTAATAATCGTAAATCCCTAAACGAATCCGACTGACAACGCGCCGCTGGGAATTGCACGAATCTTTGTGCGCGGGTTGCGCGCATCGTAGTCTTTGTCCGCGATCCGATTGAACGCCATCGCGGTTGAGCGCGCTCCGACCATCGCGACGGTAATCCAAACAATCTGCCACACCGTCGGAACTCCGCGCGCTGCCAGCACCGCGCCGAGAAAAGCAAACGGCAGCGCGAACAGCGTGTGCTCGATTTTGATCATCTCGAGCGTCGTGCGGATGTTATTAGTGAGCGTAGCCATGAAACCTGAAACCTGAAACCTATTCCCCCTTCCATCTCGTCGCTGTCGAATGTGGAATTCCAAACTGATCGAGGATGCGGAAACACAAGTGATCGACCAGCGCTTCAATCGTCTGCGGTCGATGATAGAAGCCCGGACTGGCCGCGACAATTTGCGCGCCCGCACGCGAAAGCTTCAACATGTTCTCAATATGAATCGCGTTGTAAGGCGTCTCGCGCGGCACCAGAACCAGCTTGCGGCCTTCCTTCAAAGTCACGTCCGCAGCGCGATGAATTAGATTCGTTCCCGCGCCTGAAGCGATCGCGCCCAAGGTGCCCATCGAACAAGGGACGATGATCATGCCCGCTTGCGGATGCGATCCTGATGACGGCGTCGCGGCCATGTTGTCGAGTCGGTGCAACCGCAAGACTTTCGAATCAGACGGCAAACCGATCCATTCGTTGATCTTCTTTTCATCGGCTGATCGCAAATCGAATCCGAGTTCGACCATGGCTACGGTCTTTGCCGAGTCGGAAACGATCAGGTTGATTCGCTCGACCACGCCGCTCGCCGCTAAATGAATTAGCGTGCGACGCGCATAAATTGCGCCTGAAGCTCCGGTGATGGCGACGGTTAGTTCCATGACAGAGGGATGATTTGCTTGGAGCGATCTTACGTTCGTTGGATGCCGATTCGCAAACGTCGCCCGACGAAGACTCGCGATGGTGAATCAATGTTAGAATTGGACCGAACTACCGAGACCTTCGCCGCAGTCACCTGATAACGGATGACCAGACTCGCAAAAGTTCGGACCCGTCAGCCAAAATCGAAATCAATTCCCAAGTTAACCCCGCTGACCAGGTTCGCGCGCGAGCTTTTGCGCGAATGGCGGCAACTGGATCTTCCCAGAGCCGACGCGAGAATAGTTGTGGCCGTCTCCGGCGGCGCTGATTCGACCGCGTTGCTGTTCGCGCTGGATGAATTAATAAAGGCGAAGAAATTGGAAGTCAGCCTCGTGGTCGCGCACTTAAATCATAAGTTACGAGGCAAAGCCAGCGATGCCGATGCGCGATGGGTGCGATCCGTTTCGCGGCAGCTTGGCTATTCGTCCGAGACGTCAGCCATTGATGTAGAGAAGCGCGCCGTCAAATCCAGTGACAATCTCGAACAAGCGGCGCGGCGGGCGCGGTATGCGTTTCTTGGCAAAGTAGGCAGGACAAACAAAGCCCGCGTTGTTCTCACCGCTCACACAGTGGACGATCAGGCCGAGACTTTCTTGTTGAATCTGATTCGCGGCAGTGGTGCTGAAGGTTTGACCGGGATCGATCTCAAGCGTCCGCTTGAAGGCAATGTCAACATCGAACTCGTTCGGCCGCTGCTCTCTTGGGCAACGCGCCAAGACACCGAAAATTACTGTCGTGTCCGGGCAATCGAGTTTCGCGTCGATGAAATGAACGCAGACGAATCGCGGAATCGCGTGCGGGTGCGGCGTCAGTTGGTGCCGTTGCTCAGAAGCTTCAATCCAAAGTTTGTTGAGCGGCTCGCGCGCACGATGGAGATTTTGCGCGAAGACAGCCTTGCGCTGGACACCGCTGCGACGCGCCTGCTCGACCTGTCCTTAGATACTCAGCAAGCACAAAGCTTACAAGCCGATCTTCTCCGGCTCGCGCCAACCGCTTTGCGCCGGCGGGCACTGCGACTGTGGCTTGAACAATGCCGCGGCGATTTACGCCGGATTGAAAGCGCACACATCATCGCCATCGAAAATCTGCTGGCGAGCCCAAAGAGCGGCCGGCTGGTTGAATTACCGGGCGGAGCCACAATCTCTCGCGGCAAAGGACGCCTCGCGTTTCACAAGGCAAAGCAAAAGCACCAAAGCTAAACCTCAAGGTTCGCTCGCTCGTACTACAGCCACGTGCACTCCAGGCAAAGCCCGAGAGCGCACGCGCATCTTAGAAGCTTCAGTATGATGGCGCGAGCCATCGAAAGCGACCGAGACCGCCCATGAGCGGCCTCTTATCAGAATGGCCGAATTAAGGTATTATCGGCCTTGGAGGAATCGAAGCCTTTGAGTTCTACTGCAAGACAAATCATCTTTTGGCTGCTCATCATCGCGGGCGCGCTGTTGATCTACAAGCTCGTCAATCCGGACAGCAAGAACACCGAAAATATCGATCTCACGCAGCTCGATCAAAAAATCAAGAACAAAGAACTAAAGTCGCTGATTGTCAAACAGACTGAGACTGTCGCAGTCGATAAGCAGACTGGCAAGGAATATCACATTGCGCTAACTAACGAACCAGCCAAGAACGACCTGCTAAAGGCCGCGCGCGCGGATGGTCCGGATGGCAAGCCGCTCGTCGATAATGTGCAGGAAGAGGGAAGCTCCAGCCTTTGGTGGCCGGCGCTTTATTACATTCTTCCGTTCCTTTTGATCTTTGGATTCTGGATTTTCATGCTGCGGCAAATGCAGTCCGGCGGCAACAAGGCTCTTTCGTTTGGTAAGTCGAGAGCGAAGCTCTTGAGCAATCAGCAGAAGCGCGTAACTTTCAAAGACGTTGCCGGCGTTGAAGAAGCCAAGGAAGAACTTCAGGAAATTATCGAATTTCTCAAAGAACCGCAGAAGTTTCAGAAGCTCGGCGGCCGCATTCCCAAAGGCGTTTTGATGATGGGCCCGCCGGGAACGGGCAAGACTTTGCTCGCGCGAGCCATTGCCGGTGAAGCGAACGTGCCGTTCTTTTCGATCCCAGGTTCCGACTTCGTCGAGATGTTCGTCGGCGTCGGCGCTTCACGCGTGCGCGACTTGTTCGAGCAAGGCAAGAAGAATGCGCCCTGCATCATCTTCATCGATGAGATTGACGCCGTCGGTCGTCATCGCGGCGCGGGCCTGGGCGGTGGTCACGATGAGCGCGAACAAACTCTTAATCAGTTGCTCGTCGAAATGGATGGCTTTGAATCGAACGATGGCGTTATCCTGATCGCTTCGACGAACCGTCCTGACGTTTTGGATCCGGCGCTGCTTCGACCCGGTCGATTTGATCGACGTGTCGTCGTCTCGCGTCCAGACGTGCGCGGTCGTGAAGGCATTCTGAAGGTTCACACACGCAATATTCCGCTCGGCGAAGATGTCGACATCTCAGTCATCGCCCGCGGTACTCCGGGATTTACTGGAGCTGACCTGGCAAACCTCGTGAATGAAGCCGCGCTCAACGCGGCGCGCTACAACAAAAAAGTTGTGGCGATGTCGGATTTCGAATTGGCCAAGGACAAGGTTCTGATGGGCGCCGAGCGCAAGTCGATGGTCATCTCGAATGAAGAGAAGCGCGTGACTGCTTATCACGAAGCCGGCCACACGCTCGTTGGTTTGAAAGTTCCGAACGCCGATCCGGTGCACAAGGTCACGATCATTCCACGCGGTATGGCGCTGGGCGTGACGCAGCAATTACCCGAAGGCGATCGTCACAACTACACGAAGGACTATTTGCTTGGACAGATTTCGATTTTGATGGGTGGGCGCATTGCCGAAGAAACATTCCTCGGTAGCATCACGACCGGCGCTTCGAACGATATCGAGAAAGCAACCGAGTTGTCACGCGCGATGGTTTGCGAATATGGCATGTCCGATCTTGGACCGTTGACCTTCGGCAAGAAAGAAGAACAAATTTTCCTCGGTCGCGAGATTGCTCAGCATCGCGACTTCTCGGAAGAGACCGCGATTCGAATAGATTCCGAAGTTCGCAAGATCGTCACTGAACAGTACGAGCGCGCTACGAAGATCATCCAGGAGAATCGTGACACGATGGTGCGTCTCGCTGAAGCTCTTCTGGAACACGAATCGCTCGATGGCGTGCAAATTCGGCGTATTGTCGCAGGGTTGACACTGGACGATACGAACGTTTCGACAGACTCAAGTAGTCAGCAGGAGCTACCGGGGACCAAAGAAAAGACACCGGAAGCGAAACCTCTGAAGCCGATTCTGCCGCCGATCACAGGAGGAACGCCCGCGCCAGCGTAAGCTCTGTCAGAACCGCGAGCGGTAGCGGGCGGGCAAAATTGGTTGACAGTAGAAAAGGCGAGAGCAATTGCTCTCGCCTTTCTAGTTTGGGCCTGCGGTAAACCATCACCAATCTTTACTCACCACGTAGGTAGTTCCTTCTCTTTCCCAAATCTAAATACAATTCCCGCGCCCAGCTTCCAGTTGTTTTGCCAAGCGCCGCCGAAGTGCGTCGGCTGGTAAGCAAAGCCGATCGGTCGTATCCACAAGTTCTTTTTCAACATCACATCCATGTGACCGCCGAAGGACATCATGAAGGCCGTCGAAGCCGACGACGTTGAAATTGTCGATGATCGGAATTTGGTTGAGTCGTGGACGAAGCCAAAGAGTGGTTGGAAGGACAATAACATCGCTCTTCTGCGTTCAGTCGGGTGGCATTTGAATCCTCCATACGCTCTTGACTTACGCGCGGGCTACTGCTCCGAATTGTCCAGCCGCACGCCCCGATCAATCTCGAAAATCGTTCGAGTCGCTTTCTCAACCAGAATCATTTCTGCACGCTCCACCGTGATTTCCACTGACTTAACTGTGGTTTTGACATCCTGGTATTGCTCGACGCGCGCTCCTGTTTTAGAATCCGCGCCGGATATCAGTCCCAGCAGTGATTGCATTAATCGCAAGGCGCAGTTAATAGCTGAACGGACGCGAATTCGTCTTGTAGTTTTTGTCGAGTTTTTTTGAAAAGGCAGATTTTCACCACAGAGGACACAGAGAAGAAGCTGTGACCGACCAGCCCGACATAGTTTATGAATTTGGCGCGTTCCGGTTCTTGCCGGCTGAACGCCAACTGCTGCGCGACGGCGAGCGCGTAACGCTGCCACCCAAAGCATTCGATTTGCTCTCAATCCTCGTTCAAAACAGCGGACACGCGGTTCGAAAGGAAGAGCTGCTGGAAAAACTCTGGCCGGACACTGTCGTCGAAGAGACTAATCTCAATCACTACGTCTCGGTGGTGCGAAAGGCTCTGGCCAATGGCGCGCACGGCTCAAACGGCGAACGCTATATCGAGACCGTGCCTAAGTTCGGCTATCGATTCACAAGTGAGGTGCGCGCATCAAACATGCAGACCGAATCGCTGCTGATTCACAGGCAGACGCGCACGCACGTCGTCATCAAAGAGGAACAATCGGAAACGCAAACGGCGACCCGCAGGATAACGGAAACGAAAGGGTCTTCTGCGCGCGTGCCGGTGCTGGTCGGACTCGCAATCCTGATCACGGCCGGAAGTGTGGGTGGCTATTTTCGTTTTGTCCGCGGCGCGAACTCAGCACGAGCGGAGGCGCGGAGGGGAGTTTTCCCGCCGCGTAGTAAGCTTTCCGATAATCCGGCAGCGCGCGACGCGTATTCGCAGGGCCGTTACTTCTACAACAAGCGCACCACGACTGACGTAAGGCTGGGTGAAGAATACTTTCAGAAAGCAATTGCCGCTGACCCAAACTTTGCGCTGGCTTATGTCGGTCTGGGTGACGCATATCTGATCGATGATCCGCCAAAAGCCGAAGGCCCTCTGCGCAAAGCGCTCGAACTCGATAACAGTCTGGGCGAAGCGCACGCGTCACTCGGATTCCTGAGAATGTTCTATCACTGGGACTGGCCCGGCGCGCAGAAGGAGTTCGAGCAGGCAGTTGCGCTCAGTCGCGATTACGCGAGAGGACATCAATGGTATGCGCTGTTTCTGGCATCGCAGGCGCGATTCGATGAGGCGAAGCAGCAGATGAGCAAAGCAGTCGAACTCGAACCGCGCTCGGCAAACCTGCATGCCGATTTCGGTCAGATTCTATATTTCGCCCGCGATTACAACGACGCGATTACCGAGTGTCGCAAGGCGCTTCAGCTGGAACCTAACTTCATCTTCGCCCACCAGTATCTTGTTTCGATCTATGTAATGAAGAATATGTATGCGGAAGCAGTTGAAGAATGGCTCGTCTCCGATCGCACCGCAGGACGAATCTCGGATGCAGCAATCAATTCCCAGCGAGAGGTTTTCTTGAACGCTGGCTGGGCGGAGTTTCTTCGCGCCGAGCTTAAACGCAAGGCTCCTATCGATTCACACGTTCAGCCAGCATGGTTCTATACGATGATTGGAGAAAGAGGCCGCGCGCTTGACGAACTCGAACGTGCCCGCGATGCGAACGATTTCTTCCTAACTTTCGTTAAGGTCGATCCCGCCTTCGATGACCTGCGGTCGGATGCACGTTTTCAGAACCTGCTGCGACGAATGAACCTTGGTTAAGTCCCCGGGTGCGCTCGGCGTGTGGTTCCCTTTACTTTTCAATCCTTCATCTCTATGTTTGCGCCGAACTTCGCTCGCAAGCGTTTTCTGAAAGTTATGACTGAAACCGCAGACGTCGTCATCATTGGCAGCGGCATAGTTGGATCGAGTGTCGCTTATCATCTCGCCCAGCAAGGCTGCACAAACGTGCTCGTGCTCGAACGCGAGGCTCATCAGGGCAAAGGCTCTACGGGGAAGAGCATGGGCGGTGTGCGCGCGCAGTTCTCAACTCCCGTCAACATTCAGATGTCGAAGTATTCGATCGACTTCTTCTCGAAGTTCGATGAAGTCGTCGGCCATCCAGCGGATTACCGCGCGCATGGGTATCTGTTCTGCGCGACGAACGAAAAGCACGTCGCTTATCTGAAAGCGAACATGGAGCGGCAGAAAGCGCTCGGCGTCACGAACGTTGAATGGATCGGCCCATCAGACATTTCGAAGTTTGTGCCTCAGCTTCGTGTTGACGATATTCTCGGCGGCACGTTCTGTCCGACAGACGGCTTTGTCGATCCGCACAGCGTGATGATGGGCTTCATGCTGAACGCCAGAGCGAACGGGGTGCGGTTGTGGCTGGATACGCAGGTAACCGGAATTGATTTGGAGTGCGGCGGCTCGACGCCGCTTTCTTCCACTGAAGTCGACCACGACCGAAGCGTTTACAAAGCGCCGTCAAGCCAGCGCACTCCAAGAGAAAACGCGCGTATCTCCGGCGTGCAAACATCACGAGGTTTTGTTTCAACTCCCGTCGTGGTCAACGCCGCAGGCGCGTGGGCCGCGCAAATCGCCGAAATGGCCGGCGCAGAGGTACCGGTTGAACCTCTGCGTCGCCAACTTGTTCCCACTGAACCCTTCGATCGATTGCCGCAGAGATTCCCGATGGTGATCGACATGTCCACCGGATTTCATTTCCGTCGCGAAGGGAAGGGAATTCTGCTCGCCTGGAACGATCCGAAAGAAACGCCCGGATTCAAGACTGATTTCGATGAAACGTTTGTCGAAAAGATTCTGACGCATGCGGCGTCGCGCGTGCCGGTGCTGGCCGAGGCCGGAGTGAATCCGCGGCGCGCTTGGGCCGGCCTGTACGAAATGACTCCCGACCATCATTGCATCATCGGGCCTGCGCCGAACGTGGAAGGATTGTATTTCGTCAATGGTTTTAGTGGTCACGGCGTGATGCACTCACCCGCGTCGGGCAAAGTGATGGCTGATCTAGTTCTTAACGGACGATCGGATTTGATCGATGCGGGACAATTAAGCGTCGAGCGATTCAAGAAAGGAACGCTCCTCGAAGAAACCGCTGTCCTTTGAGCTACGTACTACATTTTGCAATCCCGGAGGATCAAGTGAAGATATTTTTCTACGCGGCCGCCTTAGCTTTAATCGCGCTGTCGATTCAATCGACTTGTCACGCACAAACCAAAGTCCGCGAGTCAATGATCGTTTCGACCGAATGGCTGGCAAAGCACCTCGACGACGACAATCTCGTTTTGCTGCAAGTCGGAGACAAGAAAGAGTACGACGCGGCACACATTCCCGGCGCGCAATATATTCAGACTTCGGATATTTCGACCCCACGAGGCACCGGACTGATTCTCGAACTACCGCCCGTCGATCAACTGAAAGCGACGTTTGAAAAATTCGGCGTTACCGATAAATCACGCATCATCGTTTATTTCGGCAAGGAGTGGGTAACGCCGACGTCGCGCGTCTATTTCACGTTGGATTATTTGGGCCTGGGCGATCGCGCGTCGATTCTCGATGGTGGCTTGCCGGCACGGACAGCGGAGAAGCGTGCAGTGACGGCTGACGTGAAACCGGCAAGACCGGGTAGCTTCACACCTCATCCAAATCCGCAGTTAGTTGTCGATGCTACCTGGGTGAAGTCGAATATCAGCAAGCCGGGCGTCGCAATCCTCGATGCGCGGGACGCGAAGTTCTACACGGGCGCCGATGCCGGCAGCATGCCGCGCGCCGGGCACATTCCCAGCGCGAAGAGCATTCCGTTCTCAACCCTGGTCGAAGACTCAAACAAATTCAAGAGTCCCGAAGCGTTACGCGCTCTCTTTAACACCGCGGGCGTGAAACCAAAAGATTCCGTCGCGACTTACTGTCACATCGGACAGCAGGCGAGTCTGCTCTACTTCGTTGCGAAGTATTTGGGTTACGACGCGCATCTCTACGACGGCTCGTTTCAGGATTGGAGCAATCGCGCGGAGTTGCCAGTCGAAAAATCTGAAACGACGAACGCGGTGAAACCAAATTGAGATGATTGAAATGAAGAACGATCAGAATGAGAACGATTCGCAGGAAGACAAAACCGAAACGGGCGACAGCAACGGAACGTCGGAAAACGATTCCAGCGATGATGAATACAAACGCGACGAAAGTAATCGCGGCGAGCGCCCGGACAACTTGCGACAGAGATCAGATTGGTTTCAGAAGCGCACGGGCGGCCGATAGATCAGAGCTTGATGCGCCAGATGCTCCGCCCATAAGTCGCGGCGTATAGCGCCTGATCTTTCTGCTGATAAACCAGATCGATCACCATCGCGTTCGGCAAATTCTTTGTCAGGTTCGTCCAAATTCCCGCCGCCACATCCAGAACAAAGACCCCCGCATCGTTTCCCACATAAACTTTTCCGAGTTGGTCATCGCGAATCAACACTGCGTGATGCGGCACATCTGGCAACTGCCCTTTGTCCGCATCCTCCCAGGTCAATCCGCCGTCATGCGAGCGAAACAAATGCGCGTGACCAAAGTTCGCCACCGTCAAGTAAGCCAGATCGGCGTCATTTGGATGCGATTCAATTCTGGTGATGGTGTGGCCAGGCAGAACCGAACTCGAAATGTTCGGGCTCCAGGTCGCGCCGCCATCTGAACTGCGAAACAGTCCGCCGTTTTCTGTCCCCACATAAATTCGTCTGCGATTCGCCGTTGCGATTTCGATCGCCGAAATAGGACTGCCGTCCAGGTTCTTTGATACTGGCTTCCACGTGTTTGCATCGTCGGTCGTTTTCCAGACGCGCGTCGATCCCGTGAACAAAGTTTCTGAATCGGAAGGATCCATCGCGATGAAACACATCCAGACTGAGTTCTGTTCGTCGGTGGAGGCGGGGGGCGAGACATCAACGGGCTTTCTATCCAGGCTGTGATAGCGCTGAATCAGAAGGTTGTAGGCGGAGGTGAAGACGTGACCGGCGTCTTTCGGATCGAAGATGTTCCAACCGCCGTCGCCGGAATCGATCGAAACAAAACCGTTTTCAAGACCTTGACGCGTCGCCACGGTGCCGTTGTCCTGCGCGCCACCGCCGAACAGCAGTGGGTCAACCTGCGAGACATCCATGTCATAAAACATCGTCACCGCCAGGCCGCTGCTGCGATTGGTCCATGACGTGCCGTCGTTTTCGCTGACATCGACGCCACCGTCGTTGCCGTCGTAAACGCGGCCGGGCGCTGCGGCGGGCATCAGCAACGCGTGATGATCTGCGTGCGCGTACATCGGGTCACCGCGCTCAGCGTCCCAGTGCGTGATTTTCTTCCAGGTCTTCCCGCCATCGCGCGTGCGATGCAAGTCAACGCCGCCACAAATGACGTGATTCGGATCGGTCGGATGCACAACGATCGAATTGCCATACGAGATTTGTCCTTCGCCGTGAAAGTGCGTGCCGTGAATGTCTTTCCAACTGTCACCGCCGTTGGCGCTGCGAAACACCCCGAGCAAAAGATCTTTGTCGCCACTCGCTTCGTTCTTTGAGAAGGCATACAGCACTTCAGGCTTCGACGGACTAATTGCCAAGCTTGTCCGGCCAAATAATGCCGACTCGGGCAACCCCTTGGTCAGGTGCTCCCATTTCTTGCCGCCATCGGTTGATCGCCAGATGCCGCTCTTCGCGCCCTGTTCGGTGAACGTCGCGTAAATCCTCCCTTTGTTTTTTGGATCGAAAACGATCGAGTGGCACCAGTAATTTTGGTTCGAGATAAAAGTCTGTCGCTTCCAGGTGATTCCGGAATCGAATGAAACGTACATGCCGCCCATGTCTTTTCCGGTCGAGCTAACTTCGGCAAAGCCGACACCGCCGACCAGCACGTGCTTTGAGTCGAAAGGATCGACGGCAATCACGCCGATTCTTTTCGGCAAGCCCGTGCGATCTGATGAAGCGAGAAGCTGCCAGTTCTTGCCACCGTCCGGGCTCTTGTAAAGACCAACTCCGGGGTAAGAATCGGACGAGAGGTTGGCTTCGCCCGTGCCGACGTAGATCGTTTCGGGATTCTTCTGATCGATCGCCAGAGCGCCGATGTTCAGAATGTCCTGATAGCTCCAGCATGCAGCCCAAGTCTGACCGGCATCGTTGCTGCGCCAAACGCCGCCGCCGGCGGCTCCGGCGTAAAGCCGTTCCGGATGGACCGGATGACTCGCGAGCGCGGTAATGCGTCCGCCGATATTCGTAGGGCCAACGCACTCCCACGAAGCCGCGACGTCCGTGGCCGGCGTGAGCGATTTCTCGACGCGATTGCGTTCGCGAATCAGCGTATGCACGGGCGCTTCACGGACAGGCCAGGCGCTGCGCGCTTGAAACCAGCGGCCGCGAACTTTGTGATGAGATAGACGGACCTGGCCGCCGCGCTTCTTTCTACGGCGGTTATCTTCGGTAGCGTTGTCTGACTTTGAAGTCTTTATTTTGTTTCGTCTAAGCATGGAAGTCCCCGATTCAAGACGCAGCTTGGGCTGGGATAAAGCAAACGCGAGGTGCGGCAGAAGCTATCCGATCTTACTCAGCCCGTCAACAGTTTTGGCAACCGGAAGTTGCGCAAGAAAACGAACTACGACAATATTGGCGAGCTAATTCAAACAAACTTCTGAAGAGGATTTAATGGAACGCCGAATAACGAGCTGGTTCAGCCCGAACCTGCAAATGGAAATGCCGATCGTCGGTTACGGCCACAGCGGCCAGACGCTTCTGATGCTGCCTACGGCAGCCGCTGATTATCTTGAGTACGAAAGATTTTATCTCGTCGATGCGATTAAGCCGTTCATCGAAGCGGGCAAGGTCCGCGCTTATTCAATCAACAGCGTCAATCGTTGGAGCCTGCTGAACGAGCAGATGCCGCCCAAGCTCAAGGCGGAATTGCTGACGCGTTACGATCGCTACATCTGCGACGAAGTGCTGCCGCTGATTCGTGGCGAGAACGAAGAAAGATTTGCGCGACCGATTACGACTGGGGCGAGTTTGGGCGCGTTCCTGGCGGCGAATGAGTACTTCAAACATCCCGATCTGTTTCGCGGCACGATCCCGATGAGTGGCGGCTATGACATTCGTTCGTATCTCCACGGCTACCATGACGACAACGTTTATTTCAATAATCCGCTCGATTACCTGCCGAAGCTGAACGACGATTATTACTTGCCGATTCTGCAACACGCAGATTCGATCTACATCATCTCAGGGCAAGGCGCGTACGAAGATCCGGCGCGCAGCAAAGAACTCTCAGACATCCTGCACAGCAAAGGCATTCCGCACACTTTGGATCTCTGGGGCCCGGACGTGAATCACGATTGGCCCTGGTGGCGCAAAATGCTGCCGCATGTTTTGGGCCTGATGGTTGGGTGAGGCGCAAGAAAAATTATTTGTCATTTGTGATTGGGATTTCTCATCTGGTAATTGAAAAGAAAAACCGGATCGCTTTAAGCGATCCGGCAAATGGTAAATGTCTAATTACAGATGACAAATAGTCCCTGTCATCCTTCCGCCTTCATCTCTTAATTATCCAGGTGGGCCGTCGTCGCCCTTCTTTCCTTTTTTCTTTGCTGGCTCGACTTCACGCGGACGAGTCTGCGCCGGAGTTGCTACCGGTGCGGGCTTTTCTTTTGGCGTTTCGACGTTTGGTTTGGACTCGCCGGGTTCGCTACGTGGTGGTGGAACTGAATTGTCTTCCAGCCGTGGCGTCGTGATCGGCGCGGTGTTCACTTCAGGCTTGGTCGTCTGATCGGTCTGATCAGTTTCCTCGTCGGCACTCATCTGCGCGCGCTCCAGTTGCAGTTCACGCTGACGCTGCTTGTACATCTCCTTCATGTCTTCGGGCATCGAAGGCGCCTTCGGAAAATCTTCTTTCGGCTTGTCCTTCATAAAGTCGCGCATGAAATCGATGAACATCGGCAGCGCGCCGTGCGCGCCCGTCATGTCGTTGCCGAGCGGTTTCTTTCGTCCTGGAAAACCCATCCACGCGCCGGTCACGTATGTTGGCGTGTAGCCTATGAACCACACGTCAGTGTGATCGTTCACCGTTCCCGTCTTGCCGGCGAGCGGCATTCCTAGCGAACTGGCGGCCGACGCAGTGCCACCCTGGATGACGCCGCGCATCATCGAAACCATCGTCAGCGCGACATACTCGCTGAAAACTTTGTAAGTCGTCTTCTCCCACTCTTCCATCACGGCGCCGTCGCGATCGACGACTTTGCGGATCATGTGCGGCTCGACGCGGATGCCTTTGTTGGGAAAAGCTGAGTAAGCCGAAACCATCTGATCGAGCGGCACTTCGGTCGCTCCCAATGCGGAGGGAAGGTAAGGCGCCATCGGAACTTTGATTCCGAAGCGACGGACCATCTGCGCTCCCGTTTGAATGCCGACCGTTTGCAACAAGTGCACAGCCGGAATGTTCATCGAGTGGGCCAATGCCGTCTTCAGAGGCATGTCGCCACAGCTTGTCGAGCCGTCATAGTTGTGCGGTTGCCATCCGTTGATATTGATGGGCGCGCCGCTGACCGTCGTGTCCGGCGTCATGCCCCATTCGATCGCGGCGCTGTAGATGAACGGCTTGAACGCAGATCCCGTCTGGCGATAAGCCTGCACGGCGTTGTTGAATTTGTTTCGCTGAAAATCGTAACCGCCAACCATCGTGACGATCTCGCCGGTGTGCGCATTGAGCGTCATCATGGAGCCTTCGATTGCCGGCACCTGGTTCAACTCGACTTTCAAGCGGTGAGCTTTCTTATCAACTTCCTTGATGATGAATTCCGGCAGATAACCCGGTTTGAATTCAGCGCGCGGCGAGCGATGTCCCCAACCCATGTCCGCGCCGGTCACCGTCGCGGTGTAATTTCCAAAACGCACGGTAGCTTGATCGTTCGCATCGACTTTCATCACCAACCCGACGAGATAGCGACCGGGTTGGTATTCGCCGCGATACCAATCGGGATACTTGAAGCCGGAGAGTTCCTGCTGCGTCGGCACTCCGCTGTTCGCCGAAGTTGGAATCGCCTGATAAGACGAGCGCCATCCCGAGTGCGACTTGTCATACCAACGAAGGCCCGCGCGCAGAACCTCGTAGGCCTTTCGCTGCGCCGCGATGTTGATGGTCGAATAGACCGCCAGACCAGTCTGGGCTACGCGCGTCGTGTATTTGTCTTCCAAGTCCTGGCGAATGTATTCGACGGGATAATCGAACGCCGGCTCAGTCGCTTGTGGAGGCTGGTAATAAGCCGAGTCAGCCAACTGAAGCGGCCTCGCTTTCGCCGCATCGACTTCCGCTTGCGAAGCGAATCCATTGTTCGCCATTAGCTGCAGCACGAGATCGCGGCGCTCTTTCGCCTTAGCGGGATTAGCCGTCGGCGAGTACTCACCCGGCGCTTTGGGAATCGCTGCGAGCAAGGCAGCTTCCTCGATCGTCAGGTCCTTCGCCTGCTTGCCAAA
>JAJPKD010000077.1 GCA_021323895.1 Acidobacteriota bacterium | reverse complement strand
CCGATTGCGCTGTTGCAGCGAGCCGCCGAATCAAAATTTGTCCGCAATCCTATCGATCTGGCGGCGGAGTTTGTGAGTGGTCTTGAGACGCGCAACATCGTCTTCGATCAGGAAGAACGAGAACTGATTCAAAAGCTCAACGAACCAAAGGTGCGCTATCTCGATCTGTTGATGATGACGTTTGATCATACGGCGCATCACAACAACGATCGTGATTCGCACCTGCATGCCTTGCAGGAGATTGATGGGCTGGTTGGCCGGCTCTGGACTGCAATTCAAAAAAGCCCCATGGCTAACGAGACGGCGTTCCTGATCGTTTCCGATCACGGCTTCAACACCGACGAGAACGTGATCAGCCAGGGATTCAATCTCGTTCGGTTGCTTGGCAGCGCGAACGGCGGCGGGCATCACGTCATCACGAAGCGCCGTCTGCTGATGGATTTTTCGGTTAAGGCGGTGAATCCGTTTGTGCCGCCGATTACCACGACGGCTTCGCAATCCTATTATTTGAAAAATCAAAGCACGGAATATCCCACGGCGCTGCTCGACTTTGATGGCAATGAACGCGCTGGGCTGCATCTGCGCAACACGAACCTGAACTTGATTCATATTTTGTTTCAACAGCTTCAGCGAAAGGATCTTTCGCCGCAGATGCGGGCTGCGGCAACCGACGCTTTCTTCGCGGCCATCGATCACGATCGCCAGTATTGGCAGGACGATCTCGATAAGTTCGATCGGGAACTTGCCGCGCTCGGCCGCGCGGCTGAGAAGCAACGCGAGCTGTGTCTCGCACAGCCAAAGAAGTTCTCTCCCGAAGAGATTGAACTCGGCCGCGACGACAACGCACGTCGCATCTGCATTCAGTCGAAACAGTGGACTGAGTTCCAAACGGCCTACGGCGGATATGTGACGACCATGCGCAAATTGCTTGCGCTGAAACCTGAGTCGTTCGATGCGACGAAACTGAAGATCGAAGAGATCATGCCCAGGGATTCGATGGGCAGACGCAATTCAATTCACGATCTGCAAAACTATGTCGTAAGCCTTTCCAAAGACGGTCTGGTGTTGAAGCAGGACGGTTCACTCGATCTTGGTCGCAGCTTCATTCGCCTAAATTATTTCGACCTGCTGCACGAGCAAACAGTGCGCAACAACGTTCAGGCGGCGGTCTCAACGCATCCAATCGACTTCATCGCGACGCGAATTCCGCTGGCGGCGATCGCCTCAGCGTTACCGGATGATGCGAAAGCCGACAACGATCCGGTGTGGCTTTATGCAGGGAAAGATCGCCAGGCGCTAATCATTCCGCGCGGCGAATCGACCGGCCAGCTTCGACTTCGTTACCTTCCGATTGCCAATCTGACGCAGGACGCGAATGGTACGATTCACTTCGATCGCGTCGATTGGAAAGCGGGTTTACCACTGAAAATGTTGGAAGATCCAAGGCTGGACGTCGGCGAAATCAATCGCGTGGCCTGGTTGGATGAATGGCATACCGACGTTGAATGGTTGCACGCGCTGCACAAGACGCAATACTCTAACGGACTGATTGGCTTGCATGAACAGTTTACGCAGTTCATCGCGCCGGGCATGGACTCGGACGCGCCGCATCTTTCCGCCGACGAGCGAGAGTTGCGCGAGTTTCATCGCCGTCAGCGCCGCCTCTGCGAAAGCGATCTAATGGTCTTTGCAAACAATCATTGGAACTTTGACGTGCGCGGATTCAATCCCGGAGGTAATCACGGTTCGTTGTTTCGCATCTCGACACACTCGACATTAATGTTCGCGGGTGGAGACAACACGGGCATTCCGCGCGGCCTTGCCGTGATTGAGCCGTACGACAGCTTGAGCGTCGTGCCGACCGTGCTGGCTATGACAGGCCGACTCGAAGGCGACAATCAACCTGATGAATCGCTGGCAAAGCGTGGCTTCATACGATTTCCTGGTCGAGTCATTACGGAAGTCACGAGTCGCGAGTCAAGAGTCATGAGTAAAGAGTCGGTAGTCTCTAAACCCCACTAAGAGGAGAACAAAACGATGGCCGCGTTCAAGAAATTTGAGGACATTAAGGCATGGCAAAAAGCTAGAGAGGCAACAAGGGAAACCTACAAGCAGACTTTGAAAACAACCTTCGCCAGAGATTTCGGACTGCGCGATCAGATCCAGCGTTCAGCGGTTTCCGTAATGGCCAACATCGCAGAAGGCTTCGGCCGGCATTCGGATAGAGAGTTTGCCAACTTTCTAAATGTGGCTCATGCGTCCATTTCCGAATCTCAATCTCATCTCTATGTCGCTTTCGATCTTGGCTACATAGACCAAAATAGCTTTAGAAAACTCTACGAGATGTTCGACGAAGTATCCCGCATGACAATGGCGCTTGCGAAACATCTGCGGACGCCCAGAGGATGAACTTGCAGTCCGACTCACGACTCACGACTCACGACTCGCGACTCGATACTCGCGACTCGATACTAGCGACTCAAGTCGCTAAGCCTTCCCGCGCCAAGCGCTCGGTTGCGTGGTTGCAGCTAATTGCGTTTCTGCTGGGCGCGCTGCTCCTCTTCTATTTAATTCGCGCCGTCGGCGTCGATCCGATCTTTTCCGCTCTGGGCCGGGTCGGGTTTGGTTGCTTCATCGTGGTGGCTGCCAACGGTTCGCGGCATGTACTGCGCACGATCGCGATGCGACTTTCGGTTGCGCCTGAGCATCGCCGCTTCAGCTTTCTGCAAGCCTTTGCCGCACGGCTCGGCGGCGAGTCAATGAGCTTTCTGACGTTCGCTGGCCCTCTCTTAGGTGAAGCGACAAAGGTCGCGCTGTTGCGAAAGCGAGTTCCGCTGGTGCATGGTGTGCCAGCGCTGGTCGTTGACAACCTGCTCTACAACTTGTCGGTCGTGCTGGTGATTTTTGGCGGCGCGGTGTTGATGCTTTTCGCGTACCCGGTTCCGCCCGTCGCGCGCGAAGTCCTGATCGTAATCGCGTCCGTAGCTTTCCTGGGCATGATTGCCGCCGCCATGGCCACGCGCAGGCGCGTCACGCTCCTGACGAGCCTCATCGATCGTTTGGGCCGCCGCGGCGTTCGACCGAACTTTCTGCGCAAACGACGTCATCAGATCTATCGGGTTGAGCTAACCGTTTATGGATTTTACAAACGACGGCGCGCGGCTTTCTTCTCGATGATCGCGCTCGATCTCGCTTCGCATGTCACCAGCGTGCTCGAGGTCTTCATTACGCTCAAGATGCTCGGCCTGGTTCCTCGCGTCAGCGCCGCTTACATCATCGAATCGCTCACCAAGGTTATCAACTTTGCCTTCGCGTTCGTGCCCGGCACGATTGGCGTTTATGAAACCGGCAACGGAATAATTCTGCGCACGCTTGGGTACACGGCGGCGACTGGCGTCGCGCTGGCGATCGTGCGCAAGGCCGCGATTATTTTTTGGACCGTCATCGGAGTTTTCATCATCACCACCCGCACGTTGCCCAACGCCTGGGCGCGCGTGCTCGACCGCAGTCCGCGTCTTCAAAAACTCATGGATAGCTTAGTGCTTTCGAATCTCGCTCATCGGCCGGCGCGCACCGCAGTCAGCATCGCCGGCATTGCTTTGGGGGTCCTGCTCGTAGTCTTCACCGTCGGCTTAGCGCACGGCCTTTTGCGCGAACGCGGCAAACGCGAAGCTAATATCGGCGCGCAAATAATCGTGCGGCCTTCCGGCAGTTTCAGTCTCGGTGGCGGCCAATCGTT
>JAJPKD010000208.1 GCA_021323895.1 Acidobacteriota bacterium | reverse complement strand
TTTCGACAATCTCAGCGACCTTACCGAGATCTTCGAGCGCCCGATCAGTCCGCGCAACGACCGAGCGGCAAAATTCACAGACGACGACAATTGACGAACCTTGTTTGAATTCGACTGGGGCACCGCAGGAGGGACAATTGGCTTGCAGCGTAGTCATCGGCTATGAAGCAACGGACATCGATTGGTCTTCCGCAATCGTTGAGTCGTCAATCAGCGCGCGATCGATCGCGCGCACGCGAACTTCGCTTGCGCCGAGCAGCGAACGCAGAGACTCTTTCCACGGCCACTCCGGCCGCACGCGACAGCAGTAAAGATTCAGCGTGATCAATCCGTATTCAGGATAAGTGTGACAGGCGAGGTGCGATTCGGATAGCAAAACCAGACCGGTGATTCCGCCTGGCGATGGGAACCTGTGCCACATGGGATCGCCGACGACGCGCAGATCAAGATCAGCGATCACTCGCTCAAAAAGTCCACGCAAACGATCGACGTCGCGCAAAACCTCGGCTTCGCATCCGCTGGCTTCGATCAACCATTCTGTGCCGGCCATCATGAAAGACTCCCGGGCGTCACTTGCGGCTAATACGTGAGTACGCCACGTTGTGGCGCGCAGCTTAGACGAACACTCTGAGATTTGCAATAAGGTCGGGAATTATTTGCGGGACCGCTGGAACTTAAATTTCGACAGTCTGTTTTTCGTAGAAGCCCGCGCGGCGATAAGACTCGTCAAGCAATTCAACCGGGTGGACAACTTTCAATTTCACTCCCGCCAACGCCGCGCCTGCGGCGATCTGCATGTGACATCCCGGATTGGCGGTCGCCAAAACGACTGCGCCTGATTCGTTGATGTGCTTCAACTTTTCAATCAGCACTTCCTGAGACAATTCAGGCTCGAGCATGTTGTAAACACCGGCGCCGCCACAGCAGACATCGCTTCCTGTCAACAACGCAAAGTTCAAATCCGGCATCGCCCAAAGCATTCCGAGCGAAGCATCCGCCGCATGCTGCCCGTGCTGCAGATGGCATGACGCGTCGTAGGTCGTGCGTTCGTAGTCAATGCTTGCTCCGTTACGAAATGCGAGCGCATGAAGTTGCTGGCCAACGTCACGCACGCGCTCGCTGAATTCTTTGGCGCGTTCTGCGTAATTCGGATCATCGGCGAGCAGATGACCATACGAAACGAGCATCGCGCCACACCCACCCGCGTTCGTGATTATGGGGGCTGCGTCATCGCCATTCGAACCCTTGGCGAAAGCATCGATGTTCTGCCGAGCCAGTTTGCGTGCCCCTTCGAGATCGCCGGCGTGAGCATGCAGCGCGCCGCAGCAAACTTGCGACTCGGGCGACTGAGTCGCGCAACCATTCACCGTTAGGACACGTTGCGTCGCATCGTTGACTCGTTTGAATAGACTCTCAGTGACGCAGCCTTTGAACAGCATCGGAGCGCCCGCTGTTGGAGCGCCCGCATCTTGGGGGCGGTTCGCAGGCATCTTGCCTGCGCTTTGTTCGCCCCGCGGCTTGGTTGCTGCGCGCGAACCCTCGAGCAACGCCATCGCAAATTCAAACCGCGGCGACATGCCACGCGCGATTCCCGTGCGAAGCATGAACTTCGCAAATCCCGAATCACGCATCAGCCGAGCAAATCCAAATGCAAACCGCAATCTTCCCGGCTGCAACCAGACATGCCGCAGGACAAAATGAAGAATTCGATAAACCCAGGTCTGCTTCGCCGGGCTCTTCGAAATTTCCGCGCGCGCCGCCTCTAGCAGCAACCCGTACTGAACTCCAGCCGGACACGCCGCTTCACAAGCTCTGCAACCGAGGCATCGATCGATATGCGTCTCAAACGTGGGCGAGTCAGATTTCAGCCGTCCTTCTTTGACGGCACGCATCAGGTAGATTCGCCCGCGCGGGCCATCATTTTCATCCGCAGTCGCGACGTAAGTCGGACAAGCTTCGAGACAGAGTCCGCAATGAACGCAGGCGAGAATCTTTTCTTCTTCGTGAGCGAGGGCGGTCGAGAGATTTGAGATTTCAACGGCCATGCTTCGGGAAAGCTATGCGGCCGGCGCTAGCGCTGCTTCGTTCTGTACAATCACAGTTGGATTTGGATTGGCTTCAGGAACCGGCAACTTTTGTTCGCCGAGCAGCGCTACGTGCTCTTCCATTCCCCATTTCGCTTTATAAATGCAATCCTCAATCGAGTGACCTACTCCAGTGAACCCTTCAAGATCGGGCGAATAGAAACCAAAGAAGTTTGGATCTTCGGTCGCTTCGATGATCAGCGAGTATTTAAGATCGATCATTGCTCACCTTTCTTGATGCCGGCTGCCTTAAGGATAGCATGACACGTTCCGGTAGGTACTTCCTTGGCACCATGAAAATCGATTCTTACGAGTCGAGGATGACCGGGCTTCGTGTAATAACGAATTGAGCCCTTCTCCTTCCAGAGACGAAATCCGTTCTGTTCAAGGATTCGAACTAATTCGCTGAATCTCATAAGGACTCAATACCCACCCGCCGGCCCGTCGCTCCTTCGCGGATCGACGGCGCCCAGACGAAAGCCCGTCTTCTCTTCGATCATGATGCCTTCGCAGTCGCCGAGGTAGCGCTGCTTGTCGTTCAATTTGTGGCCGCGCGCGGTCAGAGATTTTTGCGTGTCGCCGGACAATCCGTATGGCTCGTAAACCAATTCATCCGTCAGCCATTGATGATGAATGCGCGGCGCGTCGATCGCCTGCTGAATGTTCATGTTGTAGTCGATCACGTTTGTGATGACATCCAGCACGGTGTTGATGATCGTCGGGCCGCCGGGACTACCCACTGTGAACCAAAGCGAGCCGTTTTTCCGCAGCACAAACGTCGGCGTCATCGCTGACAGCGGCCGCTTGCGCGGCGCGACGGCATTGCGCTCGCCTTGAATCAAACCAAACATATTTGGCGTACCCGGCTTGGCCGCGAAGTCATCCATCTCGTCGTTCATGATGATGCCGGTGCCCTTTGCGACCGCGGCTGAACCAAACGAGTTGTTCAGCGTGTAAGTATTCGCGACCGCATTGCCTTCAGCATCAACCACGGTGAAATGCGTCGTCTCGTCCGATTCATAGCCGGTCGGCTTCCCTGCTTTGACTTGCTCGCTGGTTGAAGCGCGATTCGGGTCGATTGATTTCCGCAATTGCGCGGCATAGTTCTTATCGATCAAACCAGCGATAGGCACTTTCACAAAATCTGTATCACCCATGTACTCGGCGCGATCGGCGAACGCGCGGCGCATCGCTTCCGTCATCAGGTGATACCGATCCGACGACGCCCAGTCCATTTTCTTAAAATCGTAACCTTCGAGAATGTTCAGCATCTCGATCAGCACGGCGCCACCCGACGAAGGCGGCGGCATCGAAACAATTTCGTAACCGCGATAGGTGCCGCGCACGGGTTCGCGTTCTTTGGCAACATAACCGCGCATGTCTTCCATCGTGATCAGCCCGTTGTGCGCCTTCAGGTCATCGACAATCATGCGCGCCGTCTGACCCTCGTAGAATTCGTTTGGCCCGCCGCGCTGCAAACGCGCGAACGTCGCCGCGAGATCGGGCTGACGAAACAGATCGCCTTCGTTATAGAAATTTCCGTTGTTTAGGTAGATGCGCTTCGTCTCCGCGTATTTCGACAGATAGTCGTTGTTGCCGCGCAGTCCGCGCGCCAGGTTGTACGTGACTTTGATCCCATTAGCCGCCAGTACGCGCGCCGGTTCTACCAATTGCGCCCACGTCAGTTTGTGCGAGCCGTATTTCTTCAGAGCCAGTTCCATTCCGCGCACAGTGCCGGGCACGCCCGCCGCGCGATATCCCTCGATCGATCCACCTTCGCCCTTAATGACATTGCCATCTTTGTCGAGATAGACGTTGCGATGCGCAGCGGCCGGCGCCATCTCGCGATAATCGATTGCTGTCGTCCGGCCGTCCTTCAAGCGAATCATCATGAAGCCACCACCGCCAAGATTCCCCGCCGCCGGATGCGTCACCGCCAAGGCGACTGCTACAGCGATCGCCGCATCAACGGCGTTACCGCCGCGCTTCATGATGTCCACGCCAACCTTCGAAGCGACTTCGTTGATCGAAGCGACCACGCCGTGACGCGCGCGGACAGGTTCGCGGGACGCGGCACTGGTTGTCTGAACGGTCGAGTTGAGCGAGTTCGGAACGAGGGATGCCGCAAACGCGAGCAGCAGCAAAAGCGTTCCGAGAGTCCGCAAACGATGAGTTGTTCGCCTCATGTGAATACTATCCCTTCGATTTCAGCTTGGCTCTTCGCTCCGTCAGGAGCGAAATGTAAGCTAATCATTTCGCTCCTTTCGGCGCTTACAACCTTCTAGATAACGTCGCGTGCTATAAACATCCCGCCCCTCACGGGACGGAAGGGCAAGTAGAGGCCGTCGCAACATCAAGCGGCAGCTCCGTTAAAATCAAGTCGTCCCGGCGACAACAGATTCTCAGGATCGAGTTGCTGCTTCACTCGCTTCATCAACTCAGTCGCCGATCCGAAACTTCCCCACGAATTAATTTCTTTTTTGATTTCCGCAGGCGCGCGCTCAATGACCAAACTGCCGCCGAGATTCTCTGCCTTCTGACGCAACCGTTCAAGCGCGCGCACAGCTTCCTGATGATACGCCGGGGCTCGCGCCATCACACGCAAACAACCGTCGCCGACTCCCGCGTGCCAACGCATGTCTGAGTGCGAGGCATCGCCCTCCAGAGCTGCCACTTCACGGCCGAGCGTAGGAAGATCGGAAGGCCGCACGTGAATGCGCCAAATCAAATCATGCTGCGCGTGGAATGGTGCGGCGGCGAGTCTCGCCCAGTGCCCCGCATCATTGTCATAAGTCGCACACCGCAAGCCATCGTCGCGCAAACTCTTCAAAGTTTGCGCCGTCTGAGTAACCACGGCGCGGGATGAACCCGCATAACGAATCATCAACGCGCTCTGATCGCGGGGCGATTCGAGTACGATGTCTTGCGAAAGTAACGGCGATAACACTTCGACGGCCACTGGGGAAAAACTATTCGCCACGCGCCGACCAGCCGCCAACAATGCTTCGTGAGCGCCGACCGCGACGATGGTGCGAGTCTCGGCCGGCAACGGTCGCAACTTGAAAGTGAGTTCGGTGATGACACCCAGCGTGCCGTAACTTCCGGTGAACAGCTTGCACAGATCGTAACCCGCGACGTTCTTCACGACGTTTCCGCCGGCTTTGATTTGTCGGCCATCGGCAAGCACTACGCGCATGCCGATCACGAACGATCGCAGCGGACCATACCCTAAACTGTGCGGGCCATTGGAGCCAGTCGCAACTGCGCCTCCGAGCGTGATGCTTTCGTCGTTGGCAGGATCGATCGGCAGCCATTGCCCCGCTTGCGTGAGTTCATTCTGAAAATCGCGCAGCGTCATTCCAGCCTCTGCCGTCGCCACGAGATCGGCAGGCTCATGCCTCAACAAGCGATTCATCTGCCGCGTGCTGACGATGAGATCGGCGCGCGTCATCAGATTTCCTGTCTCAATGAAGCTGCGTCCGCCGGAAGGAATTGCTGCCAAGCCCTCGCGCGCCGCAAACTGAATCACTTCCGAAGTTTGCGCCGCCGAAGCCGGCGAAACTTCGATTAGCCGCTCTGCCTGATTATCGTCGCGAAGATCGATCGTGAAATCCTCGAGCCGCCGCACGCCAACTTTGCCGAGCAGACGTGAAAGTTCTCGCTGCACTCGCGCTTCGTTCATGCGGACGGCGACAAGATTGGCGGGTGATGCGATATCAATTGCGGCTTTGCCGCTCTGATGCGCCGAAAGGCTCTGCCTTCCCTTATTGAATTCTCTCAGCGAGGCTGCGCCTCGCTGAGAGGGGGACGCTTCGAGTTTCGCTACCGCGCGCGCTTCGCCACAGCCGCGCGGCATTGGGATTATCTTTCCGGGATTGCACAAGCCCGAGGGATCGAATGCCGCGCGCACTCGCAGCATCGTGTCCAGGTCATCTTCAGAAAAAATTAAGGGCAGGTAGCTGCTCTTGTCTAAGCCGACCCCATGCTCGCCGGTGATCGATCCGCCGGCGCGGACGCACGTTTCCATGATCTCGCGGCCGGCCTGACGCACATTTTCAATGTCCGCGCCGCGGCGCAGATCGAAACAGATCAGCGGATGAAGATTTCCATCGCCGGCGTGAAATACATTTGCCAGCATCAGATCGTACTTCGCACTGATACGATAAGTTTCGGCGAGCACTTCAGGCAGACGCGAGCGCGGCACGACCGCATCCTGGATCATCACGTCGGGCATCAAACGGCCCACGGCGCCGAACGCTCCTTTGCGCGCCGCCCAGAGTTTCTTTCGCTCTTTTTCGTCGTCAGCTGTCTTGACTGAACGCGCGCCGTGCTCTATCAAGATTGATGAAACCTTTTCCGCATCGTCATCGATGCCGGCTTCGACGCCGTCGAGTTCCACGAGCAGGACGGCCTTCGCATCAATCGGCAGGCCCGCAGCGAATATTGGATTTGCTTCAACGGCGCGAATGATCGCGTTGTCCATCATCTCCAGCGCCGCTGGCAGCATCCCCGCAGCGATGATTGCCGAGACTGCGCGGCTCGCATCATCGACGTCGAGAAAATCGGCAAGCAGCGTGCGCGCTGCGGGAGGAATCGGCAAAAGCTTGAGGGTCGCCTCAGTCGCAATTCCAAATGTCCCTTCCGAACCGACGAAGGTCCCAAGCAGATCGTAACCGGATTTGTTCACATCGAGATCGACAACCGATCCATCCGCCAAAACGACGCGCGCGCCAATCACGGAATCAGTTGTGGTCCCGTACTTCAGACAATGGATGCCGCCGGCGTTCTCGGCAATGTTGCCGCCGATCGTGCACGACGGCTGGCTTGAAGGATCGGGCGCGTAGTACAGACCAAATGGCGCAACCGCGCGCGAAAGTTGCGCGTTTACCAGCCCAGTCTGCACGCGCGCGCTGCGATTCTTGCGATCGACTTCGAGAATCTTGCGCATCCGCGCCAGTTCAATTACCACGCCGCGATTAATCGCGAGCGCACCGCCCGATAATCCGGTGCCGGCGCCGCGCGGTGCGAAGCTGATTCCTTCGTCATGAAGCAGGGTAAGAAGTTCGGAAGTTTCTTCAGTTGAATTCGGGAAAACTACGGCGCGCGGAGGATGTTTGTGTTGCGGCAGCCCATCGCATTCGTAAACCAGCAGTTCGTCAGCTTCGGACAGAACGTTTTCGTCGCCGACGATATCGCGAAGCTCTTCAACCAGCGCTTCGTCCGTTTGAAGTTGTTGCTGACTCTGTGCCACGGCTCACGAATTTCTTGAAGAACGACGGGTTACGTGATGATACACTACGCCGCCATCGGCTGGGAGCGCGGGCGTCCTCGCCCGCAAAGATAGCAAACCATCGAGTTTGAATGTCGCGAAAGCAACGGAGGCGGACGAGGACGTCCGCGCTTCCAGAAAAAGCCGCCAAATGAGAATCAAAGTCGCGCTGATCGTCACGGTTTCGTTCTTTATTATGTCAACCAATTCCACCACACATGCCGACAAGCCGCCGCTCGCTGCTGACGTAATCATCATCAACGCGAAAGTCCACACGATGGACAAGAATCAGCCGATTGCTGAAGCCGTCGCCATGCTCGGCAATCGCATCGTAGCGGTCGGCTCAACGAAAGAAATCAATAAACTTGCCGGCCCCAACACAAAACAGATCGACGCGAAGGGCCAACTGGTGCTTCCGGGCTTCAACGATGCGCACACGCACTTCATGAGCGGTGGATTCCAACTCTCCAGCGTCGATCTGCGCGATGCTAATACTCCGCAGGAGTTTGCCGAACGCATTCGCGATTTCGCGGCGAAGCTTCCCGAAGGACGATGGATCACTGGCGGCGATTGGGATCATGAGCGCTGGCCAAAGGCGGATCTACCGACGAAAGAACTGATCGACCGATACACGCCGAACACGCCGATATTTGTGAACCGCCTTGATGGCCATATGAGCTTGGCTAACAGTTTTGCGCTCAAGCTTGCCGGCGTCACGCGGCAAACTTTGGATCCGGCCGGTGGTGTGATTGTCCGCGATCCGAAAACCGGCGATCCAACTGGCGTGCTGAAGGATGCCGCGCAAGGATTCGTTCGGAAGGTAATTCCCGCTTCGACTTTCGAAGAGAAGCTCGCTGCTGCGCGCGCTGCCACGAATCATGCGGCAGCTCTTGGCGTGACCAGCGTGCAGGACATGTCGGCAGGCGTTGACGTTGGCGTGTATCAGACGCTGCTCGATCGCGGCGAATTGAAGACTCGAATCTACGCGGTGTGGCCGCTGCCAAGTTGGGATCGTCTCGCGCGCACAGGCATCCGCGCGCATTACGGCAGCGCGATGCTGCGTACTGGCGGATTGAAGGGATTCGCTGACGGCAGTCTGGGATCGACGACTGCACTGTTCTACGAGCCTTATCGCGACGCGCCGAACACCAGCGGTATTCCCAGCGGTGAGATGTTTCCCGAAGGCGCGATGCTCGAACGCATTCGCGGCGCGGACAAAGCCGGCCTGCAAGTGATGATTCACGCGATCGGCGATAAAGCCAACGACCTGATTCTCTCTATGTACGAACAAGTCGAAAGCGAAGACGGCGATCGCGACCGGCGCTTTCGGATTGAGCATGCCCAGCACTTGCGGCCGCAGGACATTCCGCGATTCGCGCGCGACAAAGTGATTGCTTCGATGCAGCCGTATCACGCGATTGACGATGGCCGCTGGGCTGAGAAACGCATCGGCAAAGAACGCGCGAAGACGACTTACGCGTTTCGATCGCTGCTCGATTCCGGCGCGACGCTGGCGTTCGGAACTGACTGGACCGTTGCGCCGCTCGATCCGGTTCTCTCGATCTACGCGGCGGTGACGCGCCGCACACTCGACGGGAAGAATCCTAATGGTTGGGTTCCGCAGCAGAAGATCTCAGTCGAAGAAGCAGTGCGCGCTTACACGGTTGGCTCTGCGTTCGCCGAGTTTCAGGAAAATGAGAAAGGCACAATCACGCCTGGCAAGCTTGCTGATGTCGTGATCTTTTCGCGCGACATTTTCAAGATCGATCCTAAAGAGATCGAGAAGGCGAAAGTCGTTTTGACGATTATGGATGGACGCGTGGTTTACGAGGCACCACGGTAGAGGCGATAAGACAAATAAATCGCGAATCCCACCGCGGCCGCGATTATCGACGCGATCGCTTCGTATCGAGTGCTGTTCAGCAATAACCACACGGACAGGATCAACGCCGCTGTTGCGATCACCGTCCCACCGCGCAACTTGAAATGCGCTGCCGGAGCATTCCCGCGCTTCCGCAGCACGGGCAACGCTGCGCACGTCACCGCGTAAGCAACCAGCCGCGCTATCGTGCTGATCGTCAACGCGGCGACAAACGAACTCTTCAAGGTCAAGACCAACATCAGCACGGTCGTAATCACGATCGAAACGTGCGGCGTGAAGAAGCGCTTGTGAACACGAGCGAAGATCGACGGCAGTTGATTTCGTTCCGCAATGGCGAATGGCACTCGCGAAGCTGATAACACGGTGATGTTCAAGTTACCGGCGACAGAAATAATTGCGCCTGCGGAGATGATTGCTGCGCCCGCTGTGCCCATGAACTTCTGGCCAGCGTCTGCCAACGGCTTGGTTGAGTTCGCCAGCCCGGGCAGCGTGCCGATGCACACTACCTGAATCAGAATGTACGTTGATGCGATCACCGCCATCGCAATCAGTAAGGCGCGCGGCAGGTCTCGCTGCGGATTCTTGATCTCGCCTGCGGGAATCACTGCCATCTCAAATCCAGTGAACGCGTAAAGCAGCAGCAGAACCGATTGTGAGAAGGCGCCGGTCGCGGGCCGCGCCCCTAATGCGAACGAGTGGGGATTGAGAAAGAAAAGCCCGACAGCGATGAAGATAAGCATTGGCACCAGTTTTCCTATCGTGAAAATGTTGCTGGCAATTGCTGCTTGCCGCACGCCGAGAACATTAAGGAGCGTCAGCGCTATCACAACCGCGACAATAATGGCCGCGCGAATCATTCCGGTATTAGCCGGCGCCCAGAAAAACGAGAAGTAGTTGATCATCAAGTTGCAGTTCGCTGCGAACGCCGTCAGCAGCGCCAGCCAAATCAACCAGCCAACTTCGAACGCCACCGCCGATCCAAACGCTTCCTGCGCGTACAGGTATGGACCACCGGTTTGCTCGAAGCGGCTGCCGACTTCCGCAAAGCACAGGATGATCAGCATCACGACCAGCGCGCAGACGATGAACGCGATCAAACTGTAGCTGCCGATCAGCGAATAGACCTTCGACGGCAAGCCGAAGATGCCGGCGCCGATGATGCCGTTGATAGTGACGGCGACCAGGTCCCAGCGCCGAATGCCGCGCACTAAACCTTCGTCTGAAGTTTTCATCAGTCTCTTTTCTTGGGCTTCTTGCAGTGCGAGCGCGGGATAATAACACTCAGAGTCCTGGGATGCTTCAAATATGTCCGCCCGAAACGCTTCAGACGCTTCGGTGCCCTCGCGAATTCACATTTTTTGAGAATTTTTTAGCCCAAATTCATGACCTCTGCGCGTCCCTCACGCAATACTCCGGCGCAAAGGAGAAACCACCAATGAAGAAACTTTTTCTCATCTTGCTAGTAACCACGTTGATGGTCGCCACGGCCGCAGCTCAATCGAAAAAGGGTTGGGGGAACAAGACAGTCGGCGGATTACCGAGCGCCAATGCAAAAGTGAACTCCGCCAATCAATCAGTTGATGACGGGCCCAAGGACAAGATCGAAGGCACCTGGCGCGCAACCGAAAGTTTTCCGGATAACAGCGTGTTCAAGGTCCTGTTCACCCTCAGCGCGGGCCGGGACGACAAGAACGGAACCACGATTCACAGCGATGAGCTTTATCTCACGGGTGGACCGTCATGTCTTCCTTCGCAGGGCGTTTGGAAACGAACTGGCGATCGCACGTTTGTGGTAACGGACGAGGGATTCTGCTTCGATCCTTTCGGGGGTCCGATTTTTGCGCCGGCTGGAAAGATTCAATTCAAGTCGGCCATCACGCTTAACCGCCAGGGAGGTTTCGACGGCACCATGCACGTCGAAGCTTTCGACGTAAATGGGATCTCAGTCTTCACAGCGGATGCCGTGCTGCACGGTGATCGAATGATCGCGGTCGGTCCCTGATCACGACGCCAAGCAGTCACTCTTGTGTCGCGCGCGCGGCCAGTGCTTCACGCGCGACTTCTTTGTCGTCGAAATGAAAGACTTCGCGGCCGAGGATTTGATAGTCCTCGTGACCTTTACCGGCGATTAGAACCAAATCATCGGAGCTGGCTTGGGCGATAGCCTGATGAATAGCTTCCCGCCGATCTGCAATCTTTTCGTAAGGCTTCCCGGTCTTCTTAATTCCCTCTTCGGCGTCAGCAAGAATCTGATTCGGATCTTCCGTGCGCGGATTATCGGAAGTCAGAATCACAACGTCGCTCAACGTTCCGGCGGCTTCACCCATCGGCGCGCGTTTCGAACGATCGCGATCGCCGCCGCAACCGAACACTGTGATGATTTTTCCTTTCGTGACTTCGCGCGCGGTGCGCAGCACATTCAACAGCGCATCGTCGCTGT
>JAJPKD010000231.1 GCA_021323895.1 Acidobacteriota bacterium | reverse complement strand
CCACCGAGAGCTCCGACGAAGATCGCTTCTGGGCCGAGAACCGTCTGATTGAGTTCTTCAGATATTGTGATGCTGGGGTTTAGTTACGGTCCAAATCGTCGCCGGTATTCGATGGACGAAATGAACGCCTTTACCATTTCGGCGTTGAGGTAGTTGCCGCCGAACTGGTTCAGTTTGTTCAGCCAGAAGTTGTATCCCTGAAAATCGAGCGTCAACTCTGGCGGATCGAATGGATTGCGCCGCAGATAACCAAAGTACTGCATCAGCACAAACGCGCGATTGAATTCCTGATTAATCAGAACCTGATTGTCGATGATCCGCCGTAGCACCCGCACGCGCGCCGCCAGATCGGCGGTGTTGGTGGCGCTGCCGAATTCGGCCACCAGCGAATTACGCTCATCAGGCGGTGGCGCTACGCCAGAATTCAGCAGCAATCTATCCACAAACTCAGCCGGCGTCTTTGTGGTTGGATGATCCGAAGTGAAGCGCAGCCGCTGTACGAAATCCAGCAGATAAGCCTGCTTGTTCGTTTCGATCTGCTGCTGCCAGTTTCCGACCCCACCCTGCACTCCGCGGCCGATTTGTTGAGTGTCCGGCAGAAATTCATTGATGCGCAAAGGCACCGGCATGCCGATGGCGCCGTGCGCGGCTTTGTAAGTGCGATAGACGAAATAGCCCGTATCCTGAAATTCAATCGAGAGAAAGAACGACACCGACACATTGATGCGCATCACTTCGTTGCACTGAGCATTGCTGCCACAAGCAGTAATTTGCTGGGTCCAAAAGTCCCAGCCGGATGCGTCAGGTTCGCGATTCAGAAAATCGAGATAATGCTGGCGCACGAAGGCTCGCGCATTATCGACGGGATTGATTCCATTCACGGACTCATTATCGTTAATGTTGACCGTTGCCCCAGTCGTCGATCCCAACGTCGCGCCAAAGGCGTTAGTCAGGGTGACGAGAAAATGCTCAGTGCCTTCGGCAAATGAATCATCGACCAGCGGAATCGTAATCGTCTTGGATGTTTCGCCGGCCGCGAAGCGCAATGTGCCCATGGTCGTGATGTAGTCGCAGCGCGACAACGCGATGCCGGTGACCGTGCCGCAATCAGTACTTGAGATCGTCACCACATCATCAAGCGTTTGGTAATTAACGGTCGTCACTCCGGACGTGTCGCCGGTGCGCGTAACTATCACGTCAACGCCGGGATTCCCTTCCGTCTGCGAGTAACTTGCCGCGCTGAATTGCACGGTTGGCGTTGACGAGGCGCCGACGTTAACGGTCCACGTGCGTTGTGCTTTCAAAACTTGACTAGGATCGTTTCTAACCTGCGAAGTTGGATCGTTAATGGCGACGCGGATCGAATGCGTGCCCTGACTTAACGAAGCTGCGTTGAGCGTGAACGAGGTGCCACTCCCGGCCGTTTGTCCATCGACTGACCAGACAACACTCAACGAGTGTGTCAGCGGTGTGGGCGTGGACGCGCTGAACGCCTGTGATCCACCCGCCGGCACCGTGATGGTCGAAGCGCTCGGCAGCGAACTGTCCAGAGGCGAAACTAAATTGTAGATGCGCCTGATCAGTTGCTCAGTGTTGATTTGCTCGAAAGGCACACCAAGGGAACGCATCTTTGAATTGTAGGTTGGACGGAATAATCCGGTGGTGCAATAACCCGCGCCTTCATACAGACCCGGCACACCCGCAATCGTCGAGGTGGTCGGAATCGGCGTCGCGCCGTCGATCCAGGATCCCCATTTGATGGCCGCGCGCTGCGTCTCTTTAGTGACGTTCGGAGTTGACGGTTCAAAGCTGCTGTTGCAATCCGGCGGTGGCGGGCCACCGTATTCATCTCCGAGCAAACCGAAACTGTGGCCTTCTTCGTGCAGAATAATCTCGATCGCAGAGGGGTGCGTAGACGTAACCGCGGCGATCGATCCGCCTGAGCCGCCGTATTCAGTATCGTTCACGATCACGAGCGTCATGTCGCGCTGCGCCGGCGACAGTGTGGCCGCGACCGTATTCCCAACCTTGGCCAGATCCACGCATATCAGCCGCTGAATCCCACCGCAGTTGTACGCCGCGCCGAAGGCTGTATCAACGAACACCGATCGCTCAGGATGGTCGGCTCCGGATTGATTGCTCGCGACATCGATGCGATGAACGTTGAAGTAATTTTGATATTCGCGAAAAGGCTCCTGCGCGAAGAAACCCTGCACGAAGGTCTGCGCGTCATTGCGAAATTTCTGCATCTCGGACGCAGTGTAACCGTCGCCCAGGATTACCAACTCGACACGATTCGCCGAATCGCCGTTGTTAATGATCGTCTCGTACGTTTGGGCCGACGCGGTCGAGTAGCAGAACACGATTGCCATGGCGAGAATCGTGAACTGAAGCTTACAGACCAAAGACATCAGGGTTTTAGCGGACAGTGATTACTCCAATTTGCGTTAGCTGGAATCGCTCGCCATTCCATTGCGGATGGAAAAAGCGCACTTCAGTAATGTTTGGTTCGTCGGGAAAACTGATCGAGAAATCTACGTTCGGCAGATAAAGAGTCTGGCCCGAGACTTCGCCGGACGAAGAAACTTTTTCCGAACGCAGCACGCGCGGGTCGGACATCACCTGCCACCAGACCAACTTACTGTTCGCATCGACCGCCGCCACGAAGATTTCAGTTTCGGCCAGCTCAACCGCTCGCCGACGTGGCAATGAACTGATCGATACTTGCGAACTGCTTACGCTGAATTTCCCGCCGGTTTGTTCGGTTGCGAGCGCCGTCTTGCTTGCGCTCGCAGTCTCCCAACGGATCGCGACTTCGCGAACGTTGCGGTCTGCGGCCATCTGAAATCCGGGAGTGACCAGGACGCCAATGCCGGTCAACAAATCGCGCAGTTGATTTTCGATCAACGGTTGCCGATCAGAATCACCCGATTGGATCGATTGCCGCGACGGCTCAGGCTGGCTCTGCGCCAGCGCAAAATAGCTAGCAGCGACGACGAGTAGTCCAACCAGCACCGCAACGAGAATTGTCTTCGCGCTCAACTTTCTCTTCATTCCTTAACTCACAGACGATTCAAATCGCTAAACCAGATTGACGACGGCAATGACCGTGCCGTGTCTTCTTTCATCGAAAGTGCGGGCAATTTACCAGAATTGTGCGACGCTTTTCCCAGCACACGGAAAAATTCGCAGCAGTAGAATTCCGGCAGGAATCCTACTTCCTAATCTTCTTCAGGATTCGATCAGCGTGATTGCGAGCGATGAGCGGGATATGTTCATCGGTGCGGAGTTCCGTCAGCAGCGGAACAAGTTGTTGCGGATCGGACAATCCATTGCGCGTGAATAAAGACTCCATCTCATCCAGCAGTTGCGGCGCGTTGAGGGGCTGCATCTCACGCGCTAGATTCAAATTGAAGATCAGGATCGCCTGGTCGGCGACGCGGCGATATTCATTCGCCAACGCCCACGCAGATTTGTTATTGCTCCAGTTAAACTCGGCCGTGCGCTGGCGCTTGCCATCGTTCATCCCGATGCGATACGTGCCGAGGTGCGCGAAACTTTTTGGCGATTGATAATTCTCAGTTGAATCGAGAAATCGCAGGTCGTTCCAAAACCCCGTGATGCGAGTCCATGCGGCGGCGGATAACTCGACTGGCTCGATAATCGCAGTCTCTTCACCATGGCGTTCGAAAGTGACCTTGCCGCGTCCGTAAGCATCGTGCTCGATCAGAATGTGACGGATGACAAATTGCGGCTGGGTGAATTCATACGAATAACGCATCTGCTCCGCCGGTCTTTTATTTTCATCTGGACGCGGCTGCGACTGTGTTCGGGCATCTTGAGGCCGCCCGTTGCGCTTGCCCGCGTCTTGTGCCGCTAAAGGGCTTGCCACGAGTATGAGCAGCAGCGCTACAAGAGGTGTAAGGGTTCGTGAATGGACCATTTCAGAAATAGGATACCAGCGCCGAAGGCGCGGCAGAAAGTAGCCCGGGGCGTGAGCCCGGGTATTCACGTCCATTTTTCGAAGCTACGCCCGCGAAGCGGGCGACAGAAGTCAGCATTTCGGGAAGAAGTTAATCTGTCGCACCTGCGGTGCTTTTGTCTGGTTCTAAAACGAAAAGCCCCGGGCTCACGCCCGGGGCTATTACCTCTCGCTCGCTTCGCGAGCTTGTTTTGAGTGCCGTCTATTCAAAGCGAACTGAAACCAGTTTCGAGACTCCAACTTCTTCCATAGTAACGCCGTAAAGCGCGCGTGCGGTCTCCATCGTGCGTTTGTTGTGCGTGATGACGATGAATTGCGTGTTGGCCGACATAGAAACGACTTTGTTAGTGAAGCGGCCGATGTTCGCTTCATCGAGCGGCGCATCAACTTCGTCGAGCAGGCAGAACGGAGCGGGCCGATAATGAAAAATGCCCAGTACGAGCGCCAGCGCGGCCATCGCCTTTTCACCGCCCGAAAGCAGCAGCACGTTCTGCAAACGCTTGCCCGGCGGTTGGGCCACGATGTCGATGCCGGACTCTAGTTCGTCGTCAGCATCGATTAGAGTCATTTCGCCACGGCCGCCGCCAAACAGTTCGAGGAACAGCGCGCTGAAATTCTGATTAATCTTCTCAAAGGCATCGCGGAAACGTTCGCGCGAGCGGCGCTTAATTTCTCGCAAAGCTTCTTCGGTGGCGGCGATGCCCTTCGTGATATCTTCGCGCTGGGTCGTCAGAAATACGAACCGCTCGTCAGCTTCCGAGAGTTCTTCAAGCGCCATCATGTTGACCGCGCCAAAGTTCTCGAGTTTGTCCCGCAGGTCTTCGACACGCGTTCGCTGCGTCTCCAAATCGAATTCGGGATCGAGCGTGACTTCGCGAGCAATCTCTTCCAGGCTTTGATTCAATTCGTGGGCGCATGATTCGCGCACAAAGTTGACGCGGGCCGAAGCCTCAGCGCGCTGCACTTCGATCGCGGCCCGAGCGTCGCGCGATGCCGCCGCGTTGCGATTCAATTCGGCCAGTTCGTTCGCGAGTTGATCGGCGTCCGCCCGCGCTGCTTCCAGACGCGCGGTCGCTTCCGCAATTTGTGCATCTTCCCGCGCTTTCTCTTCTTCAATGGTCGTTGCCAACCGATCGATTTCCGCGATCGAGTTGGTCAGCTCTTCGATTCGCGCTGAAGCTTCCGTCAACTCCAGGTGGTGCCGCGCAATCCGCGACGTCACTTCTTCGAGTTCAGATTCAAGACGACGCAAATCAGCAGTCGTCGATCGCCGGCGTTCGCCAGCCGCGGCCGCGTCAGCACGTTGCTGGTTCAGGTGCTCACTCTCAGCTTCCGCGTCACGACGAAAACCAGCGAGCACGGCAATCGTCTGCTCGATCCGGTCCTGAGTTGCGCGCCGCATTGCCTCAGCAGTTTGGGCTTCAGCCAACGTTTTCGCCCGCGATTCTTCAATCTCACGACGTTCCTGCTGCGAGCGCTCCAAATCGTCGGTAACGACGCGCATGTGCCGCTCGGCGCGTTCGATGTCATGCCGCAAAGTCTCCGCCGTCATTTCGCGCGCCATCATTTCGCGTTCCTCACGGGCAATCGACGCGTTGAGTAGGACCACGGATTCTTCGAGCCCCGTCAGACGCGCGCGCGCTTCGCTGACTGCGATTTCGGCGATGGCGAGTTCAGCGGCGAGTTCGCTCACGCGCGATTCCAGCTCGCGCAATTCGCGCTTGAAAGTCAACAGGCCAGCGCCTTCTTCCAGCGCGCGGCCGTTGCCCGCATTCACGAACTGTCCGCCGCAGACCCAATCACCTTCGGTCGTAACAAACATATCGCCGGTCGCCAGCGACAAGGCCGTCGCATCGTCGAGCGTGTCGACGATGCGCGCATTCATGCGTTCCGGCATGGTGCGTTCGAGCACCAGCATCAGCTCAGGCGAAGCGCGCAAGATGTCAGCGATCCGCGGCCCGTCGATGCCAACCGGTGCGTACTCACGCGGCTCAACCGCTGTCGAGAACGCGCGAAGTTCCAGTTCGCTATCGACATCAACATCGATTTCATCGCTGCCGCCATGAAATCCGGTGACCAGAAAATTCGCGCGACCCGCGTGATTGTTCTTGAGCCACCCCGCAGCGCGAATAGCATCGTCGGGCGTCGGCACAATGATCGATTGCAAAGACGATCCGAACACGCCTTCGACGGCCCGCTCCCATTCGGCGTCAACCTGGATCGAGTCAGCGAGCGTCCCAATCAAATGAAAGTGCTGACGCTCGTTCGCCGAGAATGCTTCCTGAACCGCGAGCGAATAATGCGCGCGACGTTCGTCCAGTTCTTTGAAACTTTCCAGCCGGTGCAGCGCTCGTGAATAATCGTCGCGAATGCGCGTCTGCTCTGCATCTGTGTCCGAAACACGTTCGTGTCCTTCGACAACCGCCTGAACGGCAGTTACCCGTTCGGTCGTGAGCTTTGTGAGCTTCTCACGCGCGGTGGCGATGTCCTGGGCGAGTTTGTCGGCTTCGGCCTGGCGCTCGGCATGCGCCGCTTTGGCCCGCTCGCCCTCGCGTTCGAGACCCTCGGCCTGTTGGACAAGCTTCTCCAGGCTGTTTTCAAGCTGCCGCGCCAACTCATTCAAACGCTCAACACCCGCGGTATGCCGCAGCAATTCAGCACGTGCCGACTCAATTTCGTTTTCCGCGTGGATGACCTGCGCGATTTTCGCGGCATGAGTTTCTTCCGCCGCAGTCAGCGGCAGCGAAGCCTGCTCGTTCTCGGCAACAAGCTGGCTGTCGAGCAGGCGCAGACGCCCCAGCTCAGAATTGATCACCAGCAGCCGCGCGTTCAGCGCCTCGATTTCTTTTTCAATCTCAAGCCGGCGCTTGTGCAGCGTCTCAACCTGTTCCTGCTGATAAACCCGCTCGCGAATGCGACGGTCGCGTTGCAGCGCGGCATCGGCTACCGCAGCGCGCACCTGCGCTAACTCATCTTCGAGCGAACGCGCGTTTTGCGTCGCTGCGCGACTGCGGTCCTCGCGACCGGCAAGCTCGGCCACGAGCTGCTGCTCCTCTTCCGTGGCCTGGTTGAGTTGTGACTGGGTTTCCTCTAACAACGTGGTGAGGCTGCGGTCTTCGGCCACGTAAACCTGACGCAAAAGTTCGCGCAACTCCTCGCGAAGAATGCGATAACGACGCGCTTTCGCGGCCTGACGGCGCAGGCTGTTAACCTGCCGCTCAATTTCCGAAATAATGTCTGAGACGCGAGACAGATTGCCGCGGGCGGATTCCAGGCGAGCTTCGGCAGCACGCTGACGCACGCGAAACTTGGTGATGCCGGCGGCCTCTTCGATGATCGTGCGTCGATCCATCGGCTTGGCCGAAAGAATCTGGCCGATGCGACCCTGTTCGATGATCGCGTAGTGTCCACCCGACAAACCGGTTCCGGAAAACAAATCCTGAATGTCGCGCAAGCGACACGGACGATCGTTCAGCAGGTATTCGCTTTCGCCCGATCGATACAAACGACGTGTAACTGAAACTGCTTCACCGGGAGCGAACTCAAGCGCGAGGCTACGTCGCTGGCGCCAATGACGGTGCGTGGGTTTTCGTTTTGAATCTGCTTGACCGTCAGGACTCGACGCGGTCGTATCAGAACCCGGGGTGGCGGTGTCAGAACCTGGAGCGGTTGTCTCAGAACCCGGGGCGGCAACGACGGGATCAATTGACTCATTTGAAGCACCGAACTCGTTTGAGGTGCTCGCATCGACGACAACATCACTTGGTCCCGTCGCTACCGCTACGGGTTCTGACGCAGCTTCCGGTTCTGGCGCCTCGATCGCTTCAAATGCCGCAGTCTGCTCATCAATCTGCTCGAGCTGTGAATCGATATCTTCAATGTCCGGCTCGCTCTCAATTACTTCATCGCGAACCAGATGGAGGACCACCTCGGCCATACCGCTCGGCTGGCGATTGCGCGAGCCCTGAAAGATCACGTCTTTCATCTCGGCGCCGCGCAAATGCTTGACGCGTTGCTCGCCCAAAACCCAGGCGATCGCGTCCGCGACGTTGCTCTTGCCGCAGCCGTTTGGCCCGACAACTCCAGTTATTCCATCACCAGTGAAGATGAGGTCAGTATGGTCAGCGAAGGACTTGAATCCCGTTATTTCGAGACGCTTAAGCTTGAACATCGGCATCCGTCGATTTGATGCGGGGGGTGACGCCGGAGCTTAGCATCAAAAGGCGACCTAACGGGAGTGCACTATACGGGAGAGGCGAACGACATGTCAACAACAACTTGAGCTTAAGAAAGTTAAGTGACGGGAGGGCGAAAAGTTACTCGACCGTTAAGCAGGCCACCCGGTCCCCAGGTTCACGAACCGGCCTTCTGCTCCAGCAGGATGTTTATCCCTCGGCGCAGGCCTTCGGCGTTGGTCGCTTCGTATTTGACCAGGTGCGAATCGAGGAAAACCGTGGGCGTTCCGGTGACGCCAAGCGAACTGCCACGCTGCATGTCCGCGCTGATTCGCTGGTCGATCTGATTGCTCTGCAGATCGCTCGTGAACTGATCGATTTTCAGTCCGAGTTCCTTCGCATAGTCGATGAAGATTGGGAGGGGATCTCCGGCTTCCGACCATTGCGATTGGTTGCGATATAGCTTGTCGTGCATCTCCCAAAATTTGTTTTGATTGCGGGCGGCCTCGGCTGCGTGCGCGGCGATCATTGCGTTCTTGTGAATCCGCGTCAGCGGAAAATGATGAAAGACGATCTGAACCTGATTGCCGTATTCGTGCTCGATCTGTTTCAACTCCGGATAAAGTTGGCCACACGGCGGACATTGGTAGTCGCCGTACTCTTCGAGCACGACGGGCGAACTGACTTTGACATTTGGCTTGGTCAGCCCCGCAGAATTTCCCGCCGGTTGATTCGGTGCCTGACTGGCGGAGGAGACCGGCGTGTTCGCATTCGCGAAAGTTGAGTTTGAATTACTTGCGCCGCCCTTCCCTCTCAGAACGACCAAAGACAAACCGACCGCCGCCACCAGCACGACGATGATGATTACGAACGGTAGAAATTTTTTCATAAGAATTAAGAGTGCACCGCCACGCGCGGCATCTCGCGGCCGTCGCCGCCTTCAGCCGGAGTCAATACGCGCAGCGGCTCGGGCCATTCTGTTGCCGGAACAGATTCAGGTCCAAACCGCGGATCGCGACCACGTTCTTTGTCGCGCAGGGCCTTCAAAACTTTTTCGGGGGTGATGGGGACTTCATCAATGCGCACGCCGATCGCATTGTAAACCGCATTTGCCACTGCCGGCGGCACCGGCAAAAGCGGACCTTGGCCAACTTCTTTCGCTCCGAACGGACCGTTGGGATCAGGATCTTCGATCAAGTACGTCTTCACGTCGCACATTTCCATCGTCGTCGGGCTCTTGTATTCCAGCATGGACGGAAATTTGTGCACGACATTTCGGTTCGCGCGATACGACATCTCTTCCATCAGGATTTCGCCGAGCCCCATATAGACGCTGCCTTCGACCTCGCCCATCACCCGGACAGGATTGATCGACTTGCCAATGTCGTGCGCGATCCAGACTCGTTCGACTGTGACGATTCCGGTTGCCGGATCGACATCGACCTCAGCTACTGCGGCGGAGTAGCTGTAGGCCGGCGATGGGCCAACGCCCGCACCTTTGTATTTGCCGGGCGAGCGCGGCGGCGAGTACGAGCCGACCGTCCCGATGGTCCCAAACTTAGACTCCGCCAGCACGACGGCTTCGGCGAACGACACGCCAATCTCCGGATTTTCGACATCGAACGCGCGTCGATCGGCGAAAGAAATGTTCTCAATCGGCACGCTGAGCTTTTCCGCAACCGCCATCATTAGCAGTTCCCTCGCCCGCTCGGCTGCCTGAATCGCAGCGTTGCCGGTCATCAAAGTGACTCGCGACGAATAGCTGCCGAGATCAACCGGCGTGAGATCGGTGTCCGCGGTCACGACTCGAATATCGAAAGGATCGATTCCGAGAATCTCTGCGACGATGTACGCGAGAATCGAATCCGATCCTTGTCCGATGTCTGTCGATCCGCACATCACGCACACGCCCCCCTGGCGATCCAGTCGAAGCTGCACGCCAGACTGCGGCATGTTGTTCCAGTAGATCGGCAAACCCGCGCCGCAAATGTAAGACGAACAGGCGATGCCGATGCCTTTACGCGAGTGCGGAGTAGAGAGTGCGGAGAGCGGAGTTGACCATGAGAACTTCTCTTTCCAATTCGACCCTTCGACAACCTTATCGATGCATGCACCCAAGCCCATGCTGCCAATACGCAGATAATTCGCTGTAATCGAGTTGGGTGGAACCAGGTGATTGCGCCGCATCTCCGCCGGATCGAGATTCAACTGCTCAGCAATCTTGTCCAGATGAACTTCCAACGCGTAGCGCGGCTGAGGCGTGCCGTGTCCACGCTTCGGCCCACACGGCGGCTTGTTCGTGAAGACGCGCGCGCCTTGAAATTTGTAGCGTGGCACTTCATAGGTCACCGTTTGCAGCGCGCCAGTGTAGAAGGTGCTCGCAACTCTGTAACTTACGTATGCGCCGCCATCGAGAAAGGATTTGAAGTGCATTGCGGTGATCGCGCCGTCGTTTTTCACACCGGTCTTCACGTGCATCAGCACTGGATGGCGGCCGCGATGACAATAGAAGACTTCTTCGCGCGTCAAAGTGCATTTCACCGGCCGGCCAGTAATCATCGCGAGCTTGCTGACAACGACTTCGTGATTGAAAGGATCGCTCTTACCGCCAAAGCCGCCGCCGTTCGGCGTGGCAATCACGCGAATATGACTGGCAGGAATGCCAAGAACTTTCGTCAGGGCGCGATGGACATAGTGGGGTGTCTGCGTCGAACTCCACAGCGTCAGCTTCTCATCCGGATCGAAGTAAGCGACCGCGGCATGCTGCTCCATAGGCAGATGCGTGTTG
>JAJPKD010000200.1 GCA_021323895.1 Acidobacteriota bacterium | reverse complement strand
GGCCCGCTGGTTTTCGCCGGCAACGGCTGGGTCCTGAAGTCCAGGAATCTCAATCCGTATCAAGGCATCGACGTGAAGGACAAGATCATAGTCGTCGTCGGGAACGGATTTCCAAAGGGCGTCACCCGCACCGACCTCGCGGGACGCATGGGCGACGATTGGAGCAGCCCGATGGTTTATGCGCAACAGCATGGGGCGAAGGGCGTGCTGGTTATTCCCGACGCGAACACTCTGCTCAGTTGGGATCAACTCAAGTTTCGCGCGTTGCTGCCGGCGCGCGCCGTCGTCGAGAAATTTTCCGCGCAGCCGACCAACCCGCCGGTTCCGAACGTTGTCATGTCGATGAAGATGGCGAAGGCCTTGTTCGAAGGGGAAAAGGCAGATGTCGTGGCCATCGCGAACGGCGCTGATGTTCCGTCGTACGAGTTAAGTCCGAAGAACTTCACAATCACGGTTGCTGTCAAAAGCGAGCGGCCCATGACGCAGAATGTCGTCGCAGTTTGGGAAGGCAACGACCCAATCTTGAAGAGCGAGTACGTTGCGGTCGGCGCTCACTACGATCATGTCGGCATCTGCGCGCCGGGAACTGCCGATCCGATCTGCAATGGCGCGGATGACGATGGCTCAGGCACGACGGCTCTGCTGGGAATGGCAGAAGCAATTTCGCACGCGAGACAAAAACCCAAGCGGTCAGTGTTATTCGTTTGGCATTGTGGCGAAGAGAAGGGTTTGTGGGGCTCGCGTTACTTTACCGATTATCCGACGGTGCGGCTCGACAAAGTTGTGGCGCAACTCAACATTGACATGATCGGTCGCAGCAAGAAAGACGGCGACACGAACCAGCGCAACAAGGAACTCACGGGACCGAACGCAATCTACGTGATTGGCTCGACGATGATGAGTACAGAGTTGGGGAAACTGAGTCAGGACGTCAACAAATCATTTTTGAACCTGGCTTACGACACTAAGTACGACGACCCGGCCGATCCGAATCGCTTCTTCTTCCGCAGCGATCATTACAACTATGCGCGCAAGGGAATTCCGATCATCTTTTTCTTCGACGGCGTGCATGAAGACTATCACCGCCCGGGTGATGAGCCACAGAAGATCGATTATGACAAAATGCAGAAGATCACGCGCACGGTTTACATGACCCTGTGGGCCGTGGCGAATTTATCGACGCGTCCCAAAGTCGATAAGCCTTTGCCGGCGCAATTGAATCCGCGGTAGGCGAGTGATTAGCGATTCACTTTTTCGCCCGGCGCTGCCTCGCTTGCAGTTGCCTCCGCCTGAACAGCATCTTTCTGCGTAGGATTAGCGGAATCTGGCTGCTTCTTACCTGGATCGCCGGGTGATTCCGATGAACCATCGCCGTCAGCATCTCCGAATTCTTTCGGCAGATAGATGCGGGCCCACAGATAACCCAACAGAAACCCAAAGACGGCAAAGTAACCGAGAATCGCCAATACCAACGCCGGTCCCGGCCCAGGTGGCGTGAACGCGGTGGCGAAGTAGCCCGCGAGTGCCTTCAGCTTTGGCGGCAGCGTGCTGAGTTGGTACAAACCGACGCCGACGATCATCTTTGTCAACCAATCAGAAATCTCGACAAGGTTCGTGTTTGCTTTCGACTTGGCATTTGGTTGGGCCGCGACGGTTGTGTTTGAAGTATTCGCAGTTTTCCCGGTTTGGATCTGCCCTCCTGACTGCGATGACTGCGGTTCCTGAGCGGCCTTCGGAATCCCGAAAAGGAAACCAAAGAGTAACCCAACAGCCAACGCTGCCGCGGCGATCAGTACGCAGATAGCAAAGGAGCGGAAATCCGGCGACCATAAACCGCCCCTGCTCCAGGCATAGATGCCGAGAATTATCACGCCCAGGACGATCGCGACGGCTTGCCAAAAATCCCATCTAATTTGCCAGGAGTTTTTCGGCGCGCGCTCCCAGATCCAAAAGCCGCCGAAGGGAGGTTGGTTCTTCTCAGTAGGCATGGAGTTCTCCTTGCTTCAGACTCAAATTCTGTAAGTGTCTCGACAAGACTGAAGAGCAGGCCGCTGGTTTGCTGCCGGCAGCCGAACTATTGAACGGTGTCTGAGCTATCTTCTGATGCGTTGCGAGGTGCGCGCAGAGTATTCCGGCGTCGAAGCCAAGTCAATAGAAATCTCTATTCGATAGCGTGAAGAGATCAGTGGCTTAGGTTAGCATCGAGCCGTTTACCGGTTTGCGCTACAATCTCCCGCTTGCAACACGCCCTCGACTCCTCGACCGAAAGATTCAAATCGCGTTGGCGCACACTCGTGCTGCTGGCGATCGCCGAATTGCTCGGCATGTCACTGTGGTTTAGCGGCTCGGCGGTCATTCCCGCGTTGACGAAGGAATGGCAGCTGACCGAATCAGCGGCCAGTTGGCTGACTCTTTCTGTGCAAATCGGATTCGTGGTAGGTACGCTGCTCAGCGCGCTCCTCAATCTTCCGGACATCATTAGTCCGCGTCATCTGTTCACGTTAACGGCGATTGCCGGCGCCGTCGTTAACGGCGCGTTTGGATGGTTCGCGCACGATGCTTCGCTGGCGATTCTCTTGCGATTTCTGACTGGGATGTTTCTCGCCGGAATCTATCCGCCCGCGATGAAGATCTTAGCGACATGGTTTCGCCGCGGACGCGGGCTGGCTTTGGGAACCTTGATCGGCGCGCTGACACTGGGCAAGGCCACACCGTATTTAATCAACGGCATCGGCAGCGCGAACTGGCGCAGCAACATCTTGTTTGTTTCGTTGTTGGCGGCGATCGGCGGAATCCTCGTATTGCTGTTTGTGAGCGATGGCCCATTCGCCTTGCCCGCGGCGCGTTTTGATTGGAAACAAGTTGGCCGCGTCTTTCACAATCGCGGCGTGCGGCTCGCGAACCTCGGCTATCTCGGTCACATGTGGGAGCTGTACGCGATGTGGACGTGGATTCAGTTCATGATTCGCGCAAGTCTGGCCATGCGCAAAAGCGATCCAGTGCTCGCCGAAGTCGGATCGTTTCTGGTGATTGGCTGCGGCGCGATTGGCTGTGTCGTGGCTGGTTTTGTCGCCGATCGAATCGGTCGCACGGTGGTGACTTCCGCCGCGATGGCGATTAGCGGCAGTTGTTGTCTGGTGATTGGATTTCTGTTCGGCGCGAATCCGATTCTGCTCTTGATCGTCGCCGCGATTTGGGGCGCCAGTGTGGTAGCGGACTCGGCACAGTTCTCGGCCTGCGTGACTGAGCTTGGCGATCCGCAATATCTCGGCACGGCGCTGACGATTCAAACATGTCTGGGATTTCTGCTGACGACCATCTCGATCGAACTAATTCCGCACGTCGAAAGGGCCGTCGGCTGGCGCTATGCATTTGCGATGCTCGCACCGGGGCCGTTGTTTGGTGTGATTGCGATGCTGCGGCTGCGTAGTTTACCGGAAGCAGAAAGGATCGCGCAGGGCAGAAAGTAGTCGAGAGTCTGGAGTGCGGAGTCCCATTGAATTCTAATCCTGAACCAGCCCCAACAACACAGGATTCCAGGCTCGGGACTCTCGACTTCAGACTCTCGACTTGTTTCAATTTGGAGTTGAGCGTTTAATATACGAAAGAATGATCGGCGCTAAACTTGGGAATTATCGAATCCTCGAGAAGATTGGCGCCGGTGGCCAAGGAACAGTTTATAAAGCGACCGACACTAAGCTTGGCCGCCCCGTTGTCATCAAAGTCCTGCCGCCGGAATTAACCGTCAAAGAGGCGAACCTGAAACGATTCGAACGCGAAGCACGACTAGCGTCGGCGCTTGATCATCCGAACATCTGCACGATCTATGACCTCAACGAGATCGATGGGGTGCATTACATCGCCATGCAGTTCGTGGAAGGCAAGAACGTTCGCGAACTAGTCAACGGTCGTCCACTCGATCTCACCAGCGCGCTCTCGATCACCATTCAAGTCGCCGATGCGCTCTCCGCCGCTCACGAACGCGGCATCATTCACCGGGACATCAAAGCCGGCAACGTGATGGTGACGCCGTCAGGCCAGGTGAAGATTCTAGATTTTGGTTTGGCGAAATTGGTCGATGAAAGCATGAGCCCGGCGGGAATTCATCATACCGACCTCACCGAAGTTGGCATTCCTTACGGCACGGCCACGTATGCGGCGCCCGAGCAAGCGCGCGGCGAGCGTGTGGATGCGCGCGCCGACATTTTTTCCACGGGCGTGCTGCTCTACGAAATGCTGACCGGCATTTGGCCGTTCCAGGGAAAGACCAGCATCGACGTGCGTCATGCAGTGCTGCATGAAGAGCCTCAGCCGCTGAGCGATGCGCGTCCCGGAGGCGCGCCCTGGCAATTGCAAGTGATCCTCGATCGCGCAATGGCCAAGAACCCAAAGGATCGTTATCAAAAGGTTGGCGAGTTGCGCGACGACCTGCGCGCAGTGCTGCGCGAAGTCGAAACCGGCGGGCCGCAAACATACGAACGCATCACTCCGGTCGCGCCGAAACACATGGCCGGCACGGGCCGGATGGGACGGGCGTTGCGCTGGTTGCGCAGCGTCACCGGCGAACGCACCTCACAGCCGCGCGATTCGAGCCGTGAGCGTTCCGCGCACGAAACGCCGGTGACCAGCATGGGCGATCGCGAACGCAAGAGCATTGCGATCCTTCCTTTCAAAAATGTCAGTAACGATCCGCAATCGAGCTTCTATGAATTCTCTTTGGCGGACGCGGTAATCACGGAACTCGCGCGCGTTCGGTCGCTGGTTGTGCGTCCGTCGTCGGAGATCGTGAAGTATCAGGGCGTGCAGATCGATCCGCGCCAGGCTGGACGCGAAATGAGTGTCTCGGCGGTATTGTCGGCGGGTTTTCTGCGCGCGGGTGATCGCATTCGCGTCACGGCGCAGCTCGTCGATGTTGGCTCAGGCGATCTGCTGTGGAGCGATCGCATCGACGCTGACGCGACCGACATCATCAACGTTCAGGACACGATCACGCAGGAGATTTGCGATGGGCTGCGGCTCGAACTGTCGCCGGATGAAAAGGATCAACTCGAGCAGGGTCGCACGGCTAACGCCGAAGCATACGAAGAATATTTGCGCGGCCGCGACAGTCTGGGACGTTTCGTCTATCACACGATTGCGCGCAAGGACATTGACGAGGCGATCGAGCACTTCGAACGAGCGGCTTATCTCGATCCTTCGTTTGCGCTGGCGCTCAGCGGCCTCGGCAAGGCTTATGTAAATCGCGTGATCAAGGGCACAGGCGAGCCTGGCGATTACGATGCGGCGACACGAGCTTTCGATCAGGCGCTCGCGCTGGATCCGAATTCGCTCGAGGCGCGTCGTCACATGGTGCTCATCTATCTTTCGCGCGGCGAGAAAGCGCGGGCGCGACAGGCGGCCGAAGAACTCGCGCATGAAGCCCCCAACGATCCCGGTGTTCATTTTCAACGAGCGGTGATTGCGCGGCTTGATGGTGATTACGACAAGGCGCTGCGATCGCTGGAACGCATGGCGCGGCTCAGTCCGGCTGAACGCGTTGTCGCAAGTTACAACCGGGCGCGCATCTTCATGTATCAGGGAAAGTACGACGAAGCGCTGGCCGAACTTGATGCCGGCGCGACCGTCGAACCTGATCATCCGCTCATCAGAACGTTTCGCGCGCAGGTTCTCTTCTATCGCGGTGAGCACGTCAGGGCCGCAGAGATTCTCGAGCAGGTTCTGGAGCAGCAGCCGCAGCTCGACGGTATTCGCCCGATCTACGCGGCGTTCTTAAGCGCGCTCGGTTTCAGTGAAGAGGCGCGCGCGCAGTTAACCGACGAAGTGAAGAAGACCGCGGATACGGATCACGATGTCTCGTACTGGTTGGCGTCAGCCTATGCGATGGAAGGCGAGCGCGCAGAAGCTTTGAAATGGTTGCGCCGCGCGATTGAGTTGGGTAACCAGAACCGGCCCTGGTTCGAGAAGAATTCGAATTGGGATTCGCTGCGAGATGATCCGGAGTTTCAGGAGATCATTGGAGCAATCCATAAGAGTCAGTAACAACCGCGAAGCGGGAATAGGAAGCTAACTCGAACAGAATTCTTTATCCCATTTGCTGACGCAAATGGTACTGACTTCCTACTCGTAACGCAGACACTCGATCGGGTCCAGACGCGCAGCTTTTCGTGCCGGCCATACGCCAAAGATCAATCCCACACCCACGCTGACGCTGATTCCGGTTATGACGGCCCACATGGGAATCGACGCCGGCAGGCTCGGAATCAAAAGCATCACCAGTTTGCTGGCGCCAATCGCCAGAATCACGCCGAGCATTCCGCCGAGAAAAGTAAGCGTCATTGCTTCAAATAGGAATTGATTGGTGATGTCGCGGCGGCGCGCGCCGAGCGCTTTGCGGATGCCGATCTCAGCCGTGCGTTCCGTGACGCTCACCAGCATGATGTTCATGACGCCGATGCCGCCCACGAGCAGACCCAGACTCGAAATAGCGATCGCGACCAATCCGATCATCGCGAAGATACTGTCGAACTGCTTGACGAAGTTATCCGCGGTCTTGATGTCGAAGTTATCGGGGTCGCCGAACTTCACATTGCGACGGCGACGCAGAATGTCTTCGGATTGCGTCAGGGCTTCCATTAACTGGCCTGAGCGAGCTTGAATTACAAACAGAATCCAACCGCGGCCGGGTGCAACCTTCTGCGCCGTCCGGAAGGGAATCAGCACGGCGTTGTCTTCTTCATTCTGGCCAAAGAATCCCGCTTTGCGCTTTTCCAAAACGCCGATAATTTCAAAGTTGTAACCACCCATGCGGACTTCGGTGCCGACGATGCCGTCCTGCTTTCCCGGGAACAACGCTTCAGCCGCATTCACGCCGATGACCATCACGTTGCGGCGCTGCTCATCATCCGATTCGGCAATGAAGCGGCCTTCACGAACGTTGACGTTGGCGATCTTTTCGTAGTTCGGCGTCACACCTTCGGTGTTGCCCCAACGATAGTTGTGGCCCTGGTAAGTGATGTTGTCGTCGAACGGCCCGCCGGTGTAACCAACGTTGGGCGCGCAGACGGCGAGGTCCTGGACAGATGGTGCGTATTGCTTGATGGCTTCGGCGTCGGCGACGGTGAGCGGCTTGCGCAGGCGCTCAGCTCGATCAGTTGTGGTGTGCGGGCCAGTCGTCAGATGGAAAGCATAGATGTTGTTGGTGCCGTACTCTTCGATGATCGCGATGATGTTCTGCCGCATGCCGGTGAGAATTGATGCGACCACAATCGCCGCCATCACCCCAATGACGATGCCCAGCACCGTGAGGCAACTGCGAAACTTGTTCGAGCGCACGTTATCGAGCGCCATCTTGAGCGTTTCGCGCGGGAAGATGTTGGGAAGTCTTATCTTCATTCCGTTTAGCGGCGGCACTTGTGCCGCCTGCGCGGACAAGTCCGCGCTCTAACAACAGCTTTCTAGGTTGTCTTCGTCAAAGCAATAATCGGATTTAGCCGCGCGGCTTTGAATGCCGGATAAATCCCCGCAATCATTCCGATCACGGAAGAAACAATCAGCGCCAAAAGGATGTAGCCGATCGTGATCGTCATCGTGATTTGCGCCAGCGCCGTGATTAATGTCGTTACTCCGTAGGCCGCGAGCAGTCCAATCAACCCGCCAAACGCGCACAGCATTCCCGATTCAATCAGGAACTGCGTCAGGATTTGTCGTTTGGTAGCGCCGACTGCTTTGCGCAAACCAATCTCGAAAGTTCGCTCGGTCACGCTGACCAGCATGATATTCATCACCACGATGCCGCCGACGATTAGTGTGATCAGCGTAATCGGCACAACCACAGCGGCAATGGTGCCGGTGAATTGATCGATTTGGTTGTTCAGAGTCTCGACATCGACCAAGCCAAAATCGTCTTCCTCGTTTCCTTTCAGCCGGTGCTTATTGCGCAGCGAGACGCGCGCGTCCTCGATCGCGGGCTGAAAGGTTTCGCGACTCGGCGCGCGTCCGTGAATTTGCAGACCGCTGCGACCGAAAACTTGCAGATGCGTCGTCGCCGGAATGTAGATATGCCGGTCGAGGGAGTCACCAAAAAACGAGCCGCGGCTTTCTTCAATTCCAACTACGGTCATTGGCAGGCCGCGCACCTTCAAAGTCTTGCCGAGCGCAGAGCCGTTGGGGAAAAACTTGTCTTTGATTTCGCTTCCGAGGACGCAAACCAATGCTGAGCGCTGCACTTCGTCAGGCGAGATGAAGCGGCCTTCGGCTATCGTCTTACCCTCGATGTCTTCCATGTTCGAAGTCACGCCAAAGACAATCGCGCCTGGAAATTCGATCCCGTCTTGTTTGAGGTCCGTGCCCGTGCCAATTTCAATGCCGACGTCCGAACAGGAAGTGCAATGGTCGCGAATCCACTCGTAATCGTCCCAGTTCAACTGCTTGTTGCGACGATTCATGCGCTCGAAATCATCGTCAGTGCGACGTCCCTGAAAGGCCATCCGCGCAATCATGAAGTGGTTCGCGCCGAGGAGTTTCGCGACTTTGTCGGTGACGTAAGTGTTCAGCCCGCTAACCGACGCGCCGACCACAACGACCGCGGCGACACCGATGATGATGCCGATTAGTGTGAGAAATGCGCGCAGCTTATGCGCGAGGATCGACTGCAGCGCGATCTTTCCAGCGTCGGCATAAAATGAATAAAAATAACGCATGATTAGGCCGGGTGCTTCCAATTACGACGAGCCGCGCCAAAAAGTTTGGTTGGAAATTTCGGATGAAACTCCGAAAGTAAGACGTTTAGGTGAGCAGATTTATTAACAGCTCAGAAGCCCGATCGTGAGGTAGGGCTAGTTGCTAATGTAGTCCGCCCTTACGGTTGAGCTTCTTACATGCGAAACTTAGCTAGTATTTCGGCGGTAGTAAGAGAGCCTATTGAACGAACCCCTTCCCGACCAGCCATTCACGCACGACGACTTTCTTATCACGCTTGGCACCATCGACTTCGTAATTCAGCTTGCGCATTTCATCAGTTGAAATTGCGCCGGCGAGTTTTTGCAGGACCTCGCGCAGAGCTGGCACCCGCGCCAGCGAATCCTGACGGGCCATGAACACCGCTTCGTAAGGTGGGAAATAATGTCGATCGTCTTCAAGCTGGACTAAATCAAGCGCTGCGATCCGGCCATCAGTCGAGTTGCCGGCGATCAGATCAACTTTGCGTGAAGCCAGCGCCGTGTAACTTAGATCGAGCGCCATCTGCTGCGGCTCTTGAATGAACTGAAGGCCGTACGCGCGTGCGAACCCGGGATAACCATCTGCGCGGTTTTTGAAGTCCTCACCAAAGCCCGCGCGCCATTGCTTCGTGTGCGGCGCCGCCTGCGAAATGGTTTTCAAATTCAGCCGTCGCGCGTCTTCACCGCGCACGAGGATCGCGAACGTGTTGTCAAAGCCCAACGGCGCGCCGACTTCAACCTTAAACTGTTCGGCGTAATCACGCTTGACCTGATCGTAAACTGCTTTTGGCTCGGAGATTGGCACGTGATGAAGAATTGCCGTGAACGCTGTGCCCGTGTATTCAGGATAGAGATCGATTTCACCCGCGAGCAGCGCTGTGTGAACCAAATTTCCGCCCAGATCGAATCTACGATTGACCGCGACGCCTTTTGATTCGAGCATCTGCGCCACGATCTCAGCCAGCAATTCTGATTCAGTGAAGTCTTTCGACGCGATCGTTACCGGTGCGCTATTTATCGAGGACCCAGGTGAGCTACGCATGCCGCGCCAAGTGGCATATCCCATCAACACGATTGTGAGCGCGAGTGTGGCCCAGGCAAGCCCGCGCAGGAACCTCTGTCGTGAGGTGGCGATTCGCTTTGCGTCCGGCTCGAAGCGTTTTTCAATCACGCTGAATCCGAAGTCGGCAATCAAAGCCATAACTGCCGAGGGCACCGCACCGGCGAGGAGCAACTCCGACTTGTTGTTTCGTAGCCCTGCGAAAATATATTCGCCCAAGCCACCGGCACCGACAGTGGCGGCGATGATGGCGACCCCGATTGTGATGACCACGGCAACGCGCACGCCGGTGAGGATGACGCTCATCGCTAAAGGCAGTTCGACTTTGAAAAGAACTTGGCGATCAGTCATCCCCATCGCGACCGCAGCTTCCCGCACGTTCGCGTCCACTCCGAGAATTCCCGTCACCGTGTTGCGAATGATCGGTAGCAGCGCATAGAAAACCAGCGCGACGATCGCTGTGCGCGGACCGATGCCGCCGATGAACGGCAGCGGGATCAGGAACCCGAATAAGGCGAGGCTGGGAATCGTCTGCATCACGTTGGCGATACCCAGCACCGGCCCGCGCAGACGCTTCTTGCGGGTAATCAGGATTCCAACCGGCAGCGCGATCAGAATGGCAATCGCAATCGAGATCGCGACCAGCCAGACATGCTGCGCGATGTGCGCCAGGATGTCTGACCAGTTGGATTTGAGGAATTCGAGCATTCGATTCAGATCGCGCCGGGTTTAAGTCCCTTAGGGACGAAATATTTATAGAACCGATGCGTCATTCTAGTTCCCGCTCTCCGCGAGGAGCGGTTCACGCTCTTCGCGGAGAGCATCATTGTGGTCGCTTCGGTGCTACAAATATGTCGCTCCTACGGAGCGAGAACTAAATCCGTCTTCAGCGTTTCTAAGTAAGCCTGCGCTAACTTATTACTCGACTTCACAAAGCTTTCCGGCCTCTCGAGCAAAACGATCTTTCCCTTATCCATCAGCGCGATGCGCGTGCCGAGCAGCAATGCCTCGCGTACATCGTGCGTCACAAAGATCACCGTCTTGCCTAAACGTGATTTCAATTCGGCGAATTCCTTCTGCAACGATGCCCGCGTCAACGGATCGAGCGCGCCAAACGGCTCATCCATTAAAAGAAGCGGCGGATCGGCCGCGAGCGCCCGCGCAACCCCAACGCGTTGACGTTGGCCGCCCGACAATTCGCGCGGATAACGATCCGCAAATCGCGCCGCATCTAATCCGACCAGCGCAAGCATTTCGCGCACACGATCATCGACGCGCGGCTTTTCCCAGTGCTCGAGCATGGGAACCAGAGCGACGTTTTCAGCCACCGTGAAGTGCGGAAATAGGCCTGCTTCCTGGATCACGTAACCAGTTCGTCGTCGCAGCGCGATTACATCCCATTCGGTTGTCGATCTGCTCTCAACCAGAACCGCACCTGATGTCGGCGACAGCAGCCGATTGATGAGACGCAACGTCGTCGTCTTGCCACAGCCTGACTCACCGAGCAGCACGAGCGTTTCACCCTGCGACACAATGAGATTCAATTGGTCGATTATTGACGCGCCGCCGTTGATGGCGAAGCTCACGTCGCGAAATTCGACGAGCGGAATCTGAGGGTTGAGCTTTTGCGACAAAGCGCGGGGAGTCTATCAGAAATGAACACGCGTCAGAACCGGGACGGTAGCGAATGGATCAACTTGCTACTGGACTAAGCCGCGACTCTGAATGCTAAACACTGCCATTTTGATCCGCTCGCTGCCGCTCGCGGTTCTGACACTTTCGATGGTACAGTTTCTCGTAAATCCATGAGCCAAATTGATCGAATTCACGCCCGCGAGATTCTCGATTCGCGCGGCAATCCTACAGTTGAAGCTGACGTCACCCTGGTTAGCGGCGAGCACGGCCGCGCGGCTGTTCCTTCCGGCGCCTCCACCGGCGAGCATGAAGCTGTCGAATTACGAGACGGCGACAAGCAACGTTATGGCGGCAAAGGTGTGTTGAAAGCCGTCGCAAACGTCAACGACATCATCGCGCGCGAATTGAAAGGAATGGACGCGCTCGATCAGCGCGCGATCGACGAGAAGTTAATTGGTTTAGACGGCACGCCGAACAAATCGAGCCTGGGCGCGAATGCTCTGCTGGCGGTTTCGATGGCGAATGCGCGCGCGGCTGCAGCTCATCGCAAGCAGCCGCTTTATCGATATCTGGGCGGCGAAGATGCGAACACGTTGCCGGTGCCCATGATGAACATCATCAACGGCGGCGCGCACGCCGACAATAACGTCGATTTTCAGGAATTCATGATCGTGCCTGTCGCTGCCTCGCGTTTTAGCGAAGCGCTGCGCATGGGGGCTGAGATTTTTCATACGCTCAAATCGGTTTTGAAGAAGAAAGGCTACGGCACGGCGGTTGGCGATGAAGGCGGATTCGCACCTAACCTGAAATCAAACGACGAAGCGATTGAAACCATTCTTGAAGCAGTCAACCTTGCCGGCTACAAAGCTGGCGAAGATGTCATGTTCGCGCTGGATCCGGCCGCGTCGGAGTTCTTTGATGGCGAGTCTTACGTCTTCAAGAAATCCGACGGTCGTAAACTGTCGAGCGCCGAGATGATCGCGTTTTGGAGCGATTGGGTGAACAAGTATCCGATTGTTTCAATCGAAGATGGAATGGCTGAGAATGACTGGGATGGCTGGAAGGCGATGACTGATGACATGGGCAGTCGCATTCAACTTGTCGGCGATGACCTGTTCGTCACGAACACAAAGTTTTTGCGAAAGGGAATCGATCTGGGAGTGGCCAATTCGATCCTGATCAAGGTCAACCAGATCGGTACGTTGACCGAGACGCTCGACTGCATTCAGTTAGCGAAATCGAATGGACGCACGGCGGTCATTTCGCATCGCTCGGGCGAGACTGAAGATGCTTTCATCGCCGATCTCGCCGTGGCTACGAATGCCGGGCAAATCAAGACCGGTTCGGTTTCGCGATCGGATCGAATCGCGAAATACAATCAACTGCTGCGCATTGAAGAGGAGTTGGGCGCGGCGGCGCGTTATCTCGGACGCGCGGCATTTGCGCAAGCTGCCCACAACAGGGCGTAGTTTTGGAGTGCGCCGGCTTGACGGCGCTTTCTTAAACAGCGGACATAATAAGGCGGCGTCAAGCCGCCGCACTCCAAATATGAATCTTCAGGACATTAGACATCTGTTCGATTACACCGAGTGGGCCAACGATCTGGCGATGGAAGCTGCGGATGAGTTGCCCGATGAAGATCTCAAGCGCGATGTTGGCATCAGCCACGGTTCGATCTTTGGAACGCTGACGCACATGGCCGGCGCGGAGTGGATTTGGCTCGAGCGTTGGCATGGAAGATCGCCGGCGAAGGCCGACGCCTGGTCGATGTGGACGCCGGAGTCGTGCGGCGACTTAGCGACCTTGAACGATCGTTGGCAAGATGTTGTAGATCAACGCGCGCAATTTATCGCTGAACTTGGTGAAGAACGGCTGGCCGCCGACCTGCCATTCAGGCTATTGAGCGGTGATCCGAGTTCTATGCGGCTGGGGGATCAGATGCAGCACGTCGCTAATCATGCGACTCTGCATCGCGGGCAGGTCGTCGGCATGATTCGGCAACTCGGAATCGATCCGCCATCGACTGATTTGTTGTTCTATCTGCGGCGCGATATTTCACCGAAGTAGCGTGTCGGAACCCAGAGCGGTAGCGATGGGATCAATAGACCCGACTCGATTCACTTGATCCGGTCGCTACCGCTCCCGGTACTGACACGAGAGATCATGACCGACACCTGGCATCGCGGCGACTACACAATCAGCACGGATCGCTCCCGGCTCAATCTCGATTTGATTCACGACTACATCAGCAATCATTCGTACTGGGGCAAAGGCCGCGCGCGCGAAGTTGTCCAGCGTTCGATCGACAATTCGCTGCCGTTCGGGATCTACAAAAGCGACGAGCAAGTTGGCTTTGCGCGCATCGTGACTGACTACGCGACGTTCGCGTGGGTCGCTGATGTGTTCGTGCTTCCTGAGCATCGCGGCCGTGGCTTATCGAAGTGGCTGATGGAAGTCATCATCGCGCATCCTCAGTTGCAGGGATTTCGTCGTTGGGTTTTATCGACCAAAGACGCGCAAGGCTTATACGAACGATATGGATTCATGCCGCTCAAACGACCTGAACGTTGGATGGAGCGTTTCGATCCGAACATGCAGGAGAGTCCGGATTATTGGCAGGCTAATGATTCCGTTTAGAAGCGGCACTTGTGCCGCTCGGCGGACAAGTCCACCGTCTAAACGGTGAGAGAGAACCTTGGCAAAAAAGAAAACTCCGCTAGCACTCATCATCCTCGACGGCTTCGGCTATCGCGCCGAACGCGAAGGCAACGCGATCGCGCAGGCCGAGATGCCTTTCTATCGCGAGTTGCTCGACAAGTATCCGCACACCTTAATTCAAGCTTCGGGTGAATGCGTCGGCCTGCCTCACGGCGTCATGGGCAATTCAAACGTGGGCCATCTTTGCCTTGGCGCCGGCCGTGTGGTGCGCAGGGACGTCGAGTTTATCAATCACGAATTGAAGTCCGGTAATTTTTTTCACAATCTGGCGCTGAATGCAGCGATGGACAACGCGCTAAAACACGATCGCGCGGTGCACATCATGGGCTTGGTTTCCGACGGTCTGGTCCATTCGTCGCAGGAACATGCGTACGCGCTGCTGCGCATGGCAAACGATGCGGGTCTGCGACGCGTCTATGTTCATTGCTTCCTCGACGGCCGCGATACACCACCTGAGTCGGCCGACAAGTACGTCGCGATGATGCAGGAAAAGTGCGCGGAGATCGGCGTCGGACAGATCGCCTCGCTATGTGGACGCTATTACGCGATGGATCGCGACAAGCGCTGGGAACGCATTGAGCGCGCTTATCAGATGCTCGTCAAAGGGGAGGGCGAGCGCGCAACTGATCCAGTCGCCGCCGTCCGCAAATCCTATGAACGCAAAGTCACAGACGAGTTTGTCGAACCAATCGTGATGACGCGCGACGACGGAACGCCGGTGGGAACAATTCAGGATGGCGACTCAGTCATCTTCTTTAACTTTCGCGCTGACCGCGCGCGCCAGATCACGAG
>JAJPKD010000199.1 GCA_021323895.1 Acidobacteriota bacterium | reverse complement strand
TGTTTCTTTTCCGCGACCGCAGCCAACGACTCGAGCATCCGCAGATACTGTTCGCGGTAATAAGAACGCTGTTCATCGACCCAATCTTCATAGCTTCCCTGCATGAAATCGCCGCGATAAAGCGCCACGGCCTTTTCGTAAGACTCAATGCAACGATCAAAATTGCGCTCACGCCGGGCGGCTTCGGCGTCAGCTATCAACTGATCAAAGACCGCAGTGTCGATGCGGTAGGAAAATTCAGGGCTGAGTTGATATTCGCCATCGCGATACGCCAGAAAATTTTGTTTCAGAGGCTGATTACTGTTCAGCGCTTTGCGAATGTGCGACATCGTCGGGTGAAAATTCTTTTCGATCGTTTTCAGGTCCGTGTCACGCCAAAACGTGTCGATGATCGAATCCTTGGGCGTGCGGTGATGCGGTCGCGACGCGATGAAGCACAAAATGTCGCGGGCGCGCCGCGTCGTCCAGGCATCAGCCGCAAACGGCCGCGCTGAGTCGCGAAAGATCTCAATTGGCCCCAGCATGTTGATGGTGAGATCGACCAGCGGCTGCGACGTCAGGATCGCCGCTGGTTGTTCGATTACGATGGGCGCGGCTTGCGGCGCGACTTGAACACCGCGCAAATCCGACGGCAGCAATTCCTGCGCGTCTTCTGAGGCAAACAGGGCCGGGTGCGCACCGAGCTCCTGCCGCAACCAATACTCGTAATCGTAGCGCGCCGCCAAATCGAGTGCGCGGCGCAACTGCTCGAGCATTTGCGGTTCGCGTCCAGCTTCCAAATCACACTGCGCCAGGCCGATGCAGCACTGCGCTTCGTAATAATAAAGTCCGTTGTCGTGAAAGTAGGCGAGCGCCGGATTGAATTCGTCATGAGCCGTTTCGTAAGCGGCCGTGGACAACAGGATGCGCCCGCGCGTGAGCCGCGCTGTGAAATGCCCGATCGGATTCTTGTCGGCGGGCCGACGATCTAACAACCGATCGATTTGCGACAGAGCGCGCGGCGTATCACTTGCTTTCAAACTCAACAGCGCGCGCTCTTCGAGTAGTTCCACTCGCGAAAGATCAATGCCGGCTTCGTCGTAACTACGGGCCGCGCGTTCGTAGAACTCACCAGCCCGAACCAAGTCGCCGCGTTCTCGACAGAGATTGCCGTAAGCCTCGAAGGCCTCGCCGACTTGTCCGACCATGTTGAAGAATTGACAGCCTTCGAGTGCCAGATCGAGATGTTGCTCGCTTTGATCCATTTCGCCGCGATACAGGTGGCAGCGCGCGATATTCAAATGCGCCGTGGCTTCCTGCGGAATCGGCGTTAAGTCCGAATCGTTCCGCAACATCCGGCTCAGCCATCGCAGCGCTTCACCAAAGTCGCCACGCATCATCGCCGGCAATCCCAGGTTATGAGTGATCAGGCGCGCATGATGCTCATCGCGCTGTTCTTCAGCCGACTGCAGAGCGACGCGAAATTCACGCTCAGCCGCAGCCCATTCGCCTTTCGTGACGAGGCAAAGCCCGCGCGTGTTCGCGCATTTCGTGCGAACAGCCGAAGTCGCCGGCGTCAACTCAACTGCCCGATCGAGATACTCGAAGGCCGCATCGTAATCGCCGCGACGACGGGCGATGGTGGCCATCGAATGCAGTGCCTCGGCTTCGCCTTCATCGTCGCCCTTGGCCCGCAGCGCAGCGATTGCTCGATGAAAAAGATTCTGCGCAGATTCAAAATCACCGCGCAGCCGCGCCGCTTCAGCGCGATACGAGAGCGCTCGCGGATGCGCCTCCAGCGCTGCGGCTGGCAACGCTTCCGCGAGCGACGCCAGCGAGGCGAGCTTGCCCGAGCCAATCCATTCGTTACCGTGAATGGCGATCATTTCTGCCGCGCGATCGAAATTCTCCGCCTCCAGCAGATGGCGCACGGCAGCTTCCCAGGCGCCCCGCGCGAGAAAGAAATCGGCGCACCGCGCATGTTCAGCCGCAACGCCGGCCAAACCAATTTCGGCTCGCAAACGTCGTCGCAGAAAACTCTGAAACAGCGGATACAGACGATATTCTTCGCCGGTGCGATCGCTGGCGACGGTCATAAAAACGTTCCCGCGGACGAGCGCCGGCAACACTGCTGATGATCTGACTTCGGGAAACAGCCGCGCACAGGTCTCGATCTCCAGGCGATCCAGGAGCGCGATGCGCATCAGAAATTGCTGCACGTCGGCAGATTCCGACGCGAAAACTTCTTCGGCAAAATATTCGAAAATGTCGCGTTCCGATTGGCGCAGCACGCCCAGCGGATCGACGGGTGCACGGTCGGCGCCGACTTGCCTCTGCGCGACCTGGCGCACCACCTGCAACGCTGTGATCCAACCGTGCGTGCGCTCGCCGTATTCGCGGAGCTGTTGCGGAGTGAGCTCCAGGCCAAAAACTTTTCGGAACAGCTCCTGTGTTTCTTCATCGGTGAAAAGCAGATCGGCGCGGTCGATCAGCGCGAGCGAATCCTGCGAACGCAGCCGCGCAAGCGGCAGCGGCGGAATCTCGCGCGAAACGATCACGATGTGAATCACGTCCGGCAGATACGCGATTAGGCGATCAAGAACTGCGTGAACCGGCGTGTCGTTTCCCAAATGATGATAGTCATCGAGCACGACGATCATCTGCTGCTCGATACCTTCCAGGATTTCGTTGAGCAAAACATCCGCAGCGCGATCGGGTTGCTGGGCCAACTCCTGCGGCTGTTGCAAATAGGCAAAGATCGATTCGCCAAAATGCGGAATGCGCTGCTGAATGCCGTAGGCGAGGTAGCCGAGAAAGACTGCGGGATCGGCATCGGTATGATCTAGTTGATACCAGACGTAAGGCCGCTGCTCCTTCCGCAGAAAGTCCGCGACCAGAGTCGTCTGGCCCGAGCCGGCGTTCGCCGTCACCAGCGTGACCGGCAACGACAGATTCGCTTGCAAACGTTCAATCAGACGAGGCCGCACCAAAATTTCCGGCGCGGGACGCGGCGGCAAAAGCTTGGTCCGGAGAAAGAATGCTCCTGCCGTCGGGACTCCTGCTGTAGCCGTCTCCGTTTTTTCTGGCGCGCTGGAATGTTTCTGCCTGGCCATCGGAACTCCGAGCAGAGATGTTTTCAGGATCGAGCGGAGCGTAGCATAGCTGAAAGCCTTGGTTCTATCAGACTGAAAATAGTTTTCGCCTTCAGCCGCCGAAGCCTGAAGGCGAATCTTTGTTGGTTGCGTTGTTTCGAGCATTCGGGAAACTCAACAACGATGGCGGCGTCTGACGACGCGTTAGCGCGGCCTCTGGTCTAGGCCGCCGTCACGTTTGGAAATCCGGCGTCTGTTGTAGTGCAGAAAATCGTGAACTCTTGAATGACAGAAGCGTGTCGGCCACCGCGCGACCGGCGCGTCCGGGCGTGGCCGCGAATTCCGAAATGGTGGCGGCCCGGCCGTTAGTCTGGCTCCAGGCGACCCGCGCATGCTCTTCACTCAACCCGTAAGTCTCAAACAAAGCGATGGCCTCATCGAGCGTGAACGCCAGTTCGCTTTCATCGACAACTCGAAGCATTTGCTTTGAACGCAAACGCCAAAGCGGCGTCGGCGGCAAGCTCCTGCAGGTAATCAGCACATGCACATCGGCCGGCAAGAGCGGCAGGAATCGACGGAAAAAAGGAAGCATCCATTCGGCGTCGTACACGAGATGCAAGTCTTCGATCACGATCAAGAGCGGCTCGGCCTTAGCGTTACTGAGCTGATAAACGAGAGCCTCGGCTAGCAATTCAGCCCGATCACTTTCCACGGACTCAGTAAGGTTTAGCAATCGCGCGGTATCGATCGAAGGACGCTGCAATCGAATAGACGCGAGCAGGTACTCCAAGAATACGCGCAGATCGCCGTCGCTCGCGTCCACTTTGTACCAGGCCACGGCGCGCCCCGCGTGCCGCGCAAAGTCCGCCGCGAGCGCAGTTTTCCCCGTACCGGCGCGACCGTTGACGACGGTCGCATTCGTGGAAACAAGGTTCTCCCTCAGCAATTTCAACAAACGCAGGCGCGAAGTCCGCGGGGTCGCTGCGGGAATTGCGATTTTCTCGTGGATAAAGTGCTCTTCGATTTTCATAAGCCAGTGGGTTATCGTCCGCCGTTTGTTACTGCGCATCGGTGCCTCCGGGGGACAGAGGCATTATTCAAAGTACCCCCTTGAGGAATTCTTGAGTTTTGATTGCGACGGGAGATTTAATGGCGAATTCGGCGTGAACTTTATTGTCAGAAGCTATGCCGCGATGTAAACTCTCGCAGCTTCCGAGACCGAATGCAGCGCAATCTGTCAGATTGCGTCGTTCAAGGGATAGGCAACTCGCAGACTAACAGTTTGCGTGACAGGAGACACGATGATTAAGCATGCCCTCTGCGCTGTTTTTCTCTTCGCCGCGGTTTCAATCGCCGCCGCACAACCGGCCGCGACGCAACGTCCATCGCCCAAACCGGCGACTCCGCCAGTGCCGCACACGACTTTGAAAGTTGGCCAGCCAGCGCCGGACTTTACTCTGCCGAGTTCAATTAGCGGACCTGACGGCCGCAAAGTGCGCTACAAACTGAGCGACTTCAAGGGCAAGAAAAATGTCGTGCTGGCCTTCTACGTGTTTGCTTTCACCGGTGGTTGAACGAAGGAAATGAAGGCGTATCAGGCTGATATCGCCAAATTCGAAGCAAGCGATACACAAGTTTTCGGCGTCAGCATCGACAGTCCTTATGCCAACGCTGAATTCGCCAAACAGTTGGGTGTCACGTTTCCGCTGTTGAGCGACATCAAACACACGGTCGTGAAAGACTATGGCATCTTCAATGAAGACGGCGGATACGGAAACCGCGCGACATTCGTAATCGACAAAGACGGGATCATTCAGCACATCGACGAGGGCAACGTGGCAATCGACATTACAGGAGCCGCCGACACGTGCAACATCCTGTCGCACAAAAAAGCAACGCAATAGCGTTCCCGGCTCGCCAGGGAAGAACTCGCCAGGGAAGAAAAGGACCAGGAGATCATCATGAAGAACCTAAAACCGATTTGCGCGCTGGCGCTGGTCGTGTTCGCAATTGCCGCATGCAATCTATCATCCTCTTCACCGACGAAAACTTTCAAAGCTTTCTTCGACGCGCAAAAGAAGAAAGACGTCGAAGCCATGAAGAAGACGCTGTCGAAGTCGTCGATTGCGATGATCGAGAAGAGCGCAAAAGAACAAAACAAAACCGTCGATAAAGCTTTGACGGAGGGTTTTGAGACGAGCAAGACGGACAAGATGCCCGAGACGCGCAACGAGAAGATCGACGGCGACAACGCGACGCTCGAAGTGCAGAACGACGAGACGAAGAAGTGGGACAAGGTTTACTTCGTCAAAGAAGACAGCGAGTGGAAGATCGCGCTCGACAAGACAGTCGAAGAAATGCTTAAAAGTTTAGGGACCTAACGACGCGTTCCTTAACAAGCCCTAACCCACGAAGCCAGAAAGGGCTTGCCCTTTGAAAACCAATTAGCGCGAGCGGTTCTGAACCGCTTCGCCATCGGCGCAGTCCTCTTCCGCCCAACTCGTTAGCGAATATTGGTTTTGTAGGCTGCGATAGACGGCCACGCGAATCGTCTCGGTCGCGTCCACGTCGTCGTCAGCTTTGTGGTAACCGATCTTCAGGCAAAGCCGATAGTTGATTCCGGCCACAACCTGGCTTTCCGCTTTTTCGATTTCAATCAGCTTATAGGTGATTTCCTTCTTCGCAGAAACTTCCTTGACCGCGAATTCCGCCGCCGCCGCTGCGCCTTCATCGGACTTGTCGATTTCGCGATAGCCACCCATTTGCGCAAACGCTGTCATCGAGCCGAGAGCGATCCCGGCCACGCCGACAATCAAAGCAACAATTAGTCTCCTTTTCATTCGTCAGCCCCCTTCTACGTCTCGGTTCACTTGAAATAAGAAGCGCACGGTTTCCGCTTGAGCACGTGCGTCTGGCCGTCGGAATCTTTCACTGTCAAACCGGCCGCGGTTGCGGTGGCCGTGTATTTCGCGTCGCCGACGGTGAAGCTTGCGGTTCTGCCCTTGACCGTGGCCTCAACGAACTCAGGCTTAGGATCTTCGGCGCCGCCCTGCGCAATTTGTACGATCGCATAGTAGCCGCCCCCGGCGGGCACGATCACGATGCGCATGCCTTCCAGGTCGCCGGAACCTTGTCCCACGGTGAAATTTTCATAAACACCGGCAACACTCGCGGCTGGTGCGGCAAAATTCGATACAACTACGCCGGTGATAGCTACAAGACAAACGATCGAGAAGACAACTATCCTGGTTAACCTCATCAAGATTCTCCTTCTGAATTATTCAACCGTGAACGAAATTTTTTGCGAAGTGCTGGCGTAACAGGTAAGCGGCCATTCTGGCTCACTGCGTGACCATCAAGTCACTGATGCGCTCTTTGCCTTCTTCGTCGTTAGTAATCGAACGGAAGTTCAGGTCAGTGTCGTCCACGAACATCTCAACCAGCGAGGCGTCGGCGAGGTGGCCCTGGATCAACGATTCTGAGAGCGGATCCTCCACGTATTTTTGCAGCGCGCGGCGCAGCGGGCGGGCGCCATACGATCGATCGGCGCAGGTCTTGTCCACGATCCAGCGCTTGGCGTCGTCGGTGAGCCGCACGATGAAGCCATGATTCGTCATCGTGGCGTTGATTTGATCGACCTGGAGTTGCAAGACATCGAGCAGTTCCGTGTCACCCAATTCATCGAAGACGATGATCTCGTCGAGGCGATTGATGAATTCGGGATTGAAAGTCTGGCGCACGGCGGTCATCACCATCTCTTCCAGCTTCGTGCGCGAAACGTCGGCCGAACCCTGGAAACCCAGCGCGCCTTTCTTCTGAATGAAGCGCGCTCCGATGTTCGACGTCATGATGATGATCGCGTTTTTGAAGTCGACGGTGTTGCCGAGCGCATCCGTAAGAATGCCGTCTTCGAAAACTTGCAGCAGAATGTTGAAGATGTCCGGGTGTGCTTTTTCGATCTCGTCGAACAACAGCACTGAGTAAGGCGAACGCTTGATTCGCTCAGTCAGTTGGCCACCTTCTTCGTGACCAACGTATCCCGGAGGCGAACCGATGAGTTTCGAGACCGCGTGCTTCTCCATGAACTCAGACATGTCGAAGCGAATCATCGAACGCTGAGTGCCGAAGAGAAATTCCGCGAGACAGCGCGCGACTTCCGTCTTGCCGACGCCGGTTGGGCCAAGGAAAAGAAACGAGCCGACGGGACGATGTGGGTTCTTCAAGCCTGCGCGCGAACGACGAATCGCGCGCGCCAGAGCCGAAATGGCCGGGCGCTGCGAAATCACTCGCTTGTGCAACTCATTTTCGATGCGTAGCAGCTTCTTCGACTCCTCTTCTTTCAAAGAGACGATCGGAATGCCGGTCCACCGCGCAATGACCTCTTCGATATCGGTGCGATTGACTTCGCCCATCACGATTTGATCTTCATCGTCGATGATCGGCGCTTGCGCGCGGCCATAAGTCGCGCGTTCCCACTCAGTGAGCGACGCGCCCAGCGCATCCAGATTCCCCTGCTCCGCACGAACGCGCAGCTTCACGCGCGCGCCGGCTTCGTCGATCACGTCGATAGCTTTGTCAGGCAGGAAGCGATCGGGAATGTAACGCGTCGATTGGCGCACCGCGGCTTCGAGCGCGTCGTCGGTGTAATGAACCTGATGGAAACTTTCGTAACGTTCGCGCACGCCTTCGAGAATAGAAACGGCTTCGTTTTCGGACGGCGGCGGAACTTTGACGGCCTGGAAGCGGCGTTCGAGCGAGCGATCCTTTTCGATCGATTTGCGAAACTCCGCCGGAGTCGTCGCGCCGATGCACTGAATTTCGCCGCGCGAAAGGGCCGGCTTCAAAATGTTCGCGGCGTCGAGCGAGCCCTCCGCCGAACCCGCGCCCACCAGAGTGTGCAGTTCGTCGATGAAAACGATGTACTGCGGATTGTCGATGAGTTCGCGCATGATCTGCTTCAGGCGCTCTTCGAACTGGCCGCGATATTTTGTGCCGGCGACGATCAAGCTGATGTCGAGCGAAAGGATGCGTTTGTTTTCCAGAAACGAAGGAACTTCGCCGCGCACGATTCGTTGCGCCAGACCTTCGACGATGGCCGTCTTGCCGACGCCGGGTTCTCCGATCAGCACCGGATTGTTCTTGGTTCGTCGGCAGAGAATCTGAACGACGCGCTCGATTTCGTTGTCGCGTCCAATCAAAGGATCGAGTCGATCGTTGTGCGCGTCTTCAGTCAGGTCGCGCGAGAACTCGAGCAGGTGCGGAATATCTTTGCGATGTCGCGCGTCAGCGCCGCTCTGTCGCGCAATCTCGTCGCGCACGGCGGCGAGACGCAATCCTCGCTCGAACAAAATCTGCGCGGCCATCGAACGCTCTTCGCGCAACAGGCCGAGCAGCAGATGCTCGGTGCCGATGTGCCGATGCTGAAGCCGATCTGATTCTTCGTGCGAGTAATGCAGCACGCGTTTCGTCTCAGGCGCGAGTGGCAGCTCAACCGACGTCGGAATGCGTTCTCGCAAAAGCGTGCGGCCTTCAATCTCGCGGCGAATCGATTCGATCGTGATTTGCGCGCGGGGGAAGAACCGGCCGGTAAGCGTTTTGTCTTCGCGCATCAAGCCGAGCAGCAGATGCTCAGGCTCGATCGCGGGCGCGCCGAACTGCGAAGCTTCATAACGAGCGAAGAAAATTACGCGGCGGGCTTTTTCAGTATAGCGTTCGAACATTCAGTACCTGTTTCTTGATGATTGCGGCGAGTGTCGTGGTCCCCGGCCATCAATGCTCGCATTATAGCCTACACGTCAAACGGTACGAAGGAACTTCTTGATCCGACTGAGATTTGGCGACCGTTGCTGAGAACGGTGTATCATGCCCCATTAATTCGCGGGGGATGAACTTATGAAATCGATAGGACTGTTCGGAGTTGTATTAATTGGTCTGGCGTTGACGTTTTCAATAGGTGGCGGGCGTGTGCGCGCGCAGGAAGACGATCAACTGAGAACGCCGCCACGGGACAGCGCGGAACGCAAAGCGATTCTCGACGCGGTCCACGCGGAGTATAAAGAAGGAGCCGATCAACCAGCCAAATTCACGGTCAACTATCTGAAGGTCCATCACGACTGGGCCTGGATCAACGTCACGCCGCTGGACGCAAATGGCAAGCAAGTCGCCGATCCGGCACCGCTCCTTTTCCACAAAGAAGACGACAAGTGGGTGAGTAAGGAGTTGTTCGGCATCGGGGACGCCAATGATCAGGTGGGTCCGTTCGAGCCGAGTCCTAGTTACATTGCCGCGCTACAGAAGAAATACCCAGGCCTGCCCGCAGACATCATTCCCAGGAAACACTGAGCACTGCGTTTCTATCGTTATTCGATCGTCATGACGAAGCGCTGATCGACGCGCGCGTTGGGATGGTCCATCTTCATCGGCGTGAAGCCAAAGCGCGTGTAGAGGCGAATTGCATCTTTCAGGACGCTGATCGTTTCGAGGACAATTTGCTGATAGCCGAACCGGCGCGCATGCTGGACGGCGCGTTCCAACACGCGACGGCCTAACCCCAGTCCGCGAATCTCCGGAACGAAATACATCCTTCGCAGCTCGCACGTCTCGTCATCCAGGCGGAACAGGCCATAGGTGCCGAGCAGATTTCCTCCGACATCTTCGAGCAGTTCGAAGATGCCGTTGGAATTGTCGTAGCTGGCTTCGATGTCTTTCAGGTCGGCGTCTTTTGATTCCAGATCGAATGGGAGTTTGAATTCGTCAAGCACACCGGACACAAGCGCGATGACCTTCTCGCAGTCGGCGTTCGTGGCCGAACGGAATTTCACATCATCGATCGTTCTGACGGTCAATAGATAAATCTCAACTAATGCGCGCCGGCGCAGAGAGCTTTCGCGGACGCGGCGCGCGATGAATGCTAACCGGCAATCGCGGCGCGCAGCAGAGCTTGTTAAGACGATCGCGGTCAGCCTGCATGTTTGGATCTCTTGCCAGAGAAGCCAGCACGCTCTTCAACATGTTCGCGGCGTTCTCGTCTACTGGTTCGACGATGCGATAGTGCATCCACTGTCCTTCGCGCCGCGCCGAAACGATGCCCGCCCGCCGCAAGTACGCCAGGTGGCGGCTGATCTTGGGCTGATGCGTGCCCAGAATTTCCGTAAAGAAACACACGCACACTTCGTTGGTCCGCATCAGATTCAGCAACCGCAGCCGGGTGTGATCGGCTAACGCGCGAAAGAAGCGCTCCAGATCAAAAGCCTTCCTGGGTTTGCCCATAACGCGACAATCTTACCACAATACATACGCCTTGACATATATTCGCCAGGACGTGTACGCTCTGCACATACGCTTAGACGTATATTCCAGCAGGTGCGAGGGAGAGTCAAAGATGTCAACCAATATTGAAGAAGTTGTGCGCTCGAGGTATGGGGCCGTGGCCGTAAGCAAGTTGTCGTCTGAGCAAGACGGCGTGCGGGCGGTGGCCGAGGCATTTGGGTATTCGGCGGACGAGCTGCGATCAATCCCCGCGGAGGCGAACATGGGATTGTCGTGCGGCAACCCGACGGCAACGGCGAATTTGCGCGCCGGCGAGACGGTCGTCGATCTCGGATCGGGCGGCGGTTTGGACGTTTTTCTGTCGGCGGCGAAAGTCGGACCGACGGGACGCGCTATCGGCATAGATATGACGCCGGAGATGATCGACCTGGCGCGACGCAACGCGGCGCGCGCGAACGACGGCGCGGGCTATCCGAATGTCGAGTTTCATCTGGCGACAATCGACAGGCTGCCGCTCGCCGACAATTCAGTCGATTGCGTGATCAGCAATTGCGTGATTAATCTCGCGCCCGACAAGTCGGCCGTGTTTCGCGAAATCGCGCGCGTGCTGAAGCCAGGCGGACGGCTGGCGGTCAGCGACATTGCGTTGAAGCAACCTCTGCCGGCGGAGATCGCGCAAGACGTGATGGCCTATGTGGGCTGCATCGCGGGAGCGGTTCAAATCGAAGACTACAAACGCGGGTTGATCGAAGCGGGCTTTTCAAACGTAGAGGTCATCGATTCAGGCTCGGATCTCAACGCTTACGCGAAGATCGAAAATCAATCGGCTTGCTGCTCGCCGGCGACGACGCAAATAACTGCGGAGACAAGGTTGTCCTCAGGCGCATACTCGTGCTGCGCGCCCGCTCCGGCAGCCGGCGCAGACGAGCAACCGCTCAACGCGCTCGCCGAATTGCTTACTCGCTACAACGTTAACGATTACGCGGCCAGCGTGAAGGTGTTCGCAGTCAAGTGAAAATAGCGTGAGCGATAGTTTCGTTCATCATCAATCCGGATCCGCGGCAGAAACTCCGTGCGTCATTCAGCCAAGGCTTTCATTTCTTGATCGCTTTCTGACGGTTTGGATCTTTGCCGCGATGGCAATCGGCGTTGCTGTTGGCTACGCCGACCCACGCGTTGCGGCCACCATCAATCGGTTTCAGGTGGGAACGACGAACATTCCGATTGCGATCGGCCTCATCGTGATGATGTATCCGCCGCTCGCGAAGGTACGTTACGAAAATCTCGGCGAAGTCTTTCGGGATTGGAAAGTCCTGACGCTCTCGCTCCTGCAGAACTGGATTATTGGACCGATCCTGATGTTTCTGCTGGCGATAGTTTTTCTGCGCGGTTATCCCGAGTACATGGTGGGCCTGATCATGATCGGCCTCGCCCGTTGCATCGCGATGGTGATTGTGTGGAATGAGCTGGCCCGCGGCGATAACGAATATGCGGCGGGCCTGGTGGCCTTCAACAGCGTGTTTCAGGTGCTGTTCTACAGCGTCTATGCGTGGATTTTCATCACGCTTCTGCCGCCGCTGTTTGGGCTGCGGGGGAGCCTGGTGCAAGTCAGCATCGCGCAAATCGCCAAAAGCGTCTTTGTTTATCTGGGCATTCCCTTCATCGCCGGACTGCTCACGCGTTTCGTCTTGATCAGCGCCAAAAGTAAAGATTGGTATCAGCGCGTTTTTATTCCGAAGATCAGTCCGCTGACTTTAGTTGCATTGCTGTTTACGATCGTAGTGATGTTCAGCTTGAAAGGGAATCTGATCGTGCGGCTGCCGCTGGACGTACTGCGAATTGCGATTCCGCTGTTGATCTATTTCCTGCTGATGTTTCTGGTCAGTTTCTACCTGGGCCATCGAATGGGCGCGGATTACTCAAAGACGGCGACGCTTTCATTCACTGCCGCCAGCAATAATTTTGAATTAGCGATCGCGGTTGCCGTCGCGGTCTTTGGTATTGGTTCCGGCGCGGCCTTCGCCGCGGTGATCGGTCCGCTGGTCGAAGTGCCGGTGTTAGTTGCGCTCGTGAACGTCGCGCTGTGGGTTAAGAAAAAATACTTCACCGTAGTCGTGCCCGGATTCTCGGTCCAACCCGCGGAGGATGCTCCTTAGGTCAAAGATGGTAAAACGGCGCGTCTTAATTTTGTGCACCGGCAACTCGGCCCGCAGCCAGATGGCAGAAGGGTTATTGCGTCAGATCGCCGGCGACAAATTCGAAGTGGCCAGCGCCGGGATTGCTCCGACCAGCGTCCGACCTGAAGCGATCGAGGCAATGCGCGAAATTGGAATCGACATTTCACGTCAACATTCGAAATCGATCGATGAATTCCTCAACCAGCAATTCGACTTTGTGATCACGGTTTGCGACAACGCAAACGAACATTGTCCAATCTTTCCCGGAGCAGTCACGCGACTACATTGGAGCTTTTCGGATCCAGCCTCAGTTCCCGGCGCCTACCCTAGGCGGCTGGACGCGTTTCGGAATGTCCGAGACCAAATAAAGACGCGCTTGTCAGCGTTCGCGGGTTGACCGAATAGCACCCTCATCGTCCCGCTCTTTCCCATTCTGACAGGTTCGGATCGTTCAGGATGAATGGATCGTAATTCTCGCTAGATCCTCACCGCGCTGATTAATCCCCTCTTTTCAAACACTTAGCCGTGGGTTGACAAAGTGGCACAGCCCTCGCAATAGCCAGCCTGCCCGTGGAGTCTCTCCTTGTGGCTGTTCTTTCAAAAGGAACTACCCCCGAGCGGGGAAAGCAACTCGTCATCGTTCTCCCGACAAGAGCGATTCGAGCATCCGCTGCTCAAAAACTCGGGCCGGCCCCGCAAGAGCCGGTGCTTTATTCAAGGTGATGAACATGAAACAAAAACACGCCCCTTTTACCACGTGGATTACGACCCTGGCGCTGCTGGTTTCGCTGTGCGCCGGACTAACGTTTAGCCAAAGCACGTCAGCCCAGAAGATTGATCGGGAAATCTCCAAAGCGGATCAGTACCCGCTGCTGGCGAAGTACGCGGCCGATCTCACGTCGCTGGCTCTCAGCGGAAAGCTAGACGCTGCGCACGATCGCGACGCGGATGTAGCGCGTGTGATTGCGAGTTTGTCGGCGACGTCCAAATCGCCCGTCGTTGTCAGCGAATCCGATCTGGATCGCGAAGCGGTTGCTCGCGGCGTGGCGATCAAGGTTGCGTTCGGCAACGTGCCCGACAGTCTGCGCGACAAGCGCGTGTTTCGCCTAAGCCTGGATGCGCTGGCCAAGGGCGCGCGCACCAGCGAAGAGTTTGCGGCGCGGGTTCAGTCCGTTTTCTCCGAGGCCGCGCAAGCCGACGGCCGGATCATTCTCTTTGTCGATCAGCTTCATCAATATGCCGGCGTGCATGCCACGGCGGTTGCCTCGGCGGCGGTGAAGGAAGCTATCGAAGCGAATCATCTGCGCGTCATTGGCGGCAGTTCGCCGGAAGCTTATGCAAGTTACATTGCCTCGGACGAGAACGTGGCAAAGCTGTTCGAATCAATTTCCATCGATCGCAGCGTCGATAACGGTTCAACCGCGACGGCTAAGAATGTTGACAAGCGGCGCAGCCCTATCGATGAAGAATTTGTTGGCGAAAAAATTTCTCCGGACATGCGCGAATTGATGAAGAGCGCCGGTCCGAATGGCCGCGTGTCCGCGATCCTGCAGGTCGATGATGTCAATAGCAAAGAGGTCCGTGCGCTGTTAGCTAGCCACGGGGTTCTGCTCGGCGACAGCATGGCGAAACTGGGCGCGATGAAAGTCGAGCTGCCGGTGCAGGCCATAGACGCGCTGGCGAAAAGCCGCTCGATGAACTACATCTCGCCGGATCGGCAGATGAGCCTGCTAGGCCACGTAACCGCGACGACGGGCACTGATCAAGTCCGCAATTCGCCGGGTCTCATCGCTGGGTTGCTTGGTGCGAATGCGATTGATGGAAGCGGCATTTGCATTGCGGTGATTGACTCAGGTGTGGACAACGGTCACGCCGCATTTTCGGGTAGTTTGCTCGCCAGTCGAGTTGTGTTTACGAAAGACTTCACCGGTGAAGCCCTGTCAAATGTTTATGACCCGTTTGGTCATGGCACACACGTAGCGTCCGCGGCCGCAGGCATCAGCACGACCAACGGCAACTCATATCAAGGTATCGCGCCCAACGCGAACATCATCAACCTGCGCGTCCTTGATTCAAACGGTGTTGGTTC
>JAJPKD010000118.1 GCA_021323895.1 Acidobacteriota bacterium | reverse complement strand
TTGCCGTCCTCAAGCGTAACGGTGCGGTAAGGCACCTGGGTGCCCTGAGCGACGCGATAATCGTAGAACCGTTTTGTGTATTTTACCGGAGTCGAGGATCCTGGCGGCGTCTCTTCGTACTCGAGCGACAAGATGCGAAAGGTGCGTGCGCTGATGAAGTACCTCGTCTTGCGATTGGCTTTATCAACCAAATCGATGACGTATAAATCGATGCCCTGCTGTTTGTCTTTGCCGGCTGAGCTGATTTTCGATTCGTTTTCTTTGTAGCGCAGCAACGCGTCGATGCTGTGTGCCTGGTCTGAAATGAAACTAGCGGCCGCGTCCGCATGCGGTGTGAACGTAGTGCCGTTAACAATTCCGAACAGCCGGCCATTACCCCAGACCAGCGAATACTCTTGTTGCGGCGTCCTGCTGTCGAGCCGAATCTTGTCTTGCTCGGGCTTCTCACCGTGAACGAACCGCAACTCGTAGCGCGTCTCCTGAGCTCGCCCGTCGGGCGACGTGCGCGTCTCTCTTCCAATCTCGATCCCGTTCTTGCGAATTTGTGATAGCACCGCGCGACCAAAACCGTTTCCGGCGATCGCGATGGCGCTTTCGGTTATTTGCTCCGCCGTGTATTCCTTGGCCTGTTCCGCGCGCGACGGAATGGTCAGGACAGACATTCCCAGGCTCGCAATTCCGATGACTAAACTGATAATTATTTTATTGCGGATGGGGGTTCTAAAAAGACTCATAACTCACCACTCGTGACTCTTAGCTGATAATCGGGAGGGCGATTGTAACACAGGGCCCTCATGAAGCTACTCCATCGAATCAATGATGCAGTCATCAGCGCGCAGGGATGCTTGCGGCGCGCAGTTTGACAACCCGACTATGGCCGCGTTAACTAATTAGTCACCCAAAACCAGGCTGTCATTTGGAGTTGATCGGATCGAACTGGCAAGTCGAACTGTGCAGGGAAACTATTTTCAAAAAACGGTAAAGGAAGATTTTTTATGAAGAAAGTCGGCATTCTGGTCGGACGGGAGAAAACGTTTCCCGAGGCCTTGATCAAGAACATAAACGAACGCGGCAAAGGCAAAGTTGTCGCCGAATACCTCACGCTGGGCGGCGTCCGCCACGACGCACCGCCCCAATACGATCTCGTGGTCGATCGCATCTCGCACGAAGTGCCGTTTTATCGCGCGACGCTGAAGCGGATGGCGCTCGAAGGGACGTTCATCATCAACAATCCGTTTTGGTGGTCGGCCGACGACAAGTTTTTCAATTACTCGCTGGCGCGTAAGCTGGGCGTAGCCGTCCCCAAAACTGTGTTGCTGCCGCAAAAAGATTACATCGAAGGCATTGTCAGCGAGAGCCTGCGCAACCTCGAGTTCCCGCTCGACTGGCAGGGCATCGTTGATTACGTCGGCTTTCCGGCGTTCATGATACCATTCGACGGCGGCGGCTGGAAGAACGTTTCGAAGATCAATTCGCTCGAAGAGCTGATTAAGGAATACGACCAGACGGGCACGTTGTGCATGACGCTTCAGGAAGGGATCGAATTCGATCAGTTCGTGCGCTGCTACTGCATCGGGCAGGAAGACGTGATGATCATGCCTTACGATCCACGCAAGCCTTATCTTTCCGGCGAACAGTACATCTACGATCCGCACTACCTTTCGCCGGAGTTGAATGCGCGTGTTACGCACGATGTGCGCACGCTCTGCTCGGCGCTCGGCTATGACATCAACACTTGCGAATTTGCGATCAAGGACGGCGTGCCCTACGCGATTGACTTCATGAATCCCGCTCCGGATGCGGAACTGCAATCGGTGGGCGCGTTCTATCACGGCTGGGTGACTGAAGCGGTGACGAATTTAGTTTTCAAGCGCTTGAGCGAAGGAGCGCGACCAGCGCAGTATCGTTGGGATGCGCTTCTGAACCCGGCGCCGATGACAACCGACGTGGTGGCATCAGCAGCGGAGCAATCGTCAAGAACGGTGAAACCCAGGAAGCCCGCAACTAAATCACGAGCCGCGAAGAAGGAGTAAGGACGCAAAGGGCAAAGAGATTAACTCTTTGCCCTTAACTTTTGCTCTTGGCCCTTTGCTCTTAGCTCTTCGCTTTTTGCCCTTTACCCTTAGCTCGCGAACCGCCGTCGCGTCATGAGAAATCTTCTAATGATTAGCGATCCCGACCATCCAATAAGCGAAGACGACGCGAGCGCCCAACCCAGCCCGGCGATCATCTGATCGAATGAAGAACTCAGCAACGCAATCAGGAGTGCCGCAAAACTGACGCGAGCCGTCAGGCGTTGGACTCGACCCGCGCCCTCAAGCCAGTTCATCCGCCGCAGTTCCGCCGCGAGGTAATCTTCGTCGTTGTTCAGATGCGAATAGTAGTTGGTTTCTCGGCGCGCCAGGCGGGCCGCCGCCTTATCCGGAGCAATCCGCGCGGCGTCGCTGTAGTGATGAATGACGTGCGCAAGTTTGCCTTCGCTCAAGGCAACCTCAGCCAAGCCAAGTTGCGCGCGATACGAATTTTCGTCGATGTCGAGCGCGCGCCGGAAAGTTTTGGCGGCGCGAGATGGATCGCAGTATTCGAGAAAACTCTCGCCGATTCTTTCCAGTACTCTCGCGTCGTCGCGGCCGCGGCGCGCTGCCAACGTCAGCGCCGCACATGCGCGTCCCAATAAACGCGCATCAGCGAACGCGCTGGCCTGCGATTTCAACAGCCGCGCGTATTCATAAATCATGCGAGCGTTGCGCGGCTCGATGAGCAAAGCGCGGCGGAACGCTTCGGCAGACTGCTGCAAGCGGCCGGCAATTCGCAAATCATTCGCGGACCGCCTCAGCAGAGCGGCGCGGTCAAAATCTTGGCGCGAAGCTTCCCCCTGCGCCTCGCGGCGATGCTTCTCAATTCTCTTCTCAGCTCTTGCGCGCACATTTTCCAGCACGACTGATGACGCGATTCCCAGGCGGTCAGCGTCAGCGCGTACGGCCTTTACATCGACAAAATGATCGCGCAACTCGCACGCGCGGGCATCGAGAAGGTGTTCTGGGATGGCCGGTAACAGCAACTGGATCATTCGCAGGAATTGTTTGCCTCCTGACGCAAATGAAAGCACCGATTCGTCGGCAATAATCTCCACCCGATAGCGATAACGCACATTGCCGCCGCGACGCAGTGTGCGCAGGCTGGTCACTTCAACTCGCTCGATCTCATCGAGCATGATCGATGTCTTGCGTTTGAGAATTCGCAAGACGAGCGAACTCAATCCGCGGCGCATCAGCACTCTGCCGTTGAAAGTGAGCCGATCCGTCAGCACCAACACGGGAATGGTGGTCCAGGTAGTCACGATCAGAATCACGGCCGGCAAATCGCGATGAGTTCTCAAGCAAATAAGCGCCACGAAAGTGAGGATTGCCGCCACCGCAAAATAACCGCCAGGCGACATGCGCACCGACGCGAAGCTGCGACTCTGAGCGCTCTTCCGATTCGCCCGAGATTCAACGCTTTCTCGCAAATTGTTCGATGATCTTTTCACGCGTTCAAGCTTATTTAGACGGACAATCGACTGGAATATTCACTGAAAAGTTGCCACGCGACGTTCCAGGTTCAGTGTATCGCAAGTCTGCAAATTGAACGAGCGCTTGGCCGACGCAGTTATCTGAATCGATTTTCTCAATTGGAAATCTTGCAAAGCCCAGCAGCACCTGAGCGCGGCGATCCTTTTCGGCAATCGAAAGCAATTGCGAGCCTCTTCCGGTGAGCTTTTCGATTCGCTGCGGCGCTGAAGGGTCTTCGCCACTAATTACAAAGCGATACATCGCGCGATCGGTCTCTGCGACGCATTGCCAGGTGAATGGAGTTGCTATTGAGGGCATCGCTGCGGCTTTGATTAGTCGCTCGCCTCGCGCGTCGGCAAGCTGGGTGGCCACGATGACCGCCTTGTCGTACGCACCGCGATGAATCACGGCCAACACGCCCCAATAGCACACCACGAACAGCAGCGTGGCAAATGCGATTGCGCGACCAAAACGCTTTGCAAATCTCGAAAATCGCAGGGCTGTGAGGATCACGATTCCGTCCATCCAAATCACAACCGCGATCTTTAGTGCGGGGCCCGCCTCGCGGTTTCGGGACGCAACGATGATGAGTGACGTGCCCAGCGTGGCCAACACAGCCCAGGCGAGCGTTCGGATTTTGGTGTTACTAGTCAGGAGAAACGCTGCGCCGCCGAGCACCAGCCACAGATAAGGATCGACGATGAAGACCAAGTCGCCATAGAACCATCGTCCGCTCCACGGCAGCAGCGGGCGCACCCCGTAGTTGTTCGTCCAGTCCATCAGCGGATGTGATGCGGCGGCAATCATCGACGCGAGCACAAGCCCGCGAAATCGAATTCGAGTTTTGTAACTAGTCAGCGCGCCAACTATGCGTTCGATCACCAATGCAAGAACGGGAACCAACAAACCGATCGCCATCGTTCCAACGATCGAATGCGTAATGCCGCGATGGTGCTGAAGCAACGTCCATCGATCGCCAAAGAACAGCGTCACGAAATCGGCGTCCGCGGCATTTGCCGAAGCCAGACACACGACGGTCGCGTACGGTGACAACCGTTCGAGACCCGCTTTGGCTGCCGTCAAACCAACGAGCGAGTGCGTCAGATTGTCCATGCTTGATTTTGGATTAGATCGGCTCGGGAGTTATCACGGTCCAAAGGCGAGCGGCGAAGGAGGAGCGGGGAGTTGCGCGTGCCGCGTTGGGTCGACCTTGAGAAGTTCCTGCGACGCTTCGCGTGACGCCGCAGATTCGGGAATTGGCTTGCCGTCCTTGTCGCGCGCGTTGCGTGCGGTCGAGATAATGTTGAAGAGAATGTCTCCTGCTTCTTTCTTCTTGCCTTGCTTCTCGTAAACCACAGCGAGCCGCAAGTTCGCACTATCAGTGGTGACGACTGTTGAATTGAGCTTGGCCAGCTCCCCATAAATTCGCGCGGCTTCATCGAGCTGTCCGTCCGATTCTTTCGCTTGCGCCAAAGCGTACTTTGACAGTACCGCAACGTCGCCGCTTCCTTGTGCCAGGCTAGCCAGATCGGTTTCGGCTTTCAGACGATCGGTGACGAGTTCGTTTGTCGCGATGAAATACTGGGCTTGGGTGCGATAGGGATCACCGTACTTCGCGGCGATCTTTTGGAACTCGCGGATGGCGGTTTCCGAGCGTTCTTGTTGGCTGCTGAAAACTGGATCCTTCGATCCTGGTGGTGGCGCCGGCATGATGTCGGCGGCGTTGATGGCTATCGCCCGGCCCATCGCGGCCTCAGCTTCTTCGGTATGCTTATGTCGCCAGCGGACGAAAGCATAGATACCGATCGCGATAACGACCACGGCAATCAGCCCATAGAGAATCTGCTGCCGCCGTCCGGCCACCCGGTCGGCGAGGCGATAGGCGAGCAGCATTGTCGTATCGCGAAAGCGGTCATGTTTCAGCTCGCGCGCGCGTTTCTTCTTGTATTTAGCCAACCAGTTTCCTCTTGCAAGAATGCACGGTAAAGTGCGTTCAAATTGGTGTATGATCGCGGAAACAGCGAATGTAGCGACCGCTCCGAACGTTGTCAAGCGAGGCTGCAACGCAAGTTCGCATCCTGCGGACGAACCCGCGACCGCCGACTTTTGGTTTGAAATTGAGGTACGTCAGCTCGACCGCAACGCGAAGGCGGTCAAGTGTCATCAAACAGTACGATGCGATTAGCTACTTACAGCATCAGATGGGAACAAAACAGGCCGGCTGGCTGTCTAAGTGAGCGTGTGTCCGGGAAGCGATTTCGAACGCTGCTTTTTGAGCTTCCCGACCGAGGGGGTGCCGAGTGAGCTACGGAGAGCAAATCGCCCTCCGCGCACATGCGGACCTTGAGGCCGTTGCTTCGGCAACGCCGTTGGATCTGCGTCCGGCATCCGACGATCAGTTCCTTGAAAGATTGCGCCGGGGCGAGGCCGTTGCGTACGAGCAATTGGTCGCTGAACATTCGAGCGATGTTTATGCGCTGCTGTTCCGTTTGACGAGCGACCCTGAAGAAGCGCGCGACCTGACGCAGGAAACCTTTCTGCGAACTTTTCAGAACATCGATCGCTTCCGTGGCGATGCCAGCTTGAAAACCTGGATTTATCGCATTGCGATCAATCAGGCTCGCAACCGTTGGCGCTGGTGGCGCAGGCGCAGGCGCGACGTCACAGTTTCACTCGATGCTACGGATGAACAGAGAGATAAGCCGCTCGCGGCGACATTGCCGAGCAATGACGATCTCAACCCTGAAAGAGGGACGTTGGCTCGAGAGCGCGAGGCGCAGTTGCGCGAGGCGTTACTCGGATTGCGACGTTCGTATCGGGAGGCCGTGATACTTCGCGACGTCGAAGGATTCAGCTACGAAGAGATTGCCGCCACTCTTCAGATCAGCATCGGCACCGTCAAGTCGCGAATTTCGCGCGGACGAATGGAATTGCGGCACACGCTTGAAGGATCTTTGTAAATCGAATGGTTCGTCTGCCCCGGTGTCACGGAAAACTCGGTGCCAAGTTGGGTCGAAGTGACTGCTTTGCAAGAAGGCCGGGCGATCAGCCGGCGGGAGCGATTTGAAACGGGCCAGCAACAGCGCGTCGCTTTCGCTCCCCGGGCTGAGCTAAGCGTGAAGAGGTTCGCGAGCCATTCGGAAAAACGAGAGGTTAGAGGTGAGAGGCCAGACGTCAGTTGAAAGCATTTCTGGTGACGGCTACACGTCAACGATTAAACTGGAGGGCATTGGTTACTTGCCTCTTACCTCTAATCTCTAGCCTCTGGATCGTGCTATGAGTTGTGACGAAATCCAACAGTCGCTTTCGCTTTATGTTGATGACGGGCTGACGCTGGAAGAGCGACAAGCCTGCTATCAGCATCTGGAAGTTTGTCCGGTATGTCGCGCGCATGTGGTTGAGTTGCGAACCTTGCGGAGCAATCTTGCGAATCTTTCCAGGCCCGTTGCTCCGGCCGATTTAGTTCCGCAGATAAAGGTTGCGCTCGCGGCCAAAGCCGCGGAAGTTCGTGCGCGCCAAAGAGCAACATCAGTCGATCGGTTCAACGAGTGGGCGTTGAGGTGGCTGCAACCGCGGCCGATGCGATACGCGTTCAGTTCCTTCGCTTCAATCATAATTTTTTCTGCCGTGTTCGCGGCCCTGCGCCCGCACATGATCGCTTTGCATGAGGCGACGCTGGCCTTTGAGCAGGTGCAGCTTGCGACTACTCCGGATGAATATTTTCTCCTTGCGGAATATGACATCACGAAGCCAATCTCACCAGAAAGTTACGCGGCTTTGCGCAAGAAGGTTAATGGTGAATCACCGAGTCTCAATCCTAACGGCGCGCTGGCAACTCTGGGATGGCAGGTCGATCAATATCGAGATCGGCGGCAAGGTGATGACGATATGGTGATAGTCGCCGACGTCTTCACAAATGGTTCGGCGTCGCTCGCTAACGTAATGCACGCACCGCGCGACCGTCGGGTGCTGGAAGATTTCGAGAAAGCTTTGCGAACGAATGCTGCGTTTGTCCCGGCCGCACTCGACCGCCGGCCAGAGACAATGCGCGTCGTGTTTTCAGTGCAGCGCGTGGACGTGCACGATCGGAGTTATTGAGTGTCTGTACCGCGAGCGCGAGCGAGCGGATCAAGCGTCGCACTTCATCGAGTCTTGCGTCTTACCCTCCCTGACGGTCGGGCTTCTGATGCAAACCGCGCCTCGATCACGCCCTTTCTTTCCCTTCCAAATTTCGCGGTCATGGTCGGATAGGTTTCGATCACAGCAGGCAACGATTCCGCGCCGAGCAATTTTTCAGTGCGCTTGATTTCCTTCACCGAAGCTTCGATTTCCATGAACAAACCAAACGGAAGTTCATCGATAACGACCTTCACACCATCGACCTTCCAGCGCGCGCGGCGCTTTTCGTAAACCACCGCGGGCTGAAATCCGAGCGACCTCAGAATCCAATCCATTCCGTCAGGGTCGGCGATCGTAACTTCGTGTTCTTCCTGGTGCTTGATGGCTGACTTGCTTGGTAAGCGACGCTTGAATGTGAGATAAGCGCGGCCGTTCACGCGACGCAGACGCAAAGCGATGCCACCTAAGTCCAGGCGCCCGCCGCGATAGATCGTGTTTTCTTCGTGTTCCAACTCGCTCGGCGTCAGCGACAGATCGCGCATGCGGCGCTCCAGCACCTGGCGTTGCTTTTTGTTGAGACGATACTTCTTTTCAATTTCAATCGGCATAGCGGCAAAGGGCAAAGGGCAAAGGGCAAAGGGCAAAGGGCAAAGAATTCGACAAAGAATATTAGGTTAGGTTGCATACCGCTCCCAGCTCTTAGCTCTTAGCTCTTAGCTCTTAGCCCGCTCACGCTTGTCTCACCCAGCGCCACACTTCCGGCAGCGTAGCTTTCTTTCCGGTCATCAGCATCCCGACGCGGTAGATACGCGACGCGACCCAAATCAATCCAATGGCGGTCGCAATGCCGATGCCAAGCGACAGGAGAATCTGCCAGAACGGCGGCGTCTCTGTAACGATGCGCACCAGCATCGTGATCGGCGCGAAGAACGGAAACATTGAGGCCCAAAACGCCAGCGAAGAATTCGGACTGCGAATGATGTTGAAGGAAAGGTAGAAACCCATCACCAGCAGCAAGACGATCGGCAGCGCCAGCTGTCCGCCCTCTTGCGTCGTGGTTACCATCGATCCGACCACCGCATAAACCGTCGCGTAAATGAAGTAGCCCATGAGAAAGAAGATCACGAAATAGACGAAGATGAGCGGCGGAATATGTGGGACGGTGAACGAAGAGCCAGCGAGCCATGCCGATAACGACAGGAACGCGATCGCCCAAATCGACATCTGCGTGAGCGCCACCAGTGACACACCGATCAATTTTCCCATCATCAAGGGAAATGATCGCATTGACGAAAACAAAATCTCGGCGATTCGGGTTTCTTTCTCTTCGATTACTGCGCCCAGCACGAACTGCCCGTAAAGCAGGACACTCATGTAGATCAAAAGGCCCAACCCAAAGACGAGGAAAAAGCTCGACTCACCTTTGCTCTCTTTGCCGCCGGCGCCGGAAGTGCGGAGCGATATGGGCTCGGACATCTGCTCGACTTTCTTCTCGTCAATTCCATTTTCCACCATGCGCTGCGAGCGCAGCGCGCGATTGATCGAATTCTCAACTTTCGTTCGCGTAAACAAGTCGGCAGTATTGCGCGCGCTGTATTCCGGCTGTTCCCCGTTGAGCAGATTGGGCGGCAGAATGACGAAGCCATCGAGTTCCTTGCGCGCGACTCGTGCGTCCAGATCGTTGCGAACCTGATCGAGCGAGCGGCCATCGGCGCGGACCTCT
>JAJPKD010000238.1 GCA_021323895.1 Acidobacteriota bacterium | reverse complement strand
TGATCGGTTTGTCGTGCGCCGCTTCGCTTCGCTCGCGCAGGCCGATGCGTGGCTCACGCGTCGCGAACATGAAGAGCTGCCCGCGCGCTCAGTCAAACCTTTTAAAAAATGTGCGAAGGGCGTTTGCACTTTCGATTTCGACGGCGGCATTCTGCACAACAATCTCTATTTGAAGAGGATCACGTACAGCATCCGCGCTGGATGTCCCTATCTGAAGACGATCTATTTGCTCGATGGCGATTGACGCCGCCACATCCCGACCATGCTATCCCCCAATACCATCCTGCAAGATCGCTATCGCGTCCTGCGCGAACTCGGGCACGGAGGCATGGGCACCGTCTATGAAGCGATCGACCAACGTGCGCGCAGGTCGCCGGCGATCCTAGTCGCGTTGTTCATATTGGTTTTGGGGGTCTCGACGCTGAACGTGCTTGCGAATGCCGGCCAGGGACCCGGTGGCGAGATCAAACCAAAACCGTCCGCTTCGCCGACGCCCGGCAAGCCAACACATGTTTCGTCAAAACCAACGCGCATTTCGGGCCCGGTTCCAGTCAGAATTGCGAAGGTGACCGAGCAAACTTTTGCCGAGACACTTTCAGCGGTCGGCGTGGTGATGATTCCTGAGATGGTCACCGTCAGCCCCCAAGTCTCGGGAAGGCTCAATAAGATTTCCGTGAAGGAAGGCGCTACCGTTAAGCGTGGCGATGCCCTGGCGGAAATCGACAACAGCGTGTATCGCGCCAACGAGCAACTGACAGAGAGCGCGCTTGAGCAAGCTCGCAGGGATCTCGATGCCTTGCCGGCTGGGAGCAGCAAACGCCCAGAAGCCGCGTATCTCGTCAGACAAAGGCAAGCTGAACATGATGCCGCCGTCGCGCGACTCGCTGACTGTTTGGTTACCTCGCCGGCCGATGGAGTCGTCCGCGGCATCAGCGCGAGCGAGGGCCAAACGGTCACCGTTGATTCTCGGCTGATGGAGATCGCCGCGATGGGCGAACTTCATGTGCGAGTTGACACTTCGACCTTCGTGGCGCGCGACGTTCAAGTTAAGAATCTTTCGATTCGGGTTGGACAGGCAGCGCGCGTCAGCGATGAGCAGGCCAGCTACGTCGCCCGTGTTGATAGAGTCACTACCGCACCGGGCAATTCGAAACGCATAATTTCGATCGATCTCTACTTGCCAAAGACCAAAGCCTTTCAAGCAGGCGACAAGCCGCGCGTCGAGATCGACATGGAGCCTACGACGGTGGTCAGCGTGCCAAAAGATGCAGTAGTAAGATCAGCGCGAAACGCGAAAGTGCTGATCGTGGAGAATGGCAAAGCGATCGAGCGGACGGTTACTACCGGCGTTGCCGGCCCTGATTGGATCGAAATACGTTCGGGCGTGAAGCCGGGTCAAACCGTGATCGTCGATCCGAAGGATTTGCGATCAGGTCAGGCAGTGATCGTGGGAAACTAGCCACACAAGTAATGCGTATACGATTTGCAAATGGACGAAGCCGAACTCTTTTGATTGGAGCATTCGGGTTCGCCGTCCTCGCGCTGCTTTCGCTTTCCATTTCCCTCGGCAGCGTCTTTAGTGCGGCGCCGCAAGGCAAGGGCGGCGAAGTCGTCGCAAAACCAACGCCGAAGAAAACGGCCACGCCAAAACGCACGTCAACCCCAGCCAACCGAAGGCGAACCGGAAGGGGAAATACCCCTGCGACCGACCCTCAGCACGAGACCATCACCAATCGAATAGGCATGGAGTTCGTCTGGGTTCCGCCCGGTAGTTTCATGATGGGATCTGAGAATGGCGGTGAGAAACCGGTCCATCAGGTTGCGTTTGTGGTCAACGAACAAGACGCAGCCAGAGCGAGAATGGAGACTCCTAACGCTGAAACCCAACTTGCGAATGCTCGAGTCGATCTGAAACGCGAAATGGCCCTATTGGAACAGGGAGTTGCGTCACGGGCAGAGTTTGACGGAGCTCAAACTCGATACAACCTGGCCAAGATCAAATTGGATTCATTGCGAACCACAACCGGCGAATACGGTTTCTACATGGGAAAGTACGAAGTCACGCAAGCTCAATGGCGCCAAGTGATGGGGACCACGCCCAGCCAGCATAGGGATTGCGCAAATTGTCCGGTGGAGCTGGTTTCATGGGAGGACGCTCAGCAGTTTTTGGACAAGCTCAATGACGCCAATGACGCGTACCGGTATCGATTGCCCACAGAGGCGGAATGGGAATATGCGTGCCGTGCGGGAACCAGTGACGATGAAATAGCGAAGCTGGATTTGCTGGCATGGTATAGGAAGAACTCAGACGGAAAGACGCATCCGGTTGGACGTTTGAGGCCGAATGCCTTTGGTCTTTATGACATGCGAGGCAACGTCTGGGAATGGTGTCTTGATTGGTACCACGAGAATTACAACGGCGCGCCCACGGACGGTAGCGTCTGGTTAACTGGCGGCATCGAGCACATGCGTACTATTCGCGGCGGCTCCTGGTACGACGGCGCGGATCAGGTTCGCTCAACCAATCGCATGTATGGCAGCGCATCGTATCACGGTGAGAATATCGGTTTCCGAGTAGTTGCGGTCGCGCGCGATCGGTAGAGATAGCTGGGTTGCGTGAAAAAAATGAACGAACCAAACACTGCCGCGGCCATCCTGAAAGCTCTGCACTTCGCTGCGAACAAACATCGCGATCAGCGCCGCAAAGATGTCGAAGCCTCGCCTTACATCAATCATCCGATCGAAGTCGCAGAGTTGCTGGCCCGTGAAGGCGGTGTGACTGATCCGGTGACACTGCAAGCTGGAATTCTGCACGACACCATCGAAGACACGGACACGACGCCGGAAGAGTTGGAGCGAGCGTTCGGTGCCGATGTGCGCCGAGTCGTAGAAGAAGTGACCGACGACAAATCGCTGGCGAAAGCCGATCGTAAGCGTTTACAAATCGAGCACGCTCCGCATCTGTCTGATCACGCCCGTCAGGTGAAAATCGCGGACAAGATTTCCAACGTGGTCGGCGTGACCGTTGCGCCACCGGCCGATTGGTCTTTGCAGCGGCGGCAGGAATATCTCGACTGGACTGAGCAGGTGGTCGCGGGATGTCGCTGCGCTAATCCCGCGCTCGAGAAATTCTACGACCAGATTTTGAACGAAGGCCACCGCGTTCTGGCGGAAGAAAGTGCCGAGGAGTAATTCGATGATCGACAAGGACTGCGAATGTCTGAGTCACGGTCCCGACCGGTTCCATGAAGAGTATCTCGGCGTCGATCCTACCAACGGCCGTTTTGGCGACGTTGACGTTAGGACCTGCGGCCTTTGCCAGCGCCGTTGGCTTCACTATCGCGCTGAGTACGAAGCGTTCAGCAAATCAGGTCGATGGATCGTCGGCATCCTGCCCGACGATCTGCCATTGCCGCTAACGCCTGAGAACGCGGTTCCGATCCTCAACAGTTTGCCCTGGTACATCTATGGCGGAAGTTTCTTTTTTGGCGTCATAGGTCGCGACAGCGGGAAAGCCCCCGCGGACCTTTTCCCGCCAGTCTAATACCGAAACATCTAGCGGGTTGCGCCAAACTTCGCTAAGATGCGCGCGCAAAGCGTCGTTTCGGCCGGCCAGGTTTTCCGCGGGCGCAAAGTTTCCTTGATGCTGTCGCGCAACACGATTCTCGAAAACCGTTATCGCATCGTCAGACCGCTCGGTAAGGGTGGCATGGGGCAGGTTTATGAAGCCATCGATGACACGATCGATTCGATTGTCGCCATTAAAGAAACGCTGACGACTTCTGACAAGCTACGCAGCGCTTTCCGCCACGAGGCCAGAACACTCGCCAATCTGAAACATCCCACGCTGCCGCGAGTAACTCACCATTTCTCTCACGGCGACGGCCAATTCCTGGTCATGGAATTCATCGAAGGTTTGAACCTCGCGCAGAGACTTGAGCTGCGCGGGCGGCCATTCGATTATGCCGAAGTAATGTCGTGGGCCGATCAGTTACTCGGCGCTCTGACTTATTTGCACGATCAAAAACCCGAGCCGATCGTTCATCGCGACATCAAACCCGCGAACATCAAAGTAACGAGCGAGGGCGAGATTTATCTGCTCGATTTCGGTTTGGCCCGCGGCGCGCCCGGTCAGGAGGCCTCGAGCGTTCACGCGTACACCGCGCCTTATGCACCCCTCGAGCAGTTGAATAATTCTGGCACGACTCCACAGAGTGACGTGTATTCGCTCGGCGCGACGCTCTATCACTTGCTGACAAGTCAAGTTCCGATTACCGCTTCGCAGCGAGCTGAAGCTTTGGAAGAAACGGGACGCGATCCGCTGTCCTTCGCGCACACCCTTAACCCTCAAGTGCCTGAGTGGCTTTCTAAGATAGTTTCCAAGTCGATGTCCATCCGCAAGCGGGATCGGTTTGCCTCGGCAAGCGAAATGAGAAACGCTTTGCGAACGGGATTAGAGCAAGCGAGAGAAGCCGAGACCGCACCGCTTCCTTCTCCGCCCGTGCCGCAGCCAAAACCTACTGAAGCTTCTGACGAGAAACCCACACCGGAAGAGCCGCCACAACCGATGCACATCCCGACGATGCACGCGCCATTTGTTCCGCAAGCGGTTCCCGAGCCAAGTGCCACCAATCCGGTCCCGGCGGCTGAAACAATTGCCCCGTACGATTCATCGCCGCCACCAAAATCCAATCGCGCGATAGTTGTATTCGCAATCATCGCCGTGATCGTTGTTATTGCCGGCGTAGGATTCTATTTGCTTGCGACTAGGGAGACTGGAAACCAGACCAACACGACAACGTCGAATCCCGCATCGATAACTGAAAAGCCACAGCCAGTGGCGCCGCCGGCCCCGTCAGGAATGGTCTATGTTCCCGGCGGAGAATTCATGATGGGCCGCGACGATGGAGACGACTATGAACGACCTGCGCACAAAGTTTCGATTGGCTCATTCTTCATCGACGAGACTGAAGTTACTTGCGGGAGTTATACGCAGTTCCTGAGGGCCACCGGTCGCGCTGCGCCAACGAGTTGGACGCTGGGACATTGCGTCGAAGATCTAGCGCCCGCCACTGGCATTACGTGGGACGATGCGAATGCTTTTGCCAAGTGGGCGAGCAAACGTCTGCCGACAGAAGAGGAATGGGAGTTTGCGGCGCGCGGCACTGATGAACGGCGGTACCCATGGGGAAATGAATGGAAAACTGGTCTGGCTAATGCCAATGGCGTCCGCGGCGTAGCAAACGTGCGCGCATTCGTGGGTAAATCACCCTATGGCGCTTATGACATGGCAGGAAACGTATGGGAGTGGACCTCCAGCCCACTAAACACGTATCCCGGCGGGCAACTGCCGATTAAACCAACCAGCGACCTGCGTGTCATTCGCGGAGGCGCTTATGACAGCGATCGAAATACTGCCACCACGACGTACCGTCGTGGCTATCCCGCACGCGGCAATTACGATTACAGCAAGACGGGCTTTCGTTGCGCAAAAGACGTGCGGTAAAAGCTCTAAGCCAGAATGAAAACCACAAACGCACGCTTGGTTGCTTTGCGCGGATCAATACTCGCGATCGCGTGTGTCGCGGCGTCAGCCTCGACGATATCAGCGCAAAAATTGTCCGCCGCTGAAACTGAAAAGATCATTGCGCTGCGTGCGCGCACTGCCATCCTCGCGCTCAAGACAAAGAACCTGGCGCGGCTCGCACCACTGGTTCATCCGACGAAGGGTCTGCGATTCTCGCCTTATTACCACATCAACATTGAGAAGGGTGGCGATCGCGTGGTGACGCGCGCGCAGGCGCGAACTCTTTTCGCTAACAACCGTCGATTCGTCTGGGGTGAAGACGACGTAACCGGCGAGAAGTTACGCATGACTTTCACGCGTTACTATCGTCGCTTTGTTTACGACAAGGACTTTGCTCGCGCCCAAGTCAATTACGGCGATCAGTTCTACGGGCGCGGCACGCTGATCAATAACATGGCCGAGGTTTACCCGAACGCGATCTTCGTCGAATATCACTTCCCCGGTTTCGAAGAGAAATATGGCGGGATGGATTGGCGCAGCTTGTGGTTCGTGTTTGAAAAGGACGGAAGCCAGTGGTATCTGGTCGGCATCGCGCACGGCGAGTGGACGAGCTGAACTTCGGAAACAAGTTGTGAAGGTTTCTGATTGACCCAGACTCGCAGATCGAAATCTCACCCGCGGCCATTAAGGTGGGTAAGGTGTTCTTTCAGATATTTGCCCGTGTGAGATGATTTTACTTTCATGATCTCTTCCGGCGTTCCGGTAGCTACAACATATCCACCCGCATCTCCGCCTTCGGGTCCTAAATCAACAATGTAATCGGCAGTCTTAATCACATCGAGGTTGTGCTCGATCACTAGCAGCGATCCGCCTGCGTCAATCAGCGCGCGAAACGCGGCCAGCAGTTTGTTGATGTCGTCAAAGTGAAGGCCGGTCGTAGGTTCGTCGAAGATGTAGAGCGTCTTGGCGCCGGCCCGTTTCGATAAGTGCGCGGCCAGTTTCACGCGCTGGGCTTCTCCCCCGGACAAAGTCGTCGCCGATTGGCCCAAGCGCAGATATCCGAGTCCAACTTCATCCAGCACGCGCAAGCGATTGGCGATCTTATTTATGTCGCGAAAGAAGGTCATCGCTTCGCGCACGGTCATGTTCAGCACGTCATGAATGTTCTTACCGCGATAACGAACGTCGAGAATCTGCTGCTTGAAGCGCGTGCCTTTGCATTCTTCGCAGATCAGTTCGACGTCCGCGAGGAACTGCATCTCGACCGTAACGGTGCCGTCGCCCTGACAGACCTCGCAACGACCACCGAGAACATTGAACGAAAAATGCGAAGGGTCGAAGCCGTGCGCCTGAGCTTCGCGCGTGTTGGCGAAGGTCTCGCGAATCGCGTCATAAACTTTGATGTAAGTGACGGGATTTGATCGCGGCGTGCGGCCGATTGGCGACTGATCGACAAGAATCACTTCGTCGATGTGTTGCGTCCCATCGATCTTCTGAAATGCGCCGACGTGTCCTTGCCACTCGCCCTTCTCTTTTTTCAAACCCGCGTAGATACAGTCGTGAATCAGTGTGGACTTGCCGGAACCACTCACGCCGGTCACACACACGAGCATGTCCAGTGGGATATCGACATCGATGCTCTTGAGGTTGTGCTCGCTGGCGCCGCGAATTTTCAAACGTTTCAGTTGCAGCGCCCGCCGATGCTTCGGCTCCTTAATCTCAACTTCACCGCGAAGATATTTCCCCGTCAGCGATAGAGAATCGTGAAGCAGACCGCGAAAATCCCCTTCGTAAATTAAGCGTCCGCCGAGTTCACCCGCCGCGGGCCCGATGTCGAGAATATGATCCGCCGAGCGAATCATGTCTTCGTCGTGCTCGACTACCAGCACCGTATTGCCGATGTCGCGCAAGTTCTGGAGCAAACGAATCAAACGATCGTTGTCGCGCGGATGCAGGCCGATCGAGGGCTCGTCAAGCACGTAAAGCGCGCCGACGAGCGATGAACCAAGATTCGTGGCCAACTTAATTCGTTGTGCTTCGCCGCCAGACAGAGTAGAAGCCAGACGGTCGAGCGTCAGATAGTCCAAACCAACCTCGACCATGAATCTCAAGCGACGACGCACTTCGAACAGCACGCGATCCGCAATCGCTGATTGCTCCGGCAGCAATTCCAGCGCATCAAAAAAGACGGCGGCATCTTTGATCGATAGCGCGGAAACTTCCGGCAAAGTCTTTCCGCCGACGCGCACGTCTCGCGCTTCCTGGCGCAGGCGCCCGCCCTCGCAATCGGGGCAGAGCGTGTAGCCGCGATACTTCGACAGAAACACGCGCACGTGCAGCTTGTATTTTTTTGTCTCGAGAAAATCGAAGAAACCGCGCACGCCACTCCAATCGCCCTTGCCGTTAACGATCGCCCGCTGTTGCGGCTTTGTTAGTTGATTGAACGGCACGTTCATCGGAATGCGCTCCGACTTCGCGAATCGTTTCAGCTCTGCCTGCGCCCATTCATACTGCGGCTTGGTGAAAGGCTCGATCGCGCCCTCGCTTAGGCTCAATCCCGGATTGGGAATCACCAGATCGAGATCGAGTCCAATCGTGTTGCCGAATCCCTGACAAGTCGGACACGCGCCGAATGGGTTATTGAAGCTGAAGAGGCGCGGCTCAGGCGTGGCGTACACGGTGCCGTCGTACTTGCATTCGAAGCGTTCCGAGAAACGCAGATGGTTACGCAGGCCGCTGGCCTGCTCCGTTTGCACGCCGGACGAGTGCGTACCTACGACTTCAATCTCTGCTTGGCCATGACCCTCGCGAAAACACGTTTCCAGCGAGTCAACCAGTCGCTGCCGCACATCCGCGCGCGCGACCAGACGATCAACGAGCACATAAACATTTTCAAAGTCTTCGCGCCTATAGTCATCGGGTGATGTCAGATCGATCTGCTCGCCATTGAACAGGAGGCGCGTGAAGCCACGCTGCATCAGGCTCATGAGGTGTGCGGTGATTACGTGACGGGCAGACGCGGAGACGCGGCGACGGGGAGAGTTGCCGTTTCTCGCTTTCTCCCCGTCTCCGTTTCTCCTGGTCTTCACGTCGGCGTTCCCATTAGTCTCGACAGTCAAGCCCGCGCTCGCCGGAAACACGACATAGAAGCGCGTACCTTCAGACAACTGACTCAGAATCTCGTCCGCTGCCGATTCCGGCGAATCGCGATGGACCTCACGGCCGCAGACACGACAAATCGTCGTGCCAATCCGCGCGTACAGCAGACGCAGGTAATCGAAGATTTCCGTTTGCGTGGCCACCGTCGAACGCGGATTGCGTGTTGAATTCTTCTGTCGAATTGCGATCGCCGGAGCAATGCCGCGTACTTCATCAACATCCGGCTTGTCCATGCGCTCGAGGAATTGCCGAGCATAGGCCGACAACGATTCGACGTATCGCCGCTGGCCTTCTGCGTAAATCGTGTCGAAAGCAAGAGAAGACTTGCCCGACCCGCTTACGCCGGTCACGACGGTCAGTTGATTGATGGGAATCGAAAACGAGATGTTCTTGAGGTTGTTGACGCGAGCGCCCCGTACTTCGATAGCTTCCTGGGTCATGCTAATAATGTTGCCGCGTCACACAGACAAGAATCCGGCGTGTGCCGCAAACCACACATGTTACCACCTGCGGGAGTAAACTGTCAGTTTCCGCTGGCGTCATCGCGACTTTCTTGGCAACAGCCACGCAATTTTGCTCATCTGAAAGGGTTGTTGCCTCAAAGCGCGCTGCTATAATTCGCTCATCCGGGAAGGAAAATGGTGCAATCCGTGCTCATACATCCGCTGAAGTCATGCCTCTTCGTCGCTTTGCTTCTTTCCACTGCCGCGTTCGCGTTCGGTCAGCAAACAACGGCGGACACCAAAGGCCCTACGATCACTGGCGCCAACAGCCTCAGCCAGTCTCAGATCGACGAAATCATCCGCAAATTTACCGCCAAGGAAACTGACTTTCGGCGCGCGCTGAACTCGTACGCTTTCAAGCGAGACGCGCTGATTCAGGAGATTGGGATGGGCGGCCAGGTGATTGGCGAGTACCACCGCGTGTCGGATTTTACTTTCGACGATCAAGGAAATCGGTTCGAAAAAATTGGTTTCTTTCCGATGTCCAGCCTTCAAGGCATAACGCTTACGACCGAAGACCTGGAAGACCTCGGCGGCGTCAATCCATTTGCCCTCGAAGGCGCAAAGGCCGCGCAATACAATTTCAAATACGTTGGCAAGGAACGCATCGATGAACTCGATTTGTACGTCTTCGACGTTGCGCCAAAGGTGATGCCGAGTCCCAAGAGCAAAGAGCGCGTCTTCGTTGGCAGGATTTGGGTTGATGATCACGATTTGCAAATCGTGAAAGCAAAGGGCAAGGCCGGCCCCGAAACGAAGACCAACAAGTTTCCGATCGTTGAAACTTATCGCGAGCAGATCGACGGCAAATATTGGTTTCCTACTTATGTGTACGCCGACGACGATTTAGTTTTCGATAACGGCACCGATGTGCGCATCCGGATGCGCGTCAAATATTCAGATTTTGTAGTCGGCCGCGGCAAGGTCACGATTACCGAAATCGGCGAAGCTCCTCCCGATCAGAAAACGCAACCGCAGACTCAACCGAAACCTGAATCGCAGCCAAAGACCACGCCTCAGAATCAGGACGTGCCGAAAGCCGACAATCCCACAGAAGAGACGGCTCCCGTCGAGGGCGGATTCTTAAATGGCAAAGCGATTGACTTGCCCAAACCGGAATATCCCGAAGAAGCGCGGAAAGCTCAGGCTCGCGGAACGGTCCAGGTGGAAGTGCTGGTCGATGAAACAGGCAAAGTGATTTCTGCCCGGGCATTGTTCGGCCCGCAGACCCTGCTCGACGCAGCCGTCAAAGCTGCCAAGCGCGCGCGATTCAGTCCAATGATCGTGAACGGTGTGGCGGTGAAAGTTAAAGGAATCCTGACTTACGATTTTGCGCCGTGATTTGATTTCACGCTTTCGCGCGGTGAGAGTTTCTCGATCCCGAGTTCGTCCATAATCGTTTTCTGAACTCGCCGCACGAGTTCATCAAGATCTTCATCGGTCTTCACCCATGAAGTATCGACGGGCGGCATCATCACCAACTCAATAGTTCCGGGCCAGGCTACGCAAGCACCGCGTGGCATCAACTCGCCGGCGTTTTTGATCGCCATAGGCACAATCGGTACGCCCGTCTGCACGGCCATGTGAAATGCGCCTTTCTTGAACGGCAACATCTCGCCGGGTTTCGCACGCGTGCCCTCGGGGCAGACTCCGAAAGAGATTCCGTTGCGCAGACGCTCGGTCGCAATCTTCAAAGTCTCAACTGCGCGATCGCGATTCGATCGATCGATCGCAATCACATTCACCCAGCCCATTCCATAACCAAGAATCGGCGCGTTAAGAAGTTCCTTCTTCGCGATTGCCCCCATCTTCCGACCGGTGAACGCGAACAGCGGCGCCGCGTCGAGATACGATTGATGATTCGCAACAAAGACGTAGGTCTGATTCGGATCGAGGTGCTCGCGACCCGTGACTCTCACTTTCACGCCGGTGAGACGCAGCCAGTTACGCGCGCCCCAGTTGGCCCACCAGTAGATCCAGTCCTGCCGCTTTAGCAAAATCCCAATGAGCAAAGCGGGTGGCGCAAAGAAAAGCAGCAGGACGCCGGCCACTAGCCACGACCAAGCGAACAGCAGCTTACCGATGATCTGGCTCCTCGGTCTTGTGCTAGACTTCGCGGCGTTTTTGGTCGCTGTTTGTCCCATCAATTCGTGAGAAGGAATATCGGCATGCATCGTCGTAAATTTGATAGCCGCGTTAGCGGCGAAATATTTATAGAACCGCAGCCAGTCTCTCTAATCTCCTCGGTCGAGACGAGAGGCCTGGCATCTCGTCTCGACCGAATCAATCGGGGGAGAATTGTCCGGTTCTACAAATATTTCGCGCCTACGGCGCTGGCAACTCTCTTGTTTTGGGCCTCGCCAATTTTCACCGGCGACGCTTTCGCTCAACGCCGTGCGCAAGAATCATCCCCGGCAATTCCCTCGCCTCGCGCCGTCTTCGGATTCAATCCGGGCGATGACCGCACCATCATCGACTGGAAACAAATCACCGACTATTTCAATCGTCTGGATCGCGCCAGCGATCGCGTCGAGGTTCACAGCATCGGCACATCGACGCTGGGCCGCACGATGATCGCCGCCTTCATCAGCGCGCCTGAGAATATCCGCACTCTGGAAAAGTACAAAACCATTCAAGCGGCGCTGGCCGATCCACGCAAAGTACCGAACAACGCCGAGCGCGATCGTTTGGTTGCCGAAGGCAAGACGGTCGTCGTCATCTCTTGTTCGATCCACTCGACTGAGATTGTGGCGTCGCAAATGTCCACGCAGCTCGCTTACAACCTGGCGAGTGCGAACGACGCGGACACGCTCTCGATTCTTCACAATACGATCCTGATCCTGATTCCCTCGCCGAATCCTGACGGCGTGAACATCGTCGCGAATTGGTATCGCAAAACTTTGGGAACGCGCGACGAAGGCAGCAGTCCGCCCGAGCTTTATCATTACTACGCCGGACATGACGACAATCGCGACTGGTTCATGCTCAACTTGAAAGAGACGCGCAGCGTCACGCGTCTCCTGTGGAAAGAATGGTTTCCGGAAATCGTTTACGACGTGCATCAGCAGGGATCGAACGGTTCGCGCTTCTTTGTGCCGCCGTTTTACGATCCGCCAAATCCGCACATCGCGCCGCTGTTGCTCAGACAAGTTGGATTGATTGGCCACAAGATGGCCGCGGACGTGACTGCGGCGGGCTTCAAAGGAGTTTTGACGAACGCGCTCTACGACACGTGGTGGCACGGCGGATTTCGCACCGCGCCTTATTTTCACAACTCGATCGGAATTCTGACCGAGGCATCGAGCGCGCGCATCATGTCGCCCAGCACGGTCACGCGCGAGCAACTATCGCGCAGCGGTACGCGCGGCATGCGCAACGCGATGGAAGCGACCACGAACTTGCCCGATCCCTGGCCAGGCGGCGAATGGCATCCGCGCGACATCATGCAGATGGAGATGACCGCTTGCCATTCTATGCTGTCGCTGGCGGCGAATTATCGCGCCGACTACTTGCGGAATTTTTATGAACTCGGGAAAGCAGGCTTAGCTTCAACACCGAGCAGCGAACCAATCGCTTATCTGATCCCGGCTGGGCAAGGCCGCGATGAAAACGTTGCAAAGATGATTGGCGCGTTGGTCGAACAAGGCGTCGAGGTTTATCGGCTTGATAAAGAGTTGCACGCGATTACCGGTACGCAATATCTGCGAAAACTGCCGAATGGTAGCCACCAGATCAATATTCTTACCAGCATCGTAGGCGGTGCGCCGGAAGTCCCCGCAGGCAGCTACATCGTCTTTCTCAATCAACCCTATCGGCAAAATGTACTGGCGTTGTTTGAACCGCAAGTGTATCCGGATCGCACAACGGCGACTGGTGAGGCCGAGCGCCCCTACGACGTTGCGGGCTGGACGTTGCCAATGATGATGGGAGTGGAGAGTTTGGCGGTGATGTCGATTCGCGAACCGGCGAATGAACGGAAGCTGACTCTTATCAAAACCGAAAACGATGTGCGCAAGGATTTCGCTTTGCCGCTGTGGACGAGTGATAAATCTCCGATTGCCAATCCAGTTAAGCCTGGCATCCGAATCGGCATTTATCAGAACTCGCGCACGGGCAACATGGATGAAGGTTGGACGCGTTATGTGTTCGACACGTTCAATGTCCCATTTCAATCGATCAAGGAAACTGCGATTGCCGAGGGAAATCTGCGCGCGCGCTTCGACGCGATCGTTCTGCCGTCAGAGCAAACGCGTGGAGCTGCCGATAATGAGTTCTCTGATGATTCGCCGCGTGGACTAAGCCAGACAGGTTACGCAAGCCTGGGTCGCTTTGTAGAAGATGGCGGCACGCTAATCTGCTTCGACGGCTCGTGCGGCAACCTGATCGCACAGTTCAAGCTTCCATTGAAGAACGTGCTTCAGGGAGTGCGCTCTTCCGACTTTTATTGCCCCGGATCCATTCTCGGGATCGAAGTTGATACCGCGAATCCGATCGCGCGCACGATGTCGAGCGACACGAATGCCTATTTCATCAACAGCGCAGCCTTTGAAGCGACCGACGCGAGCAAGGTTCAGGTGATCGCACGCTACGACAAAGAAAACGTGCTGCATTCCGGCTGGCTGCGCGGTGAAGATCGAATCAAAGACAAGATCGCCCTGGCGCAAGTCAACATGGGCAAAGGCCGCATCGTCCTCTTCGCCTTTCGTCCGCAGCATCGCGGCCAAACCTGGGGAACGTTGCCGTTTATCTGGAATGCGATAAACCTGGCTGCCGGTCCGTAGTGTCAGAAGCCCGACCGCCAGGAAGGGCCATCCGCCAAAGACGGACTGGCCGCAGACAAACGAATTTTTTGCGGATCAGAAAACGGATATTCTGGTCCTTATTATTAGCGGAATCCGCGTTCATCCGCGGCTAATCCTTCTTCAAGGCTGCCCTCCCTAACCGTCGAGCTCCTGACGCTTGCTCCCAAGTAATCACGGTGCTATCTTCACCTCGTCGATTTTCTCTCCCCACTTCTCTCCCCGAGAAGTCCGTTAATCAGCTATTGAATTGCGTTACAACTTCGCGCCCGTCTATTCGCATCCAAATGCGCGCCGATGGCTGAATTGCCGGCATTTGTCTCTCCGATAGGAGTCTTTACCATGAAGAGATTTACTGCCCTCGTACTGGTTGCGTCTTTTGTCTTCGTGTCTGCGCAAGTAGCTAACTCGCAGTCGCGCCCACGCCGCGTCGGAGCGACGCCTCCGGTGACTCAACCGGATCAGGATCAATCCTCTCAGGATTCGCAAAATTCGACCGCGCCGGCGCGTCCCACTCGGCCACCGGTTCTGGGCGGAGCGAATCGCGATCCTAACGAACAGAAGCCCGTGACGCCGCAAAAGGATGCCGGTCCTGAAGAAGTCGGCGAAGGCGACGTCGTGAAAGTCGAGACGACGCTCGTCAGTATTCCGGTCAGCGTCATGGATCGAGATGGCAAGTACATTCCCAACCTGACGGAAAAAGATTTTCGCGTTTGGGAAGACGGCGTTGAGCAGAAAGTCGCTTACTTCCAGTCGACTGAGAAGCCTTTCACGGTCGCCTTGATGATCGACACGAGTGGCTCGACGCGCTTCAAGCTGGAAGAGATCCAGGACGCAGCCATCGCATTCGTCGATCAACTGCGCTCTGACGATCGGGTCATGGTCGTTTCATTCAGCGACAAGATTCGCGTGCTGTCTGAGCCAACGAATGATCACAACAGGTTACGTTACGCGATTCGCCAGACTGAACCGGGCGATGGCACGCGGTTGTATGACGCAGTCGATCAGATTGAGAATCAATATTTCAATCGCATCGAAGGCCGCAAAGCGATCGTCCTCTTCACCGACGGTGTTGACACGACCAGCAAACACGCGAGCTATGAAAGCACGCTGCGCGACGCGGAAGAACTCGACGCGCTGATTTATCCAGTCGAGTACGACACTTCCGCTGACATGGGCGTTTGGGGTGGCGGCTGGCCCGGCAGTGGTGGCAGACGCGGCGGCGGTGGCGGTAGTTATCCGCGCGGTGGCGGTAACGGCGGAGGTGGCGGTCTCCTGGATATTCTCGGCGCGATCATCATGGGTGGCGGCGGGAACTATCCGAATGGCGGCGGCGGTAATTACCCAAATGGCGGCGGACGAAACGGCCGTCGCGGCGGCGGTTCACCCGGAGCCGGTTGGCCCGGCGGTGGATCGGGAAACAGCCGCGGTGAATATGAACTTGGCGATCAGTATCTCCACGATCTGGCGCGCGTAAGCGGCGCGCGACTCTACAATGCCGAGCAACAGAATCTCGATTACGCGTTTCGATCGGTCGCGGAAGAATTAAGGCGGCAGTACAGCATCGGTTACTACCCGAAGAATGCGCCGCAAGCGGGGGAGCGTCGCAACATCAAGGTGCGCGTCGATCGGCCTGAGCTGGTCGTGCGCACGCGGGACAGCTATGTGTTCCAGCCCGGAGCTAATGCTTCCGCGCAAACAACGCCGCAACCAAAGCCGCCGGTTTTGAAGAAGGATTTTGGTGGGACGTACTGACTGGAGCGCAGGCATCCTGCCTGCGGGGCGCCTGCATCCGTGCAGGCGCTTTTTCTTTACACGATCGTCCCGTCCGGGATCAGCCCATTCTTCGGCACGATGATGTTGCGATCGCGGATGTAGTACATCCCATTGGGCCCGTCGGCTTCATCAACTCCCGCTTCATTCAACAATCTTACGTTGGTTCCGATGCGCGCATTTTTGTCGATGATTGCGCGGCGCACGAAGGTTCCCTCGCCGATGCCTACGCGTGGGCGATTCGCGTCGCGATCGCCGAGCATGTCTTCCAAACTCTGATAATAGTCCGCGCCCATGACATAGGCGGCTTCGATCTGCGCGCCGTCCCCGATGCGGCTTCGCAAACCGATCATTGAGCGATTGATCTTCGCGCCGTTGATAATGCAGCCCTCGCTGATAATCGAATCGCGTATCTCGCAGTTGTTAATCTTCGATGGCGGCAGATAGCGCGCGCGGGTGAACAGCGGCGCTGCCGCATCGAACAAATTAAACGGCGGAATCGCCGAAGTCATGTCGAGGTTCGCCTTGTAAAAAGCCGCGATCGTTCCGATGTCCTCCCAATAACCGTTGAAGAGATAAGCCTGCACGTTTAGCTTCTGCAGGCTCCCCGGAATCACTTCTTTGCCGAAGTCCAGACGCGAATTGTCTTCCGCCAGAACTTCTTCCAGCTTGTCGTACTTGAAAACATAGATTCCCATCGACGCGAGAAACGGGCGCGCGCGTGCCTCTTCCGGCGACAACCCGAATGAAGTCGTATCGACTACCATCGATTCCAACGCTTCGCCTTTTGGCTTCTCGCGAAACTCGACGATGCGGCCGGCGTTATCGACTTTCAGCAAGCCGAATTCGCTCGCTGAATCAGGCGGAATCGGAATGACCGAAACGGTGATGTCGGCATTCGTCTCGAAGTGCCGCTGAAGAAACTTTCGGTAATCCATGCGATACAAGTGGTCGCCGGAAAGAATCAGCAGCGTGTCGATCCGCCAGTCGCGAATGTGCGGCAACACTTGACGCACCGCGTCCGCGGTCCCCTGAAACCATTCGCCGCTTTCCGGAGTTTGCTCGGCGGCCAGCACTTCGACGAATCCGTCCGCGAATGGCGAGAAGCGATACGTGGTAGCGATGTGCCGATTGAGCGATGCGGAGTTGTACTGCGTCAGCACGAACATGCGAATCACATCTGAGTTGATGCAATTCGAAATGGGCACATCGACCAGGCGATACTTTCCGCCCAGCGGCACGGCTGGCTTTGATCGCTGCGCCGTCAGCGGAAACAGGCGCTTGCCGGCGCCACCACCGAGAATCACCGCGAGAAGATTTGGTCTGGCTGGCATAAGCTGAAGCGAGGATATAGGGAAACGCGGAAGGGATTCAAGCGTCTTGTGTAGAGGCCCAAAAGGGGTATCATCTGGATTTGGTTCGAGGCCGCGTGGTTGAATGAAAGGATTCTCACGGAATGAAACAAAAATTCACCGCCAGCATTTGGCAAGAAGACGAATGGTTCGTGGCCCAATGTATTGAGGTCGATGTGGCAAGCCAGGGACGAACTGAAGATGAGGCGATCGACAATCTGCGTGACGCGCTTGAGCTTCATTTCACTCCGCCAGTCGCCACAGTTGCGCCCCAGATTCGCGCGCTCGAGATTGAAGTCAAAGCAGCATGAGACCCGTTCCTTATCGCGAGGTCAAACGAAGACTCCAAGCCGCCGGATTCGTTGAAGTTGCCCAAACGGGGAGCCATGTGAAGTTCGCGAAAAGCACTGACGAAGGAACCTTAACGGCCACGGTGCCGAAACACCGTGAAGTTTCACCCGGAACTTTAAGAAGCATTTTGCGCCAGGCGCGCCTTTCTGAAAGAGAATTCGACCACCTCTAGGTTGACGATGACCCGCAACCGGCTCGAAGCATTCAGCGATGGAGTAATCGCCATCATCATCACGATCATGGTGCTCGAGTTGCGCGTGCCACTGGGTTCGAGCTTCACCGTGTTACGACCACTGGCGCCGGTGTTTCTCAGTTACGTCCTCAGTTTCGTCTTCATCGGCATCTACTGGAACAATCATCACCACCTGTTTCAGGTCGTCGAACACGTCAACGGGCGGGTCCTTTGGGCCAATCTGCATCTGTTGTTCTGGTTGTCGCTGATTCCTTTTGTGACTGCCTGGATGGGCGAGAACCATTTCGCGCCGTCGCCGGTGGCCCTCTACGGAGTGATACTTCTGCTGGCGGGAATTGCTTACTTCATTCTGACGCGGGCCCTACTCGCTGTCCATGCCCGAGATTCGCTGTTAGCCAAAGCACTCAGCGCCAACTTCAAAGAAAAGATCTCGGTAGCCATCTACACGATCGCCGTGCCGCTTTCGTTCGTGCGGTGGTGGCTGGCTTATGGCTTGTACATATTGGTGACCGTTATTTGGTTGGTACCGGATCGAAGAATTGAAAGTACGATATCGCAGTAGCACAGACTTCAGTCCAAACACCAACGCAGACTGGAGTCTATGCTACTTACTGCCCGCGCTTCGCGAAGTATCCCGGACGATAACGCAGCCTCAATTTTTCCTTCGCTAGTTCTGAATTGGTAATTTCGATCGTCATCGTGCGGAATTTGCCGTCGTGCGTCTTGTTGGTCGAAGAGTAAGCGACGAGATATTGCGAGCGCAGCTCCTGCTCGATCTCCTGAAACGCCGCGATCAGATCGGTACTCTTCTTGGGAAAGAAAGCTCGTCCGCCGGTCTTCTCGGCGATATTCGTCAGCGCGTTTTTGTCGATGCCATCGTAGCGTTTGTCGCCAATGCCAATTGCGTAGATCACAGTTTCGGATTGAATTGCCTGATCGATGGCCGTATTCCGCGACATGCGACTGCTGGTGTCTTGCCCGTCGGTCAACAGAATGATCGCGCGCCGGCGTTGTGTGAGGCTGCGACCCAGAACACTGCGACAGGTCAACGCCACTGAATCCCAAATCGCCGTCGATCCTTCGCGCGGCGGCGCGATCGTTCCCGGGCCCGATGTGATGCCGCCAAGCGCCGGCGCCGCACCCGCGTAAGCCGGAAAAGCAACTTCAACTGCTTCAAGCGCGCGATAAATTCGAATCACCTCGCGCGTCAGCGGCTGTTCGACGTGCGCGTAGCCTTCAAACGGAATGATTGCGGCTTGGTCCTTCTCAGACCGAATTACGTTTTCGATAAAAGTGCGCGCGGCAGCTTTCTCATCAGGCAGCGTGCGTTCTTCCGAGATCGAAACATCGATCAAGAACGCGATCGACAGCGGCCGATCCGTTTCGCGTTGAAACGTGAAGAGCGTCTGCGGCACGCCATCCTCGAGCACCCGAATGTCATTCTGCTGAAGCGTCGTGATGTAACGATTGTTTTTGTCCGTCGCGGTGAAAAGCAGGTTGGTAAGATCTGTTTCGGTGCGAATTACATCGACATCCTGGGGAGGTGTGGGCGACGGTGTTTGCGCCGGACAAGAGAATAAAGCACTGAAAATTAGAAATTGAAAAATGAAAAGTGAAAACTTAGTCAGCGTTGAGAGGTTCGGAACAATCTTCGCGCCAAGGTGCGCGCTGGACGTAACGCTCGTCAACAATTTTGCAATTTGCATTTTTCAATTTTCAATTTGCAATTCTTTGAGTGCCTTAATAAGCGGCGGCACCTCGGCCATTGCTCTTCACGCCGGCTGCTTCCTGGGCGATCTTCACACCGACGCTCGCGCCGATGCGAGTCGCGCCCGCCTGGACCATCGCGCGCGCGTCATCGATGTTCTTCACGCCGCCAGAGGCTTTCACGCCGAGTTCGGATCCGACCACGCGGCGCATCAGCGCGATGTCCGCCACCGTCGCTCCGCCTTTGGAAAATCCAGTTAAGGTTTTTACGAAATCGGCGCCCGCATTCTTCGCTGCCTGACATGCGCGCACTTTCTCGTCGTCAGTCAACAGCGCGGTTTCGATAATCACTTTGCACGTCACGTCGTATTCATGAGCTACCTCGACGACGGATCTAATGTCGTGCTCGACTAAGCAATCGTCGCCGCTCTTCAATGCACCGACGTTGATGACCATATCGACTTCGCGCGCGCCATCCATGATCGCGCGGCGCGCTTCATAAGCCTTCACGTCAGGCAAAGTCGCGCCGAGCGGAAATCCGATCACGGTGCAAACCGGCACGCCGGAACCCTGCAAGTGACACGCGCACGCGCGCACCCAAGTCGGGTTCACGCAAACCGAAGCGAAGTGATACTGCGCCGCTTCTTCGCACAATCGCTTGATTTCAGTTTGCGAAGCATCGGGTTTTAGCAGCGTGTGATCGATCAGGCTGGCCCAATCGCGCGCCGAACCAGTCTGGCCAAGCACTAATCCGATACGCGCCGCGCCGGCATCGACCACGCGATGCATTCGCTCCGGGCAACGATGAAAACACTCCGACGTGCAGCCGCACAGCTTCGCCTGATCGTCCGCGTGACCGTTCAGGCGCGCGTAGATCACATCAGTAATCTGCTCGACTAGTTGTTCGAAATCGCCGTTGGATGAATAGGGCATAACTGCTTGAAATGATTTTAGCACTCTCTGTTCACCGCGAATACTGCCGCTCAACAGCGTCGATCTTGCCGACGCGCTTGCGGTGGCGGTCTTCGGTGAGATCGGTTGTGAGCCACGCTCTCACAATCTCGCGCATCTGGTCGCTGGTGATCGTCTTACTGCCGAGAGTCAGCACGTTGGCCCCGTTGTGCTCGCGCGAGTTGCGCGCGACTTCGACGGAATAACAGGCGGCAGCGCGCACGCCGGGAACCTTATTGGCCGTCATCGCCGAACCGACGCCCGCGCCATCGATCATGATGCCGACTTCGGCCGTGCCGTCGGCGACGGCGCGCGCGACGGCATGCGCGAAATCAGGATAATCGACCGCGCTGTCGGAGTTCGTACCGAAGTCATGAACGCGATGACCAAGTTCGCCAAGAAAGCTCTTCAATTCTTCCTTCATCGGATAGCCGCCGTGGTCTGCGCCAATCGCGATCGTCTTGTGCTGTTTCGATCCGCTGCGCGAAACGCGGCGCACAATTTCGATCCCGCGATCGCTAACAATGTCTGCAGCGAGTGGAGTCAGGCGCGCATTCTCGGCGACGCGCAACACTGCGCCGCGCTCCAACCCGCGCACGTCATCTTCGGTGATGACGAGTTTGGCGGATTCGTCGCGAGTTAGGTTTGCGCCGCTTGATGATGAAACCTCTTGAGGTGGGCTACTGCTCGTCATGGCTGGATGCGGAGCCTGCGCCGACGATTCCGGGATCGTCTTGCTGAGCACATCGCGCACCAACGCGCGTACTCGATCTCTGGTTGCTTCGTCAGCCATGTATGGAGTGCGGTGGCCTGACACCGCTTTTTTCCGGTGGCGATATGAAAGCGGCGTCAAGCCGCCGCAATCCAAATCACCCCAGCGACTCGTCCCTTAAGTCCAGCAATCTACCTGCGCTCGCCACGACTTTACCGTTCTTCAATTTGAAATCGATGCGGCCGACGTAAATCCCGCTCTTGCCGACCTGAAAGATGATCGTGTTCTGGCCGTCAGGATTTTTTTGCAGCACAGGTTTCTCCATGAACGTGTGCGTGTGGCCGCTGGCAATGAAATCAATCCCGCCAACCTGCTCGGCAACCTGTGAATCGCCGATCTCATTCGGTTTCGGATTCGCGTAATAGCCAAGGTGTGACGTGCCCACAACCAACTGGCACTTCTCCTGTTCGCGCAGCAAGCGCACCACGCCGCGCGCCATCCGCACCGGATCGAGATACTTCACGCCTTTGAAATTGTCCGGCGTGATCAAATTGTCGGGGCTGATACCAAGTCCGAACAGGCCAGCGCGCACGTCCCCAAATTTGCGCACCACGTAAGGCTTAACCCGCGATTCCAACACGGTGCCGCGCACATCGTAGTTGGTTGAGACGAAATCGAAGGTGGCAAACTTCATCGCGGCCGCCAGCGCCGCCACGCCGTTATCAAAATCATGATTTCCCAGCGTGCCTACGTCGTAACCGATCATCGACATCGACTTGTATTCGACTTCACCTTTGTAGAAATTGAAGTAAGGGGTGCCCTGAAAAACGTCGCCGGCATCGATCATCAACGTGTTTGGATTCTGTTGCCGGACGCGCTTGACCAGGGTCGCTCGCCGCGCAACGCCGCCCTTGCCGCCATACTTGGGATCGTTATCTGAAACAGGATCGATCTGCGAATGCGTGTCGTTAGTGTGCAGGATCGTAATCAGAGTTTCGCCGGCGGCTACATCCAAGAGCGGCTCGGCAATCGCGGCCCGCACTCGCTGCGAAAGCAGGGTCGACGCCGCGCCGGGCAGCGCCAGCGCCGCGCCGGTGACCAGCGAACTCTTCAGGAAGCTTCGTCGATTGATCATGGCTCTGTCCGTCCCCGATTTTCTGAAGAGAATCTGCCATCGAGATTTACTTTGATGTCGCGACCGGCAGCCGTTTCACTTTTCACGTATTGAATCATCGCGTCGCGAATCGTCAACCCGAGCGGCTCGATCTTCTTCGCCTGGCTTAACACGGAATAGTTTCCTTCGGTTTCAGACGGCGTGGTCGAGTGGCGTTTCCACAGATAGTCAATGCTGATCACTTTGTAAATCGCAGCCGGATCGATTTCCTGTTCGCGGCCATCGATCAGCACGCGAGCGGAAACCAGTTCAAGCTTCTTGTCCGCGTTGGTTCGGTACTTGATCCGAGCGCCGGCTTGCGCGTCGCGGTGGGAAACAACTTCGCCCAATAATTTCAGAAGCTGTTCGCCGGTCAGATCAAACTCAACCAGCGCGTTTTCAAACGGTAGCAACTCGAAGATATCGCGCACGCGCAACTCGCCTTCGCCGACGGTGTTTTTGCGCAGCCCACCGCCGTTGGTTATGGCCATCACCACCGATTTGCCCAGCTTTTCCCGCGCTTGGGCCAAAATGCCGTCGGTCACGAAATTGCCCAACGAACCTGCGCCGATACCGCCTTTGCGCAGTTCGCCTTTCAGTTTTCCAATCACCGTGTCGAGTTCGCGCACTTTAGGCGAGTACGCCGCGAGCATTTTATCGACCGACTGATCGTCCGGGATCGAGGAATCGACGAGCGTTTCGGTCACGCGCGCATGGATGTCCGGCGGAGAAGTCTGCGGCTTCGCCGCCGGTTGGGCCAGCGAAGGCACGGCGCCAAACAGCAGCAGAAGGCCTACCAGCAGCCATCTTGCACAATGGTGGTTGAATTTCATTTTAGTTGATTCGGCCATCTTCTCGTCCAAACAAGTCGGGCTGTTGAAAATATAACAAGCTACTGACTGCGTGTGATTGACCTAGCGTGGAGAGCTTCAATAGTATCTCGCAGCATCGATAACCACGCAACGACAAAGTGGAACTTCAGTGATTAAAATAAAGAGGACGAAATTATGGCAACATCAGAAGCACGCATCATGACGGAATTTACTAATCCAAATCTCGACGTCTTAATTACAACTGACGAAATTCAGAAACGAATTGCAGAACTAGGCGCGGACATCGCCCGCGATTACGCGGGCAAGAACCCGCTGATGATTGGCGTGCTGAAAGGCGCTTGCACGTTTCTCAGCGACCTGATGCGCGCGGCCGACATTGAACTCGGCGTCGAGTTCATGGCTATCTCGAGTTACGGCGCGGCGATGCGCACGTCAGGCGAGGTCCGCATCCTTAAAGACCTCGACGTGGCCATCGAAGGCCGCCACATTTTGGTGGTTGAAGATATCGTCGATACGGGATTGACCTTGTCGTATTTGCTCGCGAACCTGAAATCGCGCGGCGCTGCATCAGTGAAACTGGCGGCGCTGCTCGACAAGTACGAGCGTCGTGAAAAGGAAGTGCCGATCGATTATCTCGGCTTCAAGATTCCCGACAAGTTTGTCGTGGGATACGGCTTGGACTTTGCTGAGCGCTATCGCAATCTGCCCTACATCGGAGTGGTGAAGAATCCGTAGTGGCATACACTTCAGTCTGTGTCGCTTAAACCCATAGAACTGCGTTCCGTAATAAAGGAAGAAAGCGTTCTTCCCGCGCCCGTGATTCGCAATCGTGTAGCCGCCGGAAAGCGAACTGTTGTGCGGCAGGAGAATGTAGAGTCCGGGGCTGGCTGAACCGAATCGATTGTCGCCACTCAGCCAATCAAGCAACAACCCAGTCCGTTTTGAAAACGGTTGCTCGTACGCGAGGATCGCGCCGGCCTTTGTCCGTTCCGCCTTGCTCGCACCAATCAAGGCATAGCCGCCCCCATGAAAGCGCGGGCCAAGGTCACCGCTCACTTTCTTGCTCACCACCGAATAACACTGCACCAGGCTGTCGGTTCCCGCGCGGTGGGTAATTGGCAAGTATCCAATGCAACCTACTGAAGCCGCGACTCCAGCCTTCTCGTTCTGATAGAACTGCCACTTCGCGTTCGGCTGCAACTCGATCGGCTCGCCACCGCCGGGGACTTGCGTGAACGACACGTTGACACCGGCTTCAACGTTGCGCGCGACGCCCACAACTACACGCGGCGAATAATTCGCGTACTTTGAATTGTCGTCGCGCTGCCAGGCGTAATTCGAGATGAAGTCCATTTCGACATAGACTTTTTTCGGCGCGACGACATCGGTCGAGGGCGTATTCAAAATTGTCGATTGCGCCGCGGTGCGATGCGAGACGGCGGCCATTGAGAGAACAACAAAGGCCAGGACTAGCTTGCGCTTGATCATTTTGGGAAACCTGAATTGAAAATTGTCCGGCGAGGTTACGCGTGATTTAGCCAAAGCGCAACCATTAATGATTACTTCAGGACCCGATCCAATTTGCCTTTTTCTACTTGCCATAAAACGACGGATGCGTTGCCGCTTCCAACTGCGAGTTCGGTAGCGTCAGGAGAAAATGCGAGTGAGGTGATCGCGAGATCGTGTCCCTTCAACGAACGGCGCGTTTTGCCCGAGGCAACTTCCCAAATAATTGCGGTGCGATCGTCGCCCCCGCTGGCCATAAGAACTCCATCGTTGGAAAAAGCGATCGCGTTGACTGCCGAGCCATGTTTCCTGGCATCGAAGACGAGCTGACCGTTCACATTCCAAACGCCGACGCTCCCATCTTTCCGTCCGATCGCCAGCAATTGGTCGTGCGAGCCAAACTTCAAGGCAGTGACTTCGCCACCTGCGGCGATGCTCTGCTTGACGTTCCCTTCAGATCCCCAGATTTTGACCGCCCCTTTGCTCGCGGCGGCAACGAGTGAGCCGTCATTCGACAAAGCAACTTGAGAGATGTCAGAGACACCTTCAATCGCGCGCACCGGTTTGAGATCAGACGCCTCGCTAATGACGATCGCGCCGGCGTAAGCGGTGGCCACAATTTTCCCGTCGCCCGAGACCGCCACCGCCGAGACCTTCGAGTCTCGCGCCGGAATAATTCGGTGTTCGCCAGTCGCGGCATTCCACACGCGAATCGAATCATCGGGAGCAACTTCGGCAATCGTGTTTCCGTTGTTTGAGATCGCGGCAAGCGATCCTGTTTCAGCTTCAGCACCCGCGGCTTTTTTCACTTCGCCGGTGCGCGAATCCCAGAGCTTGATGCCGCCATTTTCAATCTCGCCGGCGACGGTCTTTCCGTCCGCAAGAAAGGCCACCGCAAACGTGCTGTTTACCGTGACCAGAAATCTTCGCAAGGAGGAGTTGTTCGCATCGCGTTCTTCGTCGGCACTAAGCGTGAACTTCGTGCGCCAGCCTCTGGTTTCGACCAGCTTTACCGTCGAAGCATCGATCTGAAAAGCCATCGTCTCGCCATCCGGCGAAAGACAGATCGAACTCATCGTGCTTTCGTCTTTCGCGAGCAGCTTACCGAGACTCCCGGCCTGCAAATCGGCCAGCTCCATCGAAGCAATTGAGTGGCCTTCGTCGCGCTGCAAGCCGCTCACCAACATCTGTTGACCGTTATTGGCAAAAAGAAGATTGGTAACCGACTGGGTCATCAATGGGATTACTTGATGCGGCGTTCCGGTTGGGACTTCCCAGACGCGGATTTCGCTTCGGAAAACGGGCCGGCGATCCTTCATCGAATAATTCACGATAGCTCCGGCGATCGAACGTGAATCAGGAGAGAAGGCTACCGCGACCATGCGGCCTTTGAATTTTTTGAGCTTCAGAACTTCGGCGCCGGTGCCGCTGTCCCAAAGCCTGATCTCATTCGAGTTCCAGGCGGCGACGATTCGCGCATCCGGAGAGAAGGCGATGGGACCCATCTGTTGACGTGGCAGGAACGGCAGAAGATCCATTCGCGACATCCCGCGATAGAACATCGGAAACTGAGAACTCGCAAACCCGTCCTTCAGCTTCATCCGTACTTCGCCAGTCAAAGCGTCGAGCAGTCTCAAGTCAGAGTCGTACTGACCCGAGTGGCGAATCGGTGCACTGCGTAACGTCGGATCTCTAGCCAAGAAGTCATCATCAAAGCCCATTCGCAACGACAATCGATTCTCAACGGCCGCCAGCGATCGGCCATCGGGTGAATACGCAGCGGTAAGTCCGACCAACTCTTCATCCGGCAACTCGCGGCGGTACTTTAGATCTCCGCTTTGCGAATCCCACCACTTGAGTTCTGTGAATGTTCTGCCGTTGCGTGACAGCGGCTTCTGCGCCACCTTCTCCTGATGCATGCCGCCGCTGCCGGTAACCAAAGTGCGGCCATCGGGCGAGAATGAAACTGACCAAATTGCTCCATCAAAGCCTCTGATGGCCCGCCTTAATTTGCCGGTTTCGGTGTCCCAAAGCTCTACGCGATTCTCGCCGCGCGCGCCACGCGCGATTGCCAGCGTCCGCCCATCAGGCGAGAACTGCATGGCGTTAACAACGTCGGTGAGCTCCGTAACGATGTTCGGTGGGCGGCGTCTCTGCGCGAATTGATTTGATCCAAAGAGGAGCGCCGCGAATCCGACGGCGGTGAGTTTTTGAAGAATTGATCTGAACGCCTGGGATTTCACGGCATTTCTCGATCTATTGAATCAGATCGTTAAGGAAGCTGGCGCCGGCGTGGAGATTCAAGCCAAAATTTTCGGCAATTGTTTTGCCGATGTCTGAGAGCGACTCGCGCGTTCCCAGATTAACGTTGGCTTTCGCCTTGTTACCAAAGACGATCAGCGGCGCGTACTCGCGCGTGTGATCAGTGCCGCGATAGGTTGGATCGTTGCCATGATCCGCGGTGATCATCAGCAGGTCGTCATCGCGCATCGCTGCTTCGATCTCCGGCCAACGCGCATCGAAATCTTCCAAAGCACGCGCATAGCCTTCCGTGTCTCGCCGATGACCATAGAGCATGTCGAAGTCAACGAAATTCGAGAAGATCAAACCGCGGGTGTCGTCGCACAACGCGGCAATCGTTTGATCCATCGACTGCTGATTGTTCTTGGCAACTAGTTCCTGCGTCACGCCAGCCGAATCGTAAATCGAAGCAATCTTCCCGATGCTGATTACATCAAGCCCGTTATCGCTGAGCAGCGGCAATAAATTTTTGCGCGGCGGCGGGACGGCATAGTCGTGACGATTCTCGGTGCGATAGAACGAACCGGTGTCGCCAAGAAACGGACGCGCAATCACGCGGCCAACTTCGTGCTCGCCGCGCAACATATCGCGCGCGATCTCAGAAATTTTATACAAGCGATCGAGGCCGAACACTTCTTCGTGCGCGGCGATCTGAAAGACGGAATCACCGGACGTATAAACGATCGGCTTCTTCGTCTTCACGTGCTCTTCGCCTAACTCTTTGATGATCTCGGTTCCGCTGGCGGGAATGTTGCCGAGGATTCCCGGCACGCGCGTCTTCGCAATGAACTCGTCGATCACGGACGGCGGAAATCCGTTTGGATAAGTGGGAAACGCGCGCTCAAGAATGATTCCGGCCATCTCCCAATGACCCGTGGTCGTGTCTTTGCCATTCGATTTCAGCCCGCATTTGCCGTAACCGCCGCGCGGGTTTGCGTTCGCCGGGACGCCTGACAACGGACGAATGTTGCCCAAGCCGAGGCCTTGCAGATTCGGCAGATGCAATTGCCGCGATTCACAGATGTGGCCAAACGTATCTGAGCCCGCGTCACCCCACGCAGGCGCATCGGGCATCGCGCCAATACCAGCGCCGTCGAGGACGATAAGAGTTATGCGATTGAAAGTATTATTGGTCATTTGTGATTTGACATCCGTCATCCGTCAATTGAAAGACACGCTTAAGACTTCGTCTCGTGATTTTCAATGTCAAATGACAAATGTCAAATTACAAATAAGAACTGCTCACTGCTTCGGCGCGTAGTATCCTTCCCTCGCCCGCACGTTCGCATCTTTCACGCCGCGCAGTTGCACCGTGATTTTGCGAAACTGTCCGTCGCGCGCTTTGTTCGACGGATAATAACCAAGGCTGTATTGCGTGCCGATCTCGTTGGCGACTTCGGCGAAGGCCGCGCGCGCTTCCTGCAAACTCGCCGCCGAAAAATTCTTGCCGCCGGTCGAGCGCGCGAGCTCACCCATCTCGCGCCGCGCCAGATTGTAGAGCTGACGGCTAATGTCCATGCGCTCAAATTGGCCCAAGCGGCAGAAGTCCGCGTAGTCTTCCTTTTGCGCGCTTGGCACAAACAATTGTCGAAATCGCTCGAGCTGCTTCGCCGAAAGCGTCAGGCGGCCATCGTCCTGACAATCCTTCAGCAAACGATCTTCGACGTAGTCTTCGGTGCTCACTTGAATGAAATAGGTTGCGACACCTGCGCGCGTTAGCTTGGCGCGAGCGCTTGCGTAATCGGAATTGCTACTCGAATCAACACCGTCGGTCAGCGCCACGACCGCTCGGCGTCCGCGAAATTGATCGGTGGGGGGATCGCGAAACACTTCGTCGGCCACTCGTGACAGCGCGTCGTAATATGGCGTGCCGTTGCTCGTTCCGAGATTCGCAATAGCACTACGCAGGACCGTACGCTTGTCGGTGAGCGGCGATAATACTTCGACTGCTGCAGCGGGTCCGCTGGTACCATTTGAATTATTGAAGCCAATGATCGCGACGCGATCGCCGGCGCGCAGTGCGCTGAGAAACGCATTCGCTGCATCGCGAATCAACCCCAACTCTTCGCGCGTCGATCCGGAAGTATCGAGCAGCAGAGCTATCTCAAACGGTGCTTCCGTGGTGGAAAAGTTCGTGAGTTTCTGCGGCTGACCGTCTTCGAGCACGGTGAAATTCTCGAGTCGCAACATCGGGACAGGGCGACCGCTTTTATCGGTCACGACGGCGGGAACGCTCACGAGCTGCGTTTCCACGCGGACCACGTCGCCTTCATCGACCTCTTCGCCGGGCGACTTGGTTGGTTGTGGCTGCGCCGATTTATTCGAGTTTTGGTTCGCGCCGACAGTGCGCGGACGCTGTTGCTTAGTGGGCTCCTGCGTCTCCGAAGTGCCGGCGCGCACAAAAAGCAGCGCCCCACTGACCGCGATCAGAACGGCAAAAGCCAACAACTTAGTATCTGCTAGTCGTGCATTCACGGCGTGGACTGAACCGAGCGGTCTGGGTCGAATAAATATAATCGCAAGTAGCGGCGATCCCAAAGCCTTCGGATAGTCGTTTCCTTGACACCCTTCGATGCATTTCTTACGATGACACTTCGTCGTGACACATTAGTTCCGATTTGATTTTTGAAATGGGCACGTATGTCAATGGTAGACGGCTTCCCTTACAAGGAAGAGGTTGGGGGTTCGAGTCCCTCCGCGCCCACCAGATGAGGCAGAGGTTAGAGGTCAGAGGTTAGAGGTCAGTTCGTTTGGCTAACCTCTAACCTCTGATCTCTGACCTCTGCTCTATGCGGAGTCGTAGTTCAGTTGGTTAGAACGCCGGCCTGTCACGTCGGAGGTCGCGGGTTCGAGTCCCGTCGGCTCCGCCATTAATCGAAGCGGGTGCTTTTCATTCGAGGAGCAACCGCTTTTTATTTCACAATTGGTTACACCTAAACTGGCTGGAGCTTGTTTGCCTGCGCAGGAAAATCAGGCTGGAGCCTGGCTTCTGGCAGGAGATCATCAAGCAAGGACCGAATCTGCCCGGCGGCGGTGTTGCCATACACCAAGTCTGTGAGAGATTCGAGCGCGGCATTAATCGTCTCTGATGAGTACCGCTCGATCTTGCTCACGAGAATTCTTGGGTGCCGAGTTCGATCGTGAGTTTCTTCGGAGGCTCTCAGCTCTTCAAACAACTTTTCACCCGGTCTGATTCCCGTAACTTCAATCTCAATATCCACGCCGGGTTTCAGTCCATGATGGCGGATCATCTCGCACGCCAACTCATAGATGTTGACGGCCGAACCCATTTCCAACATAAAGATTTCCCCGCCGCATCCGAGGGCGCCTGCTTGCAGCACCAATTGCGCCGCTTCGAACGAAGTCATGAAGTACCGCTGCATGCGCGTGTCGGTAATCGTGACCGGGCGGCGTTGACTGATCTGATCTAGAAAGATCGAGACCACCGAACCACTCGATCCGATAACGTTTCCAAAACGCACGGCGAGGTAGCGAGTCTGCGAGTAGTTTTGATCCAGGTCCTGAATCACTAATTCCGCGACGCGCTTGGAAGCGCCCATGATCGAACTTGGATTGATGGCTTTGTCAGTGGAGACCAGCACAAAAGCATCCGTTCCAAATTCTCCCGCGAACTCGCCGATAATTCTGGTTGCCAGCACGTTGTTTCTGACCGCCTCAGCCGGATGCGCCTCCAGCATCGGAACATGTTTATGGGCCGCCGCGTGCAGCACTACGTGAGGTCGGTACTGCTCGAACAACAGTCGCATGCGATGGTAGTCGTTGATGTCGGCAAGCAGCGGGACGAATAACTTTGAATCGTACTTGTCCTGCGTCAATTCGCGATGCAGGTTGAAGAGAGCGGCCTCTGAACGCTCTACCAGGAGCAACTGCGCTGGTGCATAGCGTTGGGCGTGACGGGCGAGTTCGGCGCCGATCGATCCTCCGGCGCCGGTAATCATAATGATCTTGCCGGTCAAATATTGACTGATGCCCCGCTCGTCGAGCGTAACCTTATCGCGGCCGAGAAAACTCTCGAGTGAAAAGTCGGGGGATATGTTCTTCAAGTGTGCTTTGCGATACCGAATATCAACTGAGGAGAAACTAATTGGTGAGGCGGCTATCTTACAATCGGTCACCGCCGTGAACAAGCCACGGGCCGAGAAAAAACCCCGATCTGGGTTCGGCTAATTGACGGGAATCATTGCCCATGCCCAACCCCACTTGCCGCAAAGTCGCTTCATTAGCAACCAACACAGTTAGAAAGCCGTCGCGTACTTCGAAACCTGCGGCCGGGGCTGCCGCGCGAACAGAAGGCAGCGTCGTGAAAGAAACCAGCTCTCGACCTTGCGCGTGCGAATAGGCGCTGATGTTCGCCATCAGTTCTGCGCAGGAGACTGCTTCTTCGCAATGCGACATCAATTGCAGCACATCCGCGTCGGCGCGCTTCTCGATCACTCCGAAGTTCTCCTGCCGATCGCGGACAATTTCAGTACCTGCCGGACGACCGAGGAATTGATCCGAAAAGTCTTTGACCGTCCCATAAGTCATCCGCGCGTAGCCGCGCCCCTGGACCTTCATTCTTTCAAAGATGGTTTCGAGAAGCTGATCGTTTAGGCCGGCAGGCGCGAAGACTGGTGGAACATCTTTCGAAGAGGCAGTAATTCTCGATCGCAGGTACCAGGTTGGAAACATGGCCGATCCCAGTCTGGCCATTTGACGGCTGCTGGCGTTGTCGGCGCGAACGAAACCCAACAGCAGCGCGCCGCCACGTTCACAAGTCACACCAACGCATTCCTGTATCACCCGAGCGAAGCAGCCTTGATTGCGAAATTCCGATAAGGTCCAGGCGCCGGTCACAACTCCCACGCTGATTTCAGCTCCGGTTGGCAGCGCGACTTGGCGATAACTGACTCCGGAGCCCGCTGCAAAACGTCCATCAACCGTCAGCAAAATCACGTCAGGATTTCGGTAAGAAGTCTGCCGCTTGAAATACCAATCGAACTGCTGCCGGTCTCCCCAATTTCCGTAAGCCAGGTTCAGATGACGCAGGTATTCGTCTTCAATGTTCGAGGTATTGATGTGGATTTCAATCACGATGCGGACTCAGCGACTTTGCGATGCGGAGAAACAACGATTCGAAATTTCATCCATCGAGGTCCACCAAAGCTCATTGCCGTATTTATCTTCGAGTCGCGCAAACATCGCATCGAGATAATTACGATAGAGTTCATCCATCCCATCCAGCGCAACATGGTCACCGACTCTCTTCAAACCATGAGCCTTGAATGCCACTAATCCACCTTGCGCGATAATGTCCATAGCTCGATCGATCTCGTTCGTCGCTTGAAAGTTTGTGGTGATATGAAGCAGTTTTTCGCCGCAGATAAATTGCGGATAGATTAGCGAAGCTCCCAGTAGTCCGCTCATCTGCGTCGTCGCTGTGGCGCTGATCGGCGTGCGAATATCTCTGGCCGAAGCGACGAATCGCAAGCCGATATCGATCATTGCAGCCAGCAACTCGGCGGTAACATCCCAACCTGGAGGCGTCATCCCGCTGACATACTCAAGTGCCGTTTCTTCAAAGATCGTGGTGCTTTCGCGCAGAATTCTGCCGCACTGCGCACGACTCAAACCTGAAAATTCAGTTGGTTTACCAGGCCCGCGCCTGACGTGATGCAAGCCATGTAGTCCAATCTCGATCCGCGGCAGACTCCGCAATCGCTTGAGAAACTTGGGATGACCGCTGAGGCGCATCGAACCAGCGCGCAAGGTTTTCGACAGGTGCAAACGATGCCTAATGAGTGGCGTGCGGGCAACGAATTTTCGCGTTGGCACTGGCGACGTTGAGCGCCAATCAGGAGTCACAAACATCGTGGCTCGCAGTTGCTGATGCCTTTCCAACAGCCACTGCAAATGATCGAGCGGACTCGCTGGCTTGTCATCGCCGTTATTGGCACTCTGGATTTCACAGCCTGGAAAGATATCGTCAACGCTGAAACAAATCGCGGCACGCTTTCCTGCCGGCAACCAATCACGAGCCAGAGTAGGATCAAAACTTTCGATTAATGAGAGTTTCTTTGCCAATGCTGATTCAGGATTCCTGGCTTGAGGCGACTAAGATTTTTATGTAGCTGGCAGTGACCTCTTCAGGCGCGCCATCTTCCAGCAGCTGGCCGTCTTCAATCAGCAAAGCGCGACTGCAAAGTTTCTGCACCGACGGCAGGTCATGACTGACATATAAGATCGTGCGGCCTTGACTGCTCACTTGCCTCATTCGCTCAAGGCATTTCTTTTGAAATGCGCCGTCGCCCACGGCCAACACTTCATCGAGCAAAAGAATCTCCGGTTCGAAATGTGCCGCGACGGCGAAGGCCAGCCGCAAGTACATGCCCGACGAGTAATACTTAATCGGCGTTTCGATAAATCGTTCGATTTCGGCGAACGCCACGATCTCGTCGAACTTCTGGCGAACTTCAGCGCGTTTCATGCCGATGATTGCGCCGTTCAAGTAAACGTTTTCTCTGCCGGTAAGATCGGGATGAAAGCCGGTGCCGAGCGACAACAAGCCACCAACTCGACCGAAAAGATGGACCTCGCCGTGGGTGGGTTTGATTACGCGGGACAGAATCTTGAGCAGCGTCGATTTCCCGGCGCCGTTTCGACCAAGGATGCCGATGACCTCGCCTGCGGACGCACTGAAACTAATGTCGCGCAACGCCCACAGGTCCGAGCCGTTTTCATGATTGCCGTTGGTATGCGGTCGTCTGATTTTCAACGTCAAGACTTCGCGCAGCGTTGGGGCGATGCTCGAAGTTCGCTCTACGCTGTAGTGCTTGCTGACGTTATTTACTTGAATGATCGGCTGCATCGAATCTAAAGCTTGTCGATAATGCGATCTTCCCAGCGGAAGAAAACGTACACCACGTAAATCAAAAGTCCGGCGGTTAAGACGGCCGCGACGATGATTGAGTTCCATACAAAAGGAACACCGAGAAAGGCCGCTCGAAACCCCTCGATGATGCCAACCAGCGGATTGAGCGAGTAGAGCGCGCGCCACCTGGCTGGGACAAACGTCGCGGGATAGATGATTGGCGATAAAAACATCCAAAGCTGAATTAACACCGGAAGCAATGTTCCGACGTCTCTCAACCTCACACTTACAATCGAAAGCCAGGCACTCACAGCTAGCGCGAATAATCCGGTGATCAAAATCATCGCCGGCAACAGCAGAATGTTTCGGCCCAAACCCATTCCGTAGAAGGGCATCAACACAAACAGCACGAGCGAAGCCACGAGCAGATCGACGAAGCGAACTGCTACGACCGACAGCGGAATCAGTAACCGCGGGAAATAAACTTTCGTGAGGATGTAGCTGTTCGCCAGCAGGCTGGAACTTCCCGTCGAAACCGAATTCGCGAAGAAAGTCCACGGCAGCAAACCCGCGTACGCAAAAACCGGATAGGGAATTCCGCCTGAGTCAAAGTGGCCGAGGCGGCTGAAAAAGACTGTGAAAACGAGCGCCATCAACAACGGCTGGAGCACGACCCACGCAACGCCGAGCGCCGTCTGCCGATAACGAACCTTCAGATCCCGCCACACCAGGAAATAAAAGAGTTCGCGTTGCCTCCATGTCTCGATCAAGCCGAGAAAAATCGGTGAACGATCCGCGTTAAGGGTCAACAGGGGCGCGCGATCACTTTTCACCGGCAGGCCTTCACCGATCGCCACGGCGTCTGTGTGTTGAGCGGGGGTAATGCTCAGTCTTACTCCGCGTCCTCGACTTTTGATAACACTGCTTTTGAATGCGCGCGCGAACCCTTAAGAAACCGATACGGGACTCGCAAGACCCGATACCCTAATCTCAAGATGCGACTCGCGATGCGAATTGGCAGGTACTTAATCCGAAGCAATAAATTCTTGGCGATTATCAGAAAGACTCCCCAATAGATTGGCACATAGACCGGCACCAGGAGATCCATTACGAAAAGACGAAACGCGACATATGCAAACAACGGCGCGGCCGCGATCGACTTTCCGATGAAGACTAAGGGATAAAAAATGACGCTGCGCGAATTGCGCGTCTTTAATGATTGATAAAGCTCGGCCAGCTCCGCCGCGGTGCGGTCGAGCGTGAATCGCTCGAGCATCAGTTTTCTTCCCGCGCTTGCCAAAGCGCGCGCGCGTTCCGGATTGGCGAGCATCTCAATCAACGCGCGCGCCAAATCTTCCGGATCCATGCGGTTTGCAGTTAGGCCGGTGACTCCGTCCCTGACCGTGTCGGTCATGCCGCCAACGCGCGTCACGACCAACGGGCATTCCATCAACAGCGCTTCGGCAGTGCCTCCGAGGTTTTCACTGATCGATGCCTGCACGGCGACATCCAGATCGCGCAAGACTGCGTTCACGTCCTCATGAAAGCCGGCGAAGATCACGCTTTCCTCAAGCCCCAGATCTTTCACCAATTGCCTCAAGGTTTGTTCATATTCTTCACCGACCGCGCCCCAGCCGGAACCAATCAGCACAAACTTCGCGTCCGGAAACTGTTTGACAACTATCGCCGCGGCCCTGATGAAATCTTCATGGCCTTTCACGCCGCGATAATGCGCGTACTCAGGCACCCAACGACTCTTCGATAGCTTTGGATAGAAATAGGCGACCATGCCGACGACTATGGTCGTGGCTGGCCAGCCAAATTTCTCGCGGAGATTCGCCGGAAGAGTGCGCGTGGGATCGAACTTGCGCGGATCGGGAGTGTAGTAAATCAAATGCAGGCGCCGATCCGGAATTCCAATCTCGCGACACAACTCAAGAGACGCGATGCAGGATGGAATCAGCGCGGTTTCCATTCGCCACGTCGCCTGTTCGATCCAACGAGTTGTAGGCGCCTCAAGCTGGAATGGACCGGCGATCATTGCCAGCCGGACCGGCACATCGGCCAGCCACGCCGCCGGTCGGCCGACCATGGTCGTTGCGAAAATATGCGTCTGGACCACATCGAAACGCTCGCGGCGCAGAAGCTTCGCAAGCCGCAAAATTGCCAACGGAAGTTGTACCAGCGCTGCCGGTCTGGCGAAGCCAGCTTGAAAATTCGCGACATGAAACGGAATATTTTCGGAACGAAGCTTGTCAACCAACCGCCCTTGATCGCCCGAGACGATCGCGTGCACTTCGCAGCCGTGCTGATCGCGCAGCTCGCGCAGTTGTTCGAACATCCAGGTTCCGCCTTCAGTCGTTCCGACCATGTGGCAAACCTTCAGTCGCTTCGGATGTGCTTGACTCGTCGTTTTATTCAAATCCTGCGGTGTGCTATTCGATGATGATTTCTCGCTTGCCAGGCGACGCGCGGTAGCATAATCGATTCAATACCCAAAGGCGACTTGGGATAGCGACCGTGATTTTGGTAGGCTTACCGTCCTCGCCCAATTGTCCGCCTCACGATTTCACTCTTATCAATGTCTGGCGTTGTCATTATCGGTGCTGGTGCGCATGGCCGCGAAATCGCTGAGATTCTAAATGCGAATCGCGCCAAAGTTGCAGGCTACATCGATGACGATCCCAGTCTACACAATCAAACTATCGACGACTTGCCCGTGTTCGGTGATTGGAACTGGTTTGATTCGGTCGAGCGATCCGAATTCAAAGTAATCTCCGGCTCAGGCTTTTCAGAAACTCGTAAGCGCATGGCGGAACGAGCGCTCGAGCTGGGCTTGCAATTCACCAACGCAATTTCGCCGCTCGCCTATGTTTCCTCACGCGCAGAACTCGGAACCGGCATCGCTATCTATCCATACGCAGTTGTGTGTCGTGGAGCGGCCATCGCAAGTCACGCCTTAATCAATGCCGCCTCGGTGATCAGCCATGATACGAAGCTCGATGCTTACGTAACGATCAACCCCGGCGTTAATCTCGCCGGTAATGTCACCGTTGGAGAAGGCTGTTATCTCGGTATCGGTTGCAGCGTAATTCAGGGAATATCAATCGGGGAGTGGAGCACCGTCGGCGCCGGCGCCGCAGTGATTCGCGATCTTCCCGATCGCGTCACGGCGGTCGGCGTCCCAGCCCAAGTGATCAGGAGCAAAGTTACTTCAGCATGAACGACCGACCGGCACTGTTAGGCTCTTCACCAATTTTTGAAGAGCGGCTGCAATTCGCAAAACCGGATCTGCCGGCTTTCATCGACATTGCCGACGAAGTTCGCACTATCGTCGAGAGGGGCGCCGTCACGAAGGGCAAGCATCTCGAACTGCTTGAAGAGGCACTCGCGACTCATCTAGGCGTGAAGCATGCGGTGGCGGTATCAAGCTGTACTACCGGCTTGATGCTCACTTATCAAGCATTGAATATCAAAGAAGCGGTGTTGCCGGGATTTACCTTCATGGCCACGGCGAGTTCGCTGGTTTGGGCTGGAGGCCGCCCTGTCTTCGTCGATGTCGATTCAGAAACGATGAACCTCGACGTCGATTTAGCAGAACGGGCCATCACCAGTCGCACAGACGCGATCGTCGCGACACATAATTTTGGTAATCCTGCTGACGTTTCTGAATTGCAAGCAATGGCCGAACGACACGGCCTGCGATTAATTTTTGATGCGGCGCATGGCATGGGATCGCAGTTCAAGGGAAAGCCGGTTGGTTGCGAGGGTGACGCGCAGGTCTTTAGTCTCTCGGCCACCAAACTTCTGATCGCGGGCGAAGGTGGCGTCGTGGCTACTAACGACGATGAGCTGGCGAAAAAGATTCGGAAGGGGCGCGAGTACGGCAACAACGGTGATTACGACTCTGATTTTGCCGGAATCAATGCTCGGCTTCCGGAACTTAGCGCGCTGATTGCCCGTCACAGTTTGAATAAACTTGAGACGGCAGCGCGGCGGCGCAACGAACTCAAGGGAATTTACAACGAGCACTTGAGCGCGTTACCCGGTCTTGGTTTCCAGAGAGTTCGCGCTGGGAATCGCAGTTCGTACACTTACTTCGCAATCACGATCGACCCAGCGAAGTTTGGCCTTAGCCGCGACGGATTAGCTGCGGCCCTCGATGCTGAAAACATCGAGACACGTCGCTACTACGATCCGCCCGTTCATCGTCATCGCGCCTATCGCGACTATGCGACTGCGAACTTACCCAACTCTGATTTTCTGGCGGCGCATAGTCTTTCGTTGCCAATCTGGTCGCAAATGAGCACTGAAGTTGTTTCCCGAATTTGCCACGCGATCGAGCGCGCGCAACGTTACAGCCAGGAACTCAAACTCGCTTTGAATCCTTCCACGTCGATGGCCCACGCGTGAAGAGCGTTTAATGATCACCGGACGCGACCTCATTTTCATTTCCAGCGTTGAGTGGGATTTTCTCTGGCAAGTACATCAGGAGATTGCCTCGAAGTTTGCCGCGGCGGGAAATCGTGTTCTGTACATTGAGAACACGGGCGTGCGGAGCCCGGGCATCGCCGACGCGAAACGGATCGGACTTCGGCTGAGACGTTGGGCCGGCTCACTCATCTCGCGAAGGCTTCGCGAAGTTGCACCAAACCTTCTTGTCTTGTCCCCGCTCGTCATGCCGCCCTTCGGATCTCGCGGGGGCCGCCTGCTCAACCTTCGAGTCTTTCTCTCATTAATAAAGCGTCGCGGGAAAAGGATGGGAATGCGCGATCCGTTGATCTGGACTTACTTGCCAACGGACACGGCTCTCGATTTGATCAGGCTGATGAAATCCCCAGCTAGTATGGTCGTTTACTATTGCGGCGCGGACTTTCCGCTTCTGGCAACAAATCGCGACGCCTGCAAAGCTTCCGAAGACGAGTTGATCCGATCAAGCGATCTGGTTCTCGCCACCTGCGCTCAGCTTGAGCGGAAATGCCAAAAGCTCAGGCCAGACGTTTATCGCATTCCGTCGCTGGTGGATCTGAGCGTTTTTCCTTTGTCCGCGAACGGATCGAAGGCGTCGTCAACACCTGCTCGTCCGGTGATTGGCTACGTCGGAGGACTTCATCGTTACGTTGACTACGATCTTTTGATCGCGATGGCCCAGGCTCGACCAGAGTGGTCATGGGTATTTGCTGGCGCGGTGAACACTAATGTCGAGCGGCTTCTTGCGCAACCCAACGTGACGTATTTGGGCCAACTGCCTCACGCGAATCTCGCCGAGCACCTGCGCAAATTCGATGTTTGCCTGGTTCCGTATCTCAACAGCGAATTGACCGCGACGGTGGTCCCCATGAAAGTGAACGAGTATCTGGCGATGGGGAAACCCATCGTGTCGTCGCCGCTGCCCGCCGTCGTAGATTTCAACCAGCGGCATAATGCGCTGTTCATTGCCCCAAATGAATGCGCTCCTTTTTTGGCGGCAATTGAGCAGGCTCTGATGACGACAACCGACCACGAGGCAATTGAGCGGCGGCGCACGATAGCTGCGCTCAGCGACAGTCAACACCAGCTCGATTTGATCAGCGAGTTGATTGAGAGAAGGTCAACCAAACTTCCGGCCAGCCAAAACTGAACGTTCAATTGTTGCTCGATCCGGAACAAATAAGCATTTGTCGATTCACCGGCAGCGGAACGGTTCTTTCATTTGAAGCGCAGCCGCTTTGCTCTTAGACTCGTCGCAAATGATTCCGATCAGTCAGGCGATTCAGATTGTTCTCCAACAGGCGCCCAAACTTGGCAGCGAAGGAGTCGTGCTGACCGAGGCGACGAATCGGTTTCTCGCTGATGACATCACTGCCGACACGGACTTGCCGCCGTTTGATCGCGCGCAGATGGATGGCTACGCCGTGCGCGCGGCCGATGTCGCGACTGCCCCTGCACAACTTAAGATCGTGGGCGAATCCGCGGCGGGGGCTGGTTGGCATCATGAAATGAAAGCCGGCGAAGCGGTGCGCATCATGACTGGCGCGCCTGTGCCTGGGGGTGCGGACGCCGTGCAGCAAGTTGAATTGACGCGCGAAAACGATTCGCAGGTTGAAATTCTTGAGCCGGTTGAAGTCGGCCGGTCGATCGTAAGACGCGCTGCGGAAATCAAATCAGGCGAAACAGTCCTGCGCTCCGGCGACCAAATCAACGCGGCGATGATCGCCACGCTGGCCTCATTCGGTTACGCGCAAGTCAAAGTCGGCAAGCGACCGCGGGTTGCGGTGATGGCGACCGGCAGCGAGCTGGTTGATGTTGATGAAAAGCCGGGCGCCGATCAGATTCGCGATTCCAACAACTACACGATCGCAGCTTATGCGGCGCAATCAAACGCCATTGTCGGACGGCTGCCGCTCGCCGGCGACGACACCGAAGAATTGAAACGACAAATTGCGCGCGCGGCGGAAACATCAGACGTGTTGATTACGTCCGGCGGTGTTTCGATGGGCGTTTACGATTTCACGAAAGCCGCGCTGAAGGAACTGGGCGCCGAAATATTTTTCGAGCGCGTCGCCTTGCGACCCGGCAAACCGACCGTCTTCGCTCGTCTGGGAAACACTTTGATTTTTGGTCTTCCGGGCAATCCAGTTTCCGTCGCTGTTACTTTCAATTTGTTCGCCCGAACGGCGCTGCGCGCAATGCAGGGCGCAGCCGAAACATCGTTCGCGCACGAACACGCCGTGCTCGCGCGTGACTTGAAAGGATCAATCGATCGCGAGAGTTACTTACCCGCGGTTTTGCGAACTGATGAAAAAGGAATGTTAGTGGCTGAACCTTTGAAGTGGGGCGGCTCGTCGGATTTCGTCGCGTTTGCGAAAGCCACGGCACTCATCAACGTGCCGGCTGGCGAAAAGAAAAT
>JAJPKD010000308.1 GCA_021323895.1 Acidobacteriota bacterium | reverse complement strand
CCCGCCACAACTTTGCCGTTGGCGCTCGGAAGTTTCGAAACGTAATCCGCAACGGCGTTTAAGTCACCGGCGATCTGATCCGGCGGCAGTGCGCGAATCGCCTGTCCCACGGCGTTATTTCCAGTGGCGGCGATTTCTGTGGTCCCCCCGCCTTTCGGGCCCATGCCTGAAAGCAAATCCGGCGCGATGGCAATGTAACCCGCTTCGGCCAATTCGTCCGTGAGCTGTTGGACCCAATCGGACATGCCATAGATTTCGTGAATCACGATCACCGCAGTAGCTTTCTTGTTTGTCTCGGGATAGACAATAAAGCTGTTGACTTCGCGGGTGCCGTTCTTGATCTTTACCCACTCGCGATGACGCGGCGATTTCGCCAACTGACCTTTCGCCCATTCCTGCGTCACCGTTTCATCGGGCATCGACATCGTCGGATCGGCGGTCGCATGATTGTGCGACATGTCCTGACTGCAAACGGCGATCGCGGTTGCTAACAGGAACGCGGTTGTCGCGACCATTCTCAGCATTCGACCTGAAAGTTTCGTCATTATCTTTCTCCAGCTTGGAAATTTTTGGGATTAATACCACAGGACATGGCGAGGACGCGAATGCAAAAACAAAAGCGGCGCCGCTGCACCGATCAGCGACGCCACTTTGGCAAAAGAGTCGGGTGGTTATTGCAAGCAGTTACTTACCACGGGAACGGCCAGCGTCCGTAGTTACCATTGTTCCGGCGACGATTGTATCCGCCATATCGTTGATAACCTTCCTGATAACCGCGCAGGAAACCCTGGCGGTACGCCTGCTGGAACTGATACGAATTTCCATAGCGTCCATAGCCACCGTTGTCACCATGTCCGTTGCGGTAGAAATGCGAACGCTGCGGGTCATAGTTCTGACCGCGTTGTCCATCGCGCGAGCCGGTGTACACGCCGTCCTGATAGCCTTGATTGAAAGCTATCTGGCTGTAGTTGCCATAGCCACCGTAGTTTCCGTAGCCACCGTAGTTTCCGTAGCCGCCGTTCCGGCCGTAACGATCATCGCGTCGGTAGTCGCGGTCACGATCACGACGATAGTCGCGGTCGCGATCGTCGCGCCTGTAGTCACGGTCGCGATCCTGACGGTAGTCTCGATCGCGGTCGCGATCCCTTTGCGCCTGCACGGCCGTGCTCGACGCCAGCCCGATACCCGCTATGAACGACAATGCCAGCAAGATTCTCCCGAGTTTGTTGCTGAGATAGTGTGATTTCATTTCCGAACCTCCGCGAGGTGTTTGGCAACTGCCATGCCGATGTATCGTCGGGATTATGTGAGCAAAGTTTCGATGAAAACTTTTGGAAGGGCGTTATCGATTGGACGATTTCGTATGGCGCGACGAACAATTTGCCGCAAATCGTTAAAGGAATCGATTGCCAGGTCCGAGACCAAGCCCGCAAAACAAAATGCCGCGACCGTGGCGATCGCGGCATAGTATCCAGACCAGCGAAAGTGCTTAGGGATGCGGGCTGAAGACGCCACCGCTGAAGTACCGCTGCCAGTTCGCGTAGCCTTCAGCGTAACCTCGCAAGAACCCGTCGCGGTACGCCTGTTGATAGACGCTGCGCCCGCCGTAAATCGAGCTGTAGCCGCCGGTACCGCTCATAAAGAAATGTGAACGGTACGGGTCGTAGCTTTGGCCGCGTCTCGCGTCATTGGCGCCGGTGAACAGGCCATCCTGATAGCCACGGTCGTAGGCACTTTGGCCGTACACGTAGTTGCCATAATTACTTCCGTAGTAATCAGTCGTGTAAATCTCGTAGGGTTGATAAATCGGGTAACGTCCTCGATTGCGGTCGTGCCTTGCCCCACGATCACGATCGCGATCTCTATCGCGATCTTTGTCTTTGTCTTTGTCCCGGTCTCGATCGCGATCCCTGTCTCTATCCCGATCCTTGTCCCGGTTACGATCCCGATCACGGTCGCGATCTTTGTCGCGGTCCTTATCGCGATCGCGATCCCAACGCTTATCACCATCGCGGCCGCGATCACGATCACTGCCACGATCACGATCGCGATCGAAGTTGCGCGTGTTGGTATCGGTCGATGGGTTATCTACCGGCGCCCGGTCGCGTCGATTGCCGCTACCGTCGCCCTCACTGCCGCGACGAGAGGCGCCACCGTCGTTTCCTGATCGGCGATCATTTCCGCCGCGATCATTGTCGCCACCTCGACGCGTTTCCCGCTGAGGATCGTCGCGACGATTCCCGCTGTTGTCGTTGTTTCTGCCGCTATCGTAGTTGCGGCTTGGCTCACTCGGCGTGCTGGGGGCTGGCGAACTTGGTGCGGGCGAACTTGGGGGAGAGACTGGCTCAGGAGCGCTCGGTGGCGGACGTGGCGATGATGGTTCGGGTCGTTCAGGCTTGAGGTCCTGGGCTGTTACGCGGGCGGAAGCTGAAAAGAAGGCAATCAACGCGATCGCCAGAAAGCCGATCCACAGCGTGCGAAATTTTGTTTTCATTGCTCTCCTCCTTGGGGCGAAAGGATGATCGGAACGGGAAGAGTCGGTAACGGGATTATACTCTTGTCAGGACAAAAGCAATATCTATGTGACGGCGACTCAGCCGATTTCGCGCGTGCGCAAATTCTGATCGCGATCCAGAATATTTGTCGTGCGCTCAGTGACACTGCCGGGCGTCTGCGGAGGCGAGACCAGGGTGAGTTCAGGATCAATTCGAGTACTTTCGGATGCCGGCAAATCGATTCGCAGCGGCACGGCATCAGCCGCTTGAATTTGCTGTTGACGTTGCGGCTTGATGCTCAAGCCGGCGATGATATGGCCCACGCCGGACAACATCGGGATTAACCCAATCAACCAGAAAATGCGGACAACCGGATCGATCGCGAACGGAATGGCCGCGACTACATCCGGCGGCAGCCTCAATTGCATAGCGTGTGTCAGGAAATAAAGAAAGATTGCCAAACCGCCGCCCGTGAAAAACTTGACCGCGCCGCGGGTTAGGTGGTTTTCGCGACGCTCTTCCGCCGTCTTCTTCTTTAGCCAGCTCTTGCGTTGATTTTCCGCTGAGGCGCGCGCCATTTCCACGTTCATCTTTTCCATGGCGCGCGAGACTTCGTCTGTCACATGCGAAATCTTTTCCTTAACCTTCGACGGCACCGTGTCTGATTTCGAGATCGCATCCGTGAAAGTCACCACCTTGCCGATGACTTTCAGATTCGTGCCGCAGGAACGACAGTAATGCTGTCCTTCCGCAGATTCGCTGCCGCATTGGGGACAAAACATGAAACCCTCGCGCCTTTCTGCTGCATTATCTTCCGAACCTAATTGGGAGCAAAGCTAAAACCTGTACGGCTTTGGCGGCTCTGCGGTTTCCAAAAAAGAATGCCGCGAGTTTCCCCGCGGCACCTCAGCTTTACGATCGTCGTTTCAATCAATGTTTAGGATCGATATCCGTCAGCATAGCCTCTCAAGAAACCCGATCGATAAACTTCCCCGAAGTTTCCAAAGCCGGCCTCCTGATAATAATGCGATCGCTGCGGATCATAGCTCTTGCGATCCTTGGCATCGTGTCGTCCGGTACTCGATCCGTCTCGATAACCCTGGTTATAAGCTGAGTCCCCGTTATCAAAGACGTAATGGCCATAGCGACTGTAGTAATCGAAGTACGGATTGTAGCCCCACGGTCGCCATCCCCATCCAAACGGACGATATACGCGATAGTACGGTTGACGAACGACAATCACTCGCCGCTGCGCTTGCGCCGTGCTGCTCGAAAGCAACGCGACTCCGGGGAGCAACAACACGGCGAGAATGAATCCGCCTAATCTACGTAGATATTTTCCTTTCATGATCTTCCCTCCTTGTTCTAATAATTTAGACGCTTGGCGCGCGGTGTTGGTTTGCGACGACGAGGCCGCACTGTGTAGCTAACTATGCGATCCGTTTATGACCTTGATGCATTTTTGGAAAAGAAAATGCCGCGGGCCAATCGACCCGCGGCACCTCCGTTCTTAGCTCTCTGCCCTTCCCTCTTTGCCGTTAGTATCGTCGATAGTGACGATGACGCTTCCGAATCTTATAAGTGTACAGCGCGCCACCACCCGCACCGACGAGCGAGCCGATCGCCGCGCCTTTCTTGCCGCCGGCAATGCCGCCAATAGCTGCGCCGCCGAGCGCGCTGCCCGCAACGGTTAACTTGTCACGATGTTTCTTCCAAAAGCTGCGATGACGCCGATGATAACGAACGCGTGTCGTTGTCTGTGCGTAGGTTGTGGTCGATATCACGGTCGGCGCGATCGCGAATGTTCCAAACATCAACACTGCCAGTAATAATATTGATAGAACTCTTTTCATACTCTCCTCCGTTCTAAATCGTGGCAACTCCCACAGGATTCATTCAATTCACGCCTGCTTTCACGGGAGAGTCGGCGCGACACGGTGGTTAAGTGCACTTGATGTGCCAGCCAGAGCGCTGCGCGAGAGAAACAACGAACGTGTTACGATGCGCGCACAAATGGGTGAGCTTCTCACAAACAACACAAACGGCTCGCTGCCGCCTCCTCTAAAGTGGGCGGGTGGAAAGCGCTGGCAACTGCCTCATCTGAAAAAGTTTTGGCAGCGTGAGAGTGAGCGCCGTCTGGTGGAACCATTTTGTGGCGGACTCGCAGTGGCACTTGGCCTCATGCCCAAACGCGCTCTGCTGAACGATGTGAATCCGCACGTCATCAATTTCTATCGTTGGTTGAAGCGAGGTCTCTCGATCGATATCGACATGCGTTACCATGCGACGCTTTTCTACAAACATCGGCGCCGATTCAATGATCTTCTACGACAGAAATGTGCTGCAACAAAGGAAGCTGCATCCCTCTTTTATTATTTGAACCGCACCGGCTACAACGGTCTCTGTCGCTTCAATCGGTCAGGCGAATTCAATGTGCCATTTGGGAAGTACGCGAAGGTCAACTACCGGCGAGATTTTTCTGGCTACAAGCCTCTGTTGTCGCGATGGAAGTTTTCTAACCTGAGATTCGATCGAGTGGAGCTTCACGCGGATGATTTCGTTTACGCCGATCCGCCTTACGACGTCGAGTTCACTCACTATTCACAAGGCGGATTCAGTTGGGACGATCAAGTGAGGACGGCAGAGTGGCTCGCCGGACATTCCGGGCCGGTGATTCTTTCGAATCAGGCCACGCCGCGAATCGTGAAGCTCTATCGCGAACTCGACTATCGTTTGGTGAAATTGGATGCGCCGCGCCGTATCAGTTGCACCGGCGATCGGCGCGCCGCGAAGGAAGTTCTGGCGCTGCGCAATCTTGATTGAAGAGAAAGTACGCGAAGCTCTGCTCGCAGTTTGTGGCTTTGCCGCCGCACAGCGCGGAAGGCCTTCGGATTTCGGCGGGTGAGTTTGAGGAAAAGGGCGAGGCCCCGCCTCCACCCCACTTTCACCTTTCAACTGTCGGACGCTGACTGCGTCAATCTCGAACCGTTGGTGATCGCAATCACGCAAGACTCGCCATTTGTGCGGCAAAATCATCGAATGGAGCGCGCGGCATCATCATTGCACTACCAATGACGAAGCGGCCGGTTCGTGCCGCTCAATCAAACCAACTACGACTCGGAGAAACATGAAGAAACTTGCTTATTTGATTTCACTCTTATTAGTGCTGGCCCCGGCCACGCAGACCTTCGGACAAAAAACCGATAACACGCTCCGCAATACCGAACACGCGAAGAAGAGCGTCGCCAAGCTCGGCGTCGGCTCAAAGGCCCGCGCGACGATTACGCTGAATGATGGCTCGAAGGTGAAGGGATACGTTTATAGCGCAGGCGATGAAGACTTCGTCATCCGCGATCGCAAAACCGACGCCTCCACGACGGTCAAGTACGCCGACGTGAAGAGCGTTGACGACAATCGCGGACATTCCGTGGCGCGCAATGTCCTGATCGTCGTCGGCATCGGCGCAGCAGTTACCATCGCCGCGGTGTTCGGCGCCATTCTCAGGAACGAGCGTTAGTTGAACTCAGCGTCGCTACCGACGAGCCAACACTTGGATCAAGAAAGGAACTCCTACTCCTGACTCGTGACTTCTGTTCTAAGCTGCCGCGCTCTTCACGAACTTCGCGTTCAACTTGATATCAACTCCCGCGAGAGCTTGCGACACCGGACAATTCTTCTTCGCGCCCTCGGCCGCATCAAGGAACGTCTGCTCGTCAATGCCCGGCACTTCGCCTTCGGTGTTGAGTTCGATCGTGGTGATCTTGAATCCCTCGCCGACCTTCTCGAGGCTGACGTTTGCGTTCGTGCTGATGCGTTTCGGATTGTGACCGGCTTTGGTTAATCCCGCCGCGAGCGCCATCGAAAAACATCCGGCATGCGCCGCGCCAATTAATTCTTCCGGATTAGTGCCCGTGCCTTCTTCGAATCGAGATGAAAATGAGTACTGACCTTCGAACGCGCCGCTCCCTAACTTAACAGTTCCCTTGCCTTCCCGAAGATTCCCTTCCCAAACCGCGCTTGCTGTGCGTTTAGCCATGTTCGTTCTCCCTTGGAATTAGTTTTGATTGATTGTAGCGCACCGTCTAAAGCGCTGAAAGCGCGTAAGAAAATAGCCAGGGGTAAGCGCGAAGCGCGCCACCGCTGGATCAAAATCACATATGACTTCTGTCGCGCGACCTTGATGGTCGCGCGCTACGGTCTTAGCAATTGGATGGAGAGAACCGACGCGCGTCGCGCGTCATAAACGCTACCCCGAAGGATTTCGTTTACCTGTGCTCGACGCCTCTAACCTCTCGCCTCGGATCTCTTTGCTGACCATACTCGCCAAATTCCCCGCACGCACAAAATGACGGAGAAGAATGACACCACTCCAATCGCGAGCAGACCCCAAACGAAGAACAAATGACCCTGATGACCGGCAAGCCGGCTCGCAACACCGACGCCCTTCGCACCACTCATGTGGACGTACGGCACAAACAAACCGAGCAGCGATCCGAGCAGCACGATGATGTACCCTGCGAGCCGTTCCCTGAGCACCAGCGTCCCGTACAGCCACACGCCGGAAATTAGCACCACGCCGATGAGGTTCGCGAGCTTGCCCGGCTCCCATCCATAGACAATGTCACCCGCCAGATGAAACGTTAATAAGAGGAAGTTGAGCAGCGAGGCAATGGTTAGCATTGTGTCTTCGTTCATCGAATTTTCTCCTTGTTAGTCTTCACGTTCAGCAACGCGTCAATGAGGAAGTCTCGTGAGAGTATCGGCGCGAGTAACCGATCCGTGTCGTGCCCCTGTCCGGGATAGAAGAATACTTCCGACTTCCCGCGGCGCATATAAAGCGCGCGACTCTTTTCAATCGCCAACGCGATCTTCCGATCATGGCTTGCCTTCGCCACTCGTAATCCCAATCTCTTCGCGAGTTCCAATCCATTCTTCACAGGAACGGAAGTATCCTCGACGCCATAATGCATCTGAAGTTGTGGCAGTCGATGCGAAAAATAAAGTGGCGAACCGGCGATCATTCGATGCCGCACGGCCGGCAAGCTCTCTTCTCCTCTGACCGCTTTCATCAAGAAATGCTCGACGAGCTGCCCGCCAGTTTCATCAGGTTTCGCCCGCGTGCGCAGCCCTTCGGCAAACAGTTCCTGCTGCTTCCACCCTTCGGTGCCCATCAACGAAAACCAATCGGTCGGTCCCGACCATTCGACGACGCAGCGGATTCGCGAATCGCGTTCGCCCATTAGTAACGCAACACTGCCGCCGCGGCTGCGGCCAAACACAGCGATGCGATTTGGATCGGCCTCAGGCATAGTCGTCAGTGCGACATTCAGCAGCGCGATGGCGTCATCCGTCGCGCCGTCCCAGGCATTCGTGCGATCACCTTCGGATTTGTATTCCTTGCCATTGAAATCCAAAACTTCGCCGCGATACGACGGCACCACGTAGATGAATCGCGTGCGAGCGTCAGCCATAAACGACGGCGAATCGAGCCGGCTGAGATTGAGATGAAAGTAATTCCACGAAACGCCCTTAGCCTCGACGATGATGGGACAGCACCCCGGCGTGGCGTTGATTGGCAGAATGATCGCGCCATAATGTTTGGAACCATCGACGCGATGAGCGACGATCCGCACGCGAAATTCATCGTCATCAAATTTGATCGTACCGGCCGTGACTTCTTCCACATCTTTTGGACTCAAGTTTCGCTCGCGCCAATCCGTTTCGACAGCTTTAATCTCGGCGACAGTTGGCGGCTGAAATACTTGTTCGAGCGGGAAAGACAACTTCCATGGGTTGTCCTTCGCTGCAACGTCGGCAGGCAATGCACCCAGCCGCGCCAAACCGGCGATCGCCTGCTTGTCCGCTGAATCGAGCTGATATGCCCTGCGGAAACTGGCGAGCGCGGCGCGCCGATTCCCCGCTTCCATTTGCACGTCGCCGAGCAACGCGTTGAGCTTCGCGCTACGTGGAAAGTGTCGCTCGACTATGGCAAGAAAAGTCGCGAGGGCGCGCACTTTTGAAGGAAATCGATCGAGAACTCGCTGCGCCGTGCTGATGATTCGCGCGGGATCATTTGGATCTCGCGACACGTATTCGCGCGCAGCAATTTGCGCTTGGCCGGCCAGCAGAAACTCGATCGGCAGCAGCGGACGATCGCGCCGCATGAGTTGGAGACCTTCACCTTCCATGCCGCGAATTGTCACCGACGTGATGTGCCCTTGCGCGTCGCGATGAAAGCTCGCGCCACGTTCGCGCCGATCAACCACGACGAATTCGTCGCGCGACTCTTGTTTCAGTAACTGCGTCGCGGTCCACAGCGCCGGACGCAGCGTCAGACCGAACGGCGTCTCTTGAAAGTAGGCAACATAATCTGTCCCGTCAGTGTATCGTCCGGCGTACTCAGATAACTTGGTTTGTGCTAGAGCGGGATAAGCAAAAAGAAGCAGCGCGATTAAGAGGAGAGTCCTTCGCATGGTTTCTTTAACGCGGTGGAAGTGCAAATTGTTCGGGGATAAGTTGAGAGGTTGGCATGAGCGTGTCAGAACCGGCTGCGTTGGCGGCGGCCCGTTCGTCGGTATTACCGCAGTGTCAGAACCGCAAGCGGTAGCGACCGGATCGATGGCAACCGCGGAAGGGACTGCGAACCTGTCGTGCGCCTCAGCGGACGACTGACTGTAGCCCAGGCTCTCAAGCCTGGTTTGACGATGAATATGAGAAATGAGACTCGCTTTAGCGGGCGACAGAATCTTGCCTTTTCCTGCTGCCAAGACTTACTATCGCAACCATGGTGACGATTACGTTTCCCGATCGAGAAACTGAAAAGCGTGCGCTCGCGTTTATGCTCGGTCGCTTCTCTGGTCGTGTCCTGCGATCGGGCGAACATATCGTTCCCGAAGCCGCACTCGAAGCACTTGCTGATCAGAACATTCCTTTCGCCGTGATCGGGAGAACCACTTATGAGCAGCAAATGGCGGCGATTCGAGGTCCTGCTCCCACTTCAGTTCAATGACGGAAGCGATGTACCTGCCGAATTGCTTGCCGAAGCCGTCCTGGAAATCGTAGATCACTTTGGCGCCGCCAGTTACGAGACGCAGAAGGTCGAAGGCCACTGGCGTCACGGCGGCGTAATCGTGCGCGACAATCTGGTGAAGATTGTGATCGACCCCGACTCGGCAAGTGATCGTCGCTGGATGAAACAATACAAAGACCGCTGGCGATCAAAACTTGAACAAACCGAGTTGTGGATGGTGAGCTATGCGGTTGAGGTGGAATAACGAACTGCCCTAAGGAACAGGTTGCGTGAGCGTGCGAAGCATACCGGCGTCTGGCCCTCTTTTTCCATTCACGCTTTACGATTCACCATTCACCGCTTTACCGACACCGCTTTGGATTTGGTTAGAGTTCAATGACTGAAGCGGAGTTTAGACCTTCAAATGTTGATAGAACGAGAAACAGGAGAAACAGCTAGGGCGCCAGATTTTCGTCGCCACGCACCCAACCGGTCTTCACTAACTCCGCTTTCAAGTCTGCACTCTGTTTTGGATCAAGCTTCTCAAGTACTGCCTCAAACGTACGGACGAGGTCGTCCTCGGTTGCCAAGAGCAACGGGCTAAGAGGGAGCTCCTCATTTGTGCTCTCGTCTTTAGCCTGCGCGAGAAGATTCATAAATTCACCGATATTGAGCGTACCGTTCGTTTCAATCGCGGCCTCAAAAAGAGCGTTCATTAGATTGTTAAGCGACGTGGTACGAACGAACGGCTTGTTACGGAAGGTCTCCGCATCTGCTTGCGACAACCAAGCGACGTAGTTCGCCTGAATTTGTGAACCTTCAACTGCAGACATCTGTACATTAACAACCGCTTCCGGCGGAAGTTCAGCAATTCGCTCCATCACCTGTTCCCGGTCGCCGGCCGCAACATGCAGCTTATCGCAAGAAATTAAAACAGGTCCAAGATGCAGTTGTTTACCCAACACTACGGAGACCCACCCGTCCGCATAGTGTTCGATCGCCATTGTCACGCCAGTAGCAAACTTGGGAATCATGTCTTGTAATTCCTTCACGGTGAAATTCATCTCCGGCGGCATCATTGTCGCGGATCCCGTGGTGACGATCTGCGCGACGGTGAGGATCTCCTTTGCCTCTTCTGGGGAAACCCTTTGGGGCGAAGTGAATGTCACACCAGTCTTGCGTTGAATAACTTCTAGAGCCTCTAGGATCTGAATCATTCGCGGGTCAGGTGCCTCGAAAATTCCAGCTTCGATCTTCGAATGGCCTATTCGTGAATCGTTTTTCTCAATTTCGATAGTTAGATAGCCGCCGCGAGAAAGAGCTTCCCAGAATTTCTCAATTTTCAGCGCCTGTTTGATCGGAATATCTACGCAATTACAAGTGAATGTTGTCTCAGCTTGATTCTCTTTAAAGTTAATGACTTGCGTGAGCTTCCAGGGCACCTCCTGATCTTCGTTACTAAGAACGGCTTTCTCACTACCGCCGCGGATCTTCTTCAGAGCGATATTGTCTAATGTCACTGACGGGCCATCGTTGGGTTCCATGATTGCGCGCACAATAAGAGTCTTGTCTGATTTTGCAGGACCAAAGGTAATCTGCATTTCAGTCACTTTATTGGGCATGAGTGGAGAAAGAATTTCGGGCGGAATAAATTTACTCAATTGCGGGCTTTTGATCGTCGCAGGTTCTCCTTCTGCAAATAACTTCTTCAGCGCCTCGTGGGCCTCGCGGTCGGTTTCCTTTTTCTTGTCAAACTCAAATCCGACTGTAAATGTAAGCGGCTTATCATTGCTAGCGCCGTCATATTTTTCTCGTACCGAAAACTCGTTATCACTATTCATTACCAGACGATAGTGAGAGTCGGAATTCAGGACTTCTTTGGCTGGTTTGAGAGCGGAATTCATCGCATGCGCGATAATGTACTTCGGAAGTTTAGCGAGAATCTCTCTGAGGAATTCAATCACCTCGGGATGATCAAGCGTCGTCGGATTGTAAGGAATGATTCGCACGCCGTAATGCGTCTCGAAATTCTCCTGTTCAGTACGTGTAGTCCCGCTGATGTCTAGAAGGGCGTAATGAAGGGGCGTATTGCCATCAAAGATCTCGCGCAATTCTTCCAGCAGCAGTCGGAGTTCGGGATCATTCAAGCCGAACCCCAAAAAAAGAACCGTGCGATCCAGAAAGAGTGCTTTTAAGAACGTGCGATAACCCGAGCTACTATGGATTAACGTCGCATAATCTTTTTCGCTTAGGACAATAGTTTCAGGACGGTCGATCGTTCCGTGAGCCTTCAGAACGAAATACTCCTTCGAGTTAAGCGCGGTACCAAGTTGAGCGTAGTCCGTTTGCGAAAAAACGGGGATTGTCCCTACCTGCTTTGATTCGATAGCTGCTCGTTCTACGAGTGTTTCGTAATTTGTCGTTCCTGCCGCTGTGAATGGGATCTGGGCGAGAAGCCGATGAAACTCTGGCAAACGAACTGTAGGCCTGTCGAACGTTTCCCTTAGAAACTCAAAATATTCGTCGTCGCCCATCTTGGTGCGTAGCGCCTGAGCCGCGAGAAGGTAATTTTCAGCAGTGATCAAGTGTTCGATGTCTGATTGATTTGGGAGCCCAATGCCACGCGCCTCGCACCATTTCACCATTAACTTCAAGAGCCGTGGCCAACTGGGGAAACCTGCGGCTTGTGATGGGCCCGAACCTACAAACGCTACACAGTTGCTTCGCGCTATAGCTTGAAGTAATTCATTTGGTACTTCTGGTTTCATAACACTCCTTGAAAGCAAAACCGCTGCGAGGTATCGCAGCGGTTGCTCACCCAGTTGACTGAAAAGTTCCTTACTTACACTTGCTGTATCCACAATCCCGACAAAAATCGCAGCCGCTCGCGCGCTCAAGTTGGCCGTGGCATTCGGGACAGGAGGTAATCATGCTGCTCATGATTACGGAGCCCGGAGCCGGGAGCCGGGAGTCGGCAGAACCAACCGCGGGCTGAGAGCTGATCGCTGAGGGCTGAATGCTGACCGCTGCGGTCTTCAAAGCGCGCGCGGAATCGGGATGGCCCTTCAAGCGCCGGTTGGTGATCATGATGCATTCGGCGACGGCTTGTTCGGGTGAAGTTAGCAAACGTTCGTTGAACCAGACGGCGTGCGTGCCGGTGACTTTGTTCAAGCTGTAAGCGACTTCCGCCGCGTCGAATCCACCGCGCAGCATCTTTGAAGCCAGCATGCCGACACCGCCGCTGATGGGGCCGGTGGCGAATACTTCGGCAATCATCTCGCCGTCATGATTGACTGTGACGTAGAGGTTCTGGCCGTCGAATGGAATGCGCCACGTCGCGCCAGAGAGTTCGCGCGGCCGCTCGAGCCGAATCGCGCCCTGCTTGCGCGCCGCAGCTTCTGCTTCCGCTAAGCGTCGCGCGGCAGCTTCGTTCTCTGATTCCGCTCTTCCCTCGGGAACAACGGAGTCTGGAGTCTGGAGTGCGGAGTCTGGAGTCGTATCGATAATTGTTGTCGTGGTGACAACTGTCGGAGTCTCGCTCTTCGTTTCCGTCTTCATCGAAGTTAATACCTGGTTCTCGCGCGAGCCATCGCGGTAATAACTCACGGCTTTGCAGCCGAGTTGTCTTGCTAATCGATAAAGATGATCGACTGACTCGACAGTGTCATTCACGGCACCGTTGCAAGTCTTCGACACGCTGTTATCGACGTTGCGTTGCGCGGCGGCCAGCACGTGTACGTGCTGCTCTGCGCTGATCGACATCGCGGAAATGAAATAACCGGGAAGTTCGTGCTCGTGCTCAACTACGTAAGCCGCCGCAGCATCGATCGAATCCTGATCGGTCTGATCGACATCCAAACCCAGCGCCTGGGCGGCGAGAGTATGGACGTATGTGCGTGTGCCGAGAGTGTCTTTGCGCACGTACGCCCACGAGAAGTTGGGTTCCACACCCGACGACGTTTCAGCGACCAGGGAAATCGTGCCCGTGGGGGCAATCGTCGTAACTTCATAGTTGCGCGGGGTGAGCGGAACTTCACGTGAGATACCGATCTGGTTGTAGAGAAAGTCGGCGTAACTGTCGCGATTAGCTTCTAGTTCAGGAAAGACGCCACGCTCTGCGCCCAAGCGCAGAGATTCGTTCCAGGCTTCCTTGCGAATGAAGCCCATCACTTCGTCCATCAAATCGATCGACGCTGGCGAACCGTAAGAAATCTTCAGATTCAGACAGAGATCCGCAAAGCCCATGATGCCCAGGCCTACGGGGCGCGTGCGCTTGACCACGTCGTTGATTTCCGGCAGCGGCCACGCGCACGTGTCGATCACGTTGTCGAGAAACCGCGTCGTCCAGTGCGTGACTTCCGCCAATCGATCCCAATCGAGCCGATTCTCGCGATTGTAGAACTTGTTGACGTCGATCGAGCCGAGGTTGCAAGAGTTCGCAAAGTGCAGGAACTGTTCGCCGCAGGGATTGCTCGCCATGATCGGGCCCATCGAATTCATCATATGATTGTGGCGATTGACTTCGTCGATGAAGGCGATTCCCGGCTCGGCGTACTTGTGAGCACTGGCGATAATGCGATTCCAGATGTCCGGCGCGTAGACGAATCCCGGAGCTGGCGGTTCTTCAATCAAAGCGTCGGAAAGATCGGCGGTCTCAAATGATTCTTTGTCACGGAACGTGACGGTCGAGCCGTCAGGCCGGCGATAGACGACGTAGTTGCGGCCAGTGACAGGATCGAAAACCGGATCGTTCCAGGGCTCGTCATGAAACTCGAGTTGATACCACTCGCTCTTATCAACCGCTTCGAGGAACTTATCGGTAACGTTGACTGAGATATTGAAATTGGTGAGCGAGTGCTGATCGTTCTTTGCGTGAATAAAACGCAGCACGTCAGGATGCGTGACTCGCATCATGCCCATGTTCGCGCCGCGGCGGACGCCGCCTTGCTTCACCGTGTCGGTGGTCGTCTTAAAGATGTTCATGAACGACACGGGCCCGCTGGCAACGCCGTGCGTCGAGCGCACCATCGAGCCGCTCGGGCGAAGCTTCTCAAAAGTGAAACCAGTGCCGCCGCCGGTCTGATGAATGATCGCTGCGTCGGTAGCAGTCTTCATGATGCCGGCGATCGAATCAAGCACGTCGAGCACAAAGCAGGCGGCGAGTTGACCGTTCGGCTTGCCGGAGTTCACCAGACAAGGCGTGTTAGGAACGAATTCACGAGCGTTCATGATGTCGCTCATGGCGTTGTAAAAAAGATCGCGCTCAGTTGGATCAGTTTCCGCGACGGAGACGTGCGCGACCACGCGCGCTACGATGTCGCTCCATTCTTCGATTGAGTTTCCCTGTGCATCTTTCAGCGAATAACGCTTGGCCACGACCTTTCTCGCATTCAGGCCCAGCGGTTTGGCCTGCCGCT